>NZ_LQIM01000005.1:0-144912 GCF_001499985.1 Mycobacterium sp. IS-1556
GTGTGGCCCCCAGGGTTTCGAGAACAACCTCGACTTCACGCAGTAGGTCCAGGGCAGCTCCTGCTTCCACCGCGTCGTCGACGACGTTGCGCGGCGTGGCGCCCGACAGTGGACCACCGCATGACGGCCAGGCACCCTTGCCCTGGCTTGCGAGCACCCGCTCGGCGACGGCGATCTGCTCTTCCTTGGTGGCCAGGTGCGCTGCGGGTGCGTACTCTCCGCCGCCGTGGCCGCTCCAGGTGCTCGGCGAGAACTGAAGGCCGCCCTGATAGCCGTTGCCGGTGTTGATGGCCCAGTTGCCGCCCGACTCGCAGCTGGCGACCTGGTCCCATTCGCCGTCGGTGGCGGCGTTGGCTTGGCCGGCGAGGGCGAGGCTTCCGGTTCCGATAACTGCGCCGGTGAAGGCGACTTTCGCGACGCTTACAGCTGATGCAGTGGGCTTGCGATGCCGTCCACTCATAGGTGCGCTCGGTCCTCTCTTCGGCGCCTACGAGGTCAGCTGTCGGGTTCGGGCTGGAGAGGTATGCCCGGCCGTGTCGCACTACGCGATCCGGCTTCACCCCAAGGAGCCGATGGCTCCAGGTCCGTTTTGACTCGGCGGACCGGTGGGTCCCCCGCCTCCATCCAAGTTGTTCGTCGGTATCCCGTGCACCAACGGATGGAGCTCGGCGCGGTTGGGCACGGCGGGCCGGACGGTTTGAGGTCGACCGGCTTGGGACTGAACCGTAACGGCTCGCTGTGGTCGCGTCATCTTCTGCCGGTAACGGCGTTTCCGACGCCGGCAAATTCTAAAAATCCTCTAAATGCCCAGCAGTTTCCGGCGTTTACGCAGGTCCGAGACCAGCTCCACCGCGCCGTAGCCAGGCTGTGACCATTCCGTTATGTGACAGAAATCACGGCTAACCGCCCGCGAAAGGGGGAAGAACATCGACGGTTTGAGAGTCGCTCAGCGCCGCGCTGTCATCGCGGACCGCGATGCCGTCGCACAGAAAAGAGCAGCGTTTCAACACTTTCGCGAGATTCTCGTCGCGCTCGCCCAATCGGACGACCAGTTCGGCGAGCGTCGTTTCCGGCCGAAGCCGAACCGTCTCCTCATCGTTACCGGCCGCGGCGCGCGCGGCCGCGAAGTAGCGCACCGTCACCGCGATCGTGGCCGTCGTCGTCATCTCACCCACGGGTCATCCGCCGATCGCGCTCATCGGCCGATCGGGTTGCACGAAGTCGGGATCGTTGATGCCATGCCCGGCCGCCTTCGCCCACATCGCAGAGCGCCACGCGGCTTCGACGGCTTCGTCGTCCGCGCCGGCGCGCATCAGCTGGCGCAGATCGGTCTCCTGCTGGGCGAACAGGCAGTTGCGGACCTGGCCGTCGGCGGTGAGCCGGGTGCGGTCGCAGGCGGCGCAGAACGCGTGCGAGACCGAGGCGATGATGCCGACCACGCCGCCGCCGTCGACCCGCCACAACTCGGCCGGCGCCGAACCGCGCGGCGCGCTGTCGGGGGTGAGGTGGAAATGCTGCTGCAGGGCGGCGAGCACCTCGTCGGCGCCGATCGCCTTGCCGCGCTGCCATTCATGGCCCGCGTCCAGCGGCATCTGCTCGATGATGCGCAGCTGGTAGCCGTGGTCGAGACAGAACCGCAGCAGCGCGACCGCATCATCGAGGCCGGTGACCGGGTCGAGAACCGCGTTGACCTTCACGGGGTCGAGGCCCGCGGCCTTCGCCGCCCGCAGCCCGGCGAGCACATCGTCGAGTCGGTCGCGCCGGGTGATGGCGGCGAAACGCACGGCGTCGACGGTGTCCAGTGAGACGTTGATGCGGTCGAGTCCGGCCCGCTTCAGCCGATCGGCCCGGCCGGCGAGGCCGATCCCGTTGGTGGTCAACGTGATCTCCGGCCTCGGCCGCAGCGCTGCCGTCGCGGCGATGACGTCCTCGAGACCGCGGGCCACCAGCGGCTCGCCGCCGGTGAAGCGCACGCTAGTGATGCCGAGCCGCGTCACGGCGATGCGCAGCAGGCGGGTCAGCTCGTCGGGCCGCAGCAGGCGCTCCGTCGGCAGCCAGTCCAGCCCGTCGGCGGGCATGCAATAGGTGCAGCGCAGGTTGCACCGGTCGGTCAGCGACACCCGCAGATCCGTGGCGATGCGGCCGAAGGTGTCGATGAGCGGACCGTCGGCCGGAGCCGGGGTGGCCGGTGCGACGGTGGGCAGGCCGAGGCCGACGACGGTCATGCGAACGCCCGCTCCGGGTTGGTGACCGAGTCGACCGGCACGATCTCCTTGCCCAGCGGCATCAGCGATACCGGGATGAGCTTGAGGTTGGCCAGCGCGAGCGGGATGCCGATGATCGTGATCGCCATCGCCACGGCGGTGATCACATGGCCGATCGCGAGCCAGATGCCGAACAGGATGATCCAGATGATGTTGCCGATGAGAGCTCCGGGCCGCGGCCCGGGTTTGTCGACGACGGTGTTGCCGAACGGCCACAGCGCGAAAACCGCGATGCGCAGAGCTGCGAACCCGAACGGAATCGTGATGATCAGCACGAAGGAGATCAGCGCTGCCAGCAGGTAGCCCAACGCCAGCCAGAGGCCGCCGAAGATCAACCAGATGACATTCAGGATCAATCGCATAGCGGGCGCTTCTTCTCCTTCAGCGGTGGCTCCAGCCTACCGATAAGGGGGTGCTGGCGAGGTTGAGGTCAGAGTAGGATCGCAACACGCGTCCCGGCGCATTCGGGGCGCTTTCGTGTGTTTCCCATGTTTCCTACATTGACGTCAAGACAAGCGGGTGAGACCAGTGCCGACCGGCAGGGTGAAGTGGTACGACGCCGAGAAGGGCTTCGGCTTTCTGTCGCAGGAGGACGGTGAGGACGTCTACGTCCGGTCCTCGGCGCTGCCCTCTGGTGTCGAGACGCTCAAGGCCGGGCAGCGCGTCGAGTTCGGCATCGCCGCGGGGCGTCGCGGTCCGCAGGCGTTGACGCTGAAGGTCATCGATCCGCCGCCCAGCCTGTCGCGTACGCGTCGGGAGGCGGCGGCCGCCGAGCGCAAGCACTCGCCCGACGAATTGCACGGCATGATCGAGGACATGATCACGCTGCTCGAGAGCGCGGTGCAGCCGGAGCTGCGTAAGGGCCGCTATCCGGACCGCAAGGTCGCCCGCCGAGTGTCCGAGGTGGTCCGGGCGGTCGCGCGCGAGCTCGAGTCCTAGGCATTCCGCGGCGAGTGTCGGGTTGATCGACACCTGACGCCGAATTGCGTGCGTCAACCCGACACTCGGCGGGCATGCTGACTGCATGGCATATGTCGCCGACAAGTCCGACTCAGGTGGCGAGTTCAACCGCGACACCAAGTACATCTCCACGCGCATCACGGCAGACGGCCGCGACGGCTACCCCGTCGAGCCCGGCCGGTATCGGCTCGTCGTGGCGCGGGCCTGCCCGTGGGCCAACCGCACGATCATCGTCCGCAGGCTGCTCGGCCTGGAAGACGCGCTGTCCATTGGCTTTTGCGGGCCTACCCATGACGAGGACAGCTGGACGTTCGACCTCGATCCAGACGGCGTCGACCCGGTGCTGGGAATTCCCCGGCTCAAGGACGCCTACCTGAAGCGCTTCCCCGATTACGACAAGGGCATCACGGTGCCCGCGATCGTCGACGTGCCGACCGGCGAGGTCGTCACCAACGACTTCCCGCAGATCACGCTGGACTTCTCCACCGAGTGGACGAAGTATCACCGCGACGGCGCGCCCGACCTGTATCCCGACCGGCTGCGCGACGAGATCGACGAGGTGGCCCAGCGGATCTACACGGAGGTCAACAACGGCGTGTACCGATGCGGGTTCGCCGGGTCGCAGGACGCCTACAACAAGGCCTACGACAGGTTGTTCACCGCGCTCGACTGGCTCGAGGAGCGACTACGCGACCAGCGCTACCTCGTCGGCGACACGATCACCGAAGCCGACGTTCGGTTGTTCACCACGTTGGCCCGTTTCGACCCCGTCTACCACGGCCACTTCAAAACCAACCGCTGCAAGCTCGCCGAGATGCCGGTGCTGTGGGCGTATGCCCGCGACCTGTTCCAGACGCCCGGTTTCGGCGACACCATCGACTTCGTCCAGATCAAGCAGCACTACTACCTCGTGCATACCGACATCAACCCGACGCAGGTTGTGCCGAAGGGTCCGGACCTGTCCAACTGGCTCACGGCGCACTGCCGGGAGGCGTTGGGCGGCAAGCCTTTTGGCGAGGGAACACCGCCAGGGCCAGTGCGCGACGGCGAGCGGATGCCCGACGGACACGGCGCCGGTTAGCGGATGCGCCACAGGTGTCACGCGAGTCTCAGCGGGTGACGTTCTGTCGCAAGAGTTCGAGTGCACCGTCGCAAAACGTCGCACGGAGTGAGGCCTGTGCCTGCCGTGGCTGCCACTCGGCCTAGATCAATTGTCGGGCTCCTCAGCGCGACTCGTCCCTCGTCGCTTGATCGTCGCCCGACTAGGACCACACCGTTCGCACCGACCACTCTGCGTGCGGGGCGGGCACCTCTTCACCGTCGATGCGGATCAGCGTCGGCAGCAGCACGGCGAAACCGGTGAGCTTGCCGCGCCGCGGATCGACCGTGGGAATGGTCACCGCCAAGCGTGTCTCGGGCCGGAACTCCTCGATGACGTCGCCACCCTCGTACTGCCGCAACAGCACCCACGGCGCGCGCGCGATCGCCGGCGGCACCGACAACTGCACGGCATCGCGTTCGGTGACCGGCAGCTCGCCCTGCTCGGCGAAAACCTCGCACTTCGTGGGGTTGAGCACCTCGCAGTACCGGTAGGGCCCGACGCGGACCAGGTGTCCATGCGAAAATGCGCTGATCTCAGGGTATTTCGGTGAGTCGTGAGCGCTGAGCCGCCAGATGAGCACACCCGTACCCGCCGACGCGAGAACCACCACTGCCGCGAGCGCGGCGAGCATGCGTTTCACTCGTGCGCCACCGCCGCGGTGTCCGGACGGCCGCCCTCCGGTTCGGCGAGCACCGGCCGGTTGCCGCCCAGGCCGGGAATCAACGATTCGCCGCGGTAGCTGACCACGGTCTGCGCCAGGCCCAGAATCAGCCCCGACGTGATCGCGGTGAAGCCCACCCACAATTCGGTGTACACCAGCACGCCGACGGCTCCGCCCGCCACCCAGGCCAACTGCAGCACCGACTCCGAACGGCCGAAGGCCGACGCGCGCGACTCCTCGGGCAGGTCATCTTGCAGCGACGCATCCAGCGACGCCTTGCCAATCGCGCTCGCCCCGGAGGTGAGCAGGGTGGCGATCGCGGCGACCAGCAGTTCGCCGGTCAGCGCGGCGGCCAGCGCGGCCAGCGTGACGACAACCGTGCAGCGCACCACGACCTGCGCCGGATGGCCGAGCTTCAGGCGCGCGCTGGTGAAGTTGCCCGCGAAGTTGCCGATGGCCGCGGCCGCGCCGATCAAGCCGAGTATGCGCAGCTGCTCCCAGCCGCTCGCGTCGTGTGACTTGGCCACGAAGGCCGGGTAGAGGAACAGGAAGCCGACCATCACCTTGATGGTGCAGTTGCCCCACAGCGCCGTGATGGTGTTGCGGCCCAACGGCTGCCGCGCCGGCTTCGTCGGCGGCTGCTCGAGGCGGCGCCGGAGTTCGCCCGTGCGACCGTGGTAGCTCAGCGTTGCGGGAACCTCACCCTCGGTGACCTCGACCCACTTCGGGATCCGCATCGCCAGCACCGCGCCGGCCACCGACACCGCGACGATCACGTACAGCGCACCAGGGAGCTGGACAAGCTGGAACAGGTACTCCGCGCCCGCGGCGACCGCGCCCCCGACCATCGTGCCGCCGAGCAGACCGAAGGTAGTCAACCGCGAGTTCACCCGCACCAGGTCGATGCTCGGCGGCAGCACGCGCGGTGTCACCGCACTGCGCAACACGCTGAATGACTTGGACAGCACCATCATTCCCAGCGCGCAGGGGTAGAGCACCCACGACGGGAAGTTGCCGGTGGCGCTGTCGTAGTTGGCGATCAACACCACGGCCAGCACCGTGCGCAGCGCGAACGACGTGGCCAGCGCGACGCGGCGGCCGTGCTGCAGCCGGTCCAATGCGGGTCCGATAAGCGGCGCGATGACGGCGAACGGCGCAATGGTGATCAACAGGTACAGCGCGACTCTGCTCTTGCTCTCGCCGGAGGCCGCGGCGAAGAACAGCGTGTTGGCCAGCGCGACGGCCATCGCAGCGTCGACGGCGAAGTTCGCGACCACCGGCCACGTCAGCGCGGTCAGCCCGGACTTGTCGGCGCCGTCGGCGGTGGCGGCCCGGTGCACCAGGCCGTACATCTTGGAGCCCATCTCGCGGCTGCGTTGCGCGGCCACCCTTGTGACGGTGACCCTTTCGCCCGCCGCGCTGCCCACGCTGTGCGGCGGAGGCTCGGAACTGAACTCGCGGGTCGGCTCGTCGAGCGGTGGTAGCCATCGGTTGGCGCTCGGGGTCGGCCCACTCCGGCGGGGACGACGGTAGCTCCCATCGCTCGGGTAGTTCGCCATCCCGGGATGTTCGGCATCCTCGGGCGGGCGCGGAGGGTAATAGCGGGGGTCGCGCCGGCCCGGGGAGTCTCGTGGGTCACGACGCGGTCCGGTCACGAGGACGATTCTCCACCATCGAAGCGGCCACGGGTGTGCAGCCAACCGGTGTGGCTACCGGTTCGCCGGTCAGGCACTATTGGAGGCGATGGACAGTGTGACCGAATCCGCCGAGCACGGCGCCGACGCTTCCGGTGAGAACGCCGCCGGGCGCCCGGACCTGGAGGCCGTACTCTTGGGCGCCGTCGACGACGCCCGCGCGGCGATCGTCGAGTTCAGCGGCGAGGACACCGTCGGCGAGTACCTGGGGGCGAGCTTCGACGACCCGACCGCGGCCACGCACCGGTTCCTCGCCGTCATGCCGGGCTATCGCGGCTGGCAGTGGGCCGTTGTCGTCGCGGCGTGGCCGGGCGCCGACCACGCCACGATCAGCGAGGTCGTGCTGGTACCCGGACCGACGGCGTTGCTGGCGCCCAAGTGGGTGCCCTGGCAAGACCGCGTCCGGCCGGGCGACCTGGGCCCCGGTGACCTCCTGGCTCCGTCCGCAGACGACCCCCGTCTGGTTCCCGGCTACATGGCGACCGGCGATCCGGAGGTCGACGAGGTCGCCGCCGAAGTGGGTTTGGGCCGTCGGCAGGTGCTCAGCCCGTGGGGCCGGATGGACGCGGCGCAACGTTGGCACGACGGGGATTACGGTCCGGGTTCGCCGATGGCGCGTTCGACGCGGCGTGTGTGCCGCGACTGCGGGTTCTATCTGCCACTCACCGGGACGCTGGGCACGATGTTCGGCGTCTGCGCGAACGAGTTCTCCGCCGACGGTCACGTGGTCGACGCCGAATACGGGTGCGGCGCACACTCGGACACGCCGCAACCGGCCGGTGGCGGCTCTCCGTTGTATGACCCGTACGACGACGGCGTGCTCGATCTGACCGAGCCGGCCGACTAGCGTTTTTGGTCGGACTCCTCATCGCGGCTCGTTCCTCGCCGCTTGATCGTCATCCGACTAGCGCTCGGCCGCGGCCTTGATCCGCGCGAGCGACTCGTTCATACCCTCGACGAGCTCACGCTCGAAGCTGGGCACACCGCCCATCAACGCGTTGACCGTCATGTTGGAGATCGGTTTCACACCGTTTTCGGCATGCCGCGTCTCCACCAACCGGGTGCCGGTCTCGGTGGGTTCTAGCTCGTAGCTCCACACCGTGCCGTTCTGATTCACCCGAAACGCGAGCTTCTTCTCCGGAATCAACTCGGTGATCTGGCTTGTGGTTGGCCACACCAGGAACTTTCGCCGATTGAGATTGACCGTCTTCGCCCCGCGCCGCAGCGGACCGAAGGTTTTCATCATTCGGCACTGCGGGCTCCAGCGCGGCATGTTCTTGAGGTCGGAGACCAGTTCCCAGACCTTCGCCACCGGGGCGTTGATCGTGGTTTCGGCCTGCAACAGCGGTGCTGCCATCGCCTTCTCCTGTCTTGTCGTCACGTGAGTCCGCTCTGCGCCCCGCGCGACCCATGGCGCACGGCGCGACGTTGCCACAACCAGATCGCTGTGCCAAGGGCGCCGACGCCCAGGCCGGCCACCGTGTAGGGCCGCCATTCGTGTAGACCGGTCACCGTGAACGCCAGGATCGCAGCGACGACCCAACCGGCCGCGATCGCGACGATGACCGGCAGTGGCCGCAACAGGATGTCGGGCAGCGGGGGCGGATGCGGGGTCATCGCTATGAAACCTAGCCGATCGCGGCCGGCTCATCGGTCAGACGACCCGGATTGCGGACGTCGGTGAGCGTCAACGTAATCGACGTCGCCGATCCGTCCGACCCACGGCTGGACGACTTCCGTGACCTCAACAGCGTCGACCGCAGACCCGACCTGCCCACCGGTAAGGGTCTGGTGATCGCCGAGGGTGTGCTGGTCGTGCAGCGCATGCTGGCGTCGCGGTTCCGGCCCCGCGCGATGATGGGCACCGACCGCCGCATGCAGGAACTCGCGGCCGACCTGCCCGGCGTCTCGGCGCCCTATTACCGGGTCCCGGCCGACGTGATGGCCGAGGTGGTCGGCTTTCACCTCAACCGCGGCGTGCTGGCCTCGGCGTCGCGGCCACGCGAACCGTCGATCGCCGAGGTGCTGGACGACGCCCGCACGGTCGCGGTCCTCGAAGGCGTCAACGACCACGAGAACCTCGGCTCGATCTTCCGCAACGCGGCCGGCCTCGGCGTCGACGCGGTCGTCTTCGGCACCGGGTGCGCCGATCCGCTGTACCGGCGCGCCGTGCGGGTGTCGATGGGCCACGCGTTGCTGGTGCCGTATGCGTGGGCGCAGTCGTGGCCGGCAGACCTCGAACAGTTGCGCGACAATGGCTTTCGATTGCTGGCGATGACCCCTGCGCCGGCGGCGCGCACCCTGGCCGACGCCATGTCGGCCGTCGTCGACGACAAGGTGGCGATCCTCGTCGGCGCCGAAGGGCCGGGACTGACCGAGCGCACGATGCGGGCCGCGGATCTGCGGGTGCGCGTCCCGATGTCGCGGGGCACCGACTCGCTCAACGTCGCAACCGCCGCAGCGCTGGCGTTCTACGAGCGGATTAGATTGGCGCCATGACCGACGACTCGACGCCGTGGGCGATGGGGTTGACGGTGGCGGCCTTCGTCGCGGCTGTCACCGCGGCCGCGATCGTCGTGCTCAGTATCGGGCTACTTCGGGTGCATTCGCTGTTGGCGCTCGGGCTCAACCTGGTCGCGGTCGGCGGTCTTGCCCCGACGGTGTGGGGGTGGCGCAACCGGCCGGTGTGGCGGTGGTTCGTGCTGGGCTTCGGAGTCGGTGTGGCGATCGCGTGGCTGGTGGTGCTCGCGATCGCCATCGGCGGGTGACCTGATCCCTGCCGAGCAGACGCAAAGCGCCCCCGAAAAAGGAGCACTTTCCGACTGTTCGCGGTGGAAAGAGTTAGCGCTGGCCGCTGGAGCGCACACCCAGCAGGACGTCCTCCCAGGCCGGCACCGCCGGCTTCGCCTTACCCCTGCGGGGCTTCGGCTGCTGCGGTGCGACAGTCTCGGACGGTGTTTCTGGCGCTTCGGGCGCGGCGGTGGCCTGCAGCGGCGGGTCGATCGGCAGCGTCGGCTCCTCGACCTGGACCTCCGGCTCGCGCAGCGCTGCCACCGGACGCAGCGGACGCGCGAAGCTCGGGTCGATCAGCTCGGATGCTGCGTCGTCGAACGCCGTCACGGTGCCGCCGTGGGCGCCGGGGGTGAACCGGAAGTGTGCGACGTTGTCGGACATTCCCGCCTTCCACGCCAACTGCACGGTCCAACGGCCGTCCTCGTTGCGCCATGCGTCCCACGTGGGGGCGTCCGGGTCGAGACCGCGCGCGATCAACGCCGTCGTGACCGTTTCCAGCAGCGTCAACACGGACGGGCCGTCGGGAAGGACCGGATGGGCGGCCGTTGCTAGTTCCGCCGCTCGGGAGCGCTCCAGCAACACCGGATGGGCAAACCGCTCGACACGGGCCACGTCGACGCCCGACGCCTCTGCGACCTGCGCGACGGACGCACCGGCCCTGATTCTGGCCTGAATCTCCTTGGGGCGCAGCACGTTTTGCACCTCGGTCTCATTGCGTGTCTGGCTCGAGCCCAGCTGGTCGCCACGAAGGGCGGCCCGCAAACGTTCGTCGGGCCGCAGGATGAACTTGTCACCGGAGCCAGCGGCCTCGCAGATGATTCGTTTGCCGTCAACGTCGAGTCCGACGACTTTGAGTTCCCGCATGGCGACCTCCTCCGGGCTAGCGCCAAGCCCGTTCCCCGGACAGTACTGCGTTATCGGCTTGTTACCTGGTAGGACACGCGGGGAGAGGACGCCGCCCCCCGCCTGTCGGTCGCGGCTAGAGCCGCTCGACGACCCAGTCGATGCACGCGGTGAGCGCGCTGACGTCGTCGGGGTCGACGGCCGGGAACATCCCGACCCGCAACTGGTTGCGGCCGAGCTTGCGGTACGGCTCGGTGTCGACGATGCCGTTCGCCCGCAGTGTCTTGGCAACGGCTCCGGCATCGACGTCGTCGCTGAAGTCCACCGTGCCGACGACCTGTGAGCGCAACTCCGCATCGGTGACGAACGGCGTCGCGAAGGGTGCCGCCTCCGCCCAGCCGTACAGCCGCTGCGAGGAGTCCGCCGTGCGCTTGACCGCCCAGTCAAGGCCGCCGTTGGCCAACATCCAGTCCAGCTGCTCGGCAAACAGCAGCAGCGTGCCGATGGCCGGGGTGTTGTAGGTCTGGTTCTTGCTGCTGTTGTCGATCGCGATCGGCAGCGAGAGGAACTCCGGCACCCAGCGGCCCGAGCCTGCGATCGCCTCGACCCGGGCGAGCGCGGCGGGCGAGAGGATCGCCACCCACAGCCCGCCGTCGCTGGCGAAGTTCTTCTGCGGTGCGAAGTAGTAGACGTCGGATTCGGTGATGTCGACGGGCAGGCCGCCGGCCGCGGAGGTGGCGTCGATCGCGATCAGCGCATCACCGGATCCGTCCGGGCGTTGCACGGGCACGGCGACGCCCGTCGACGTCTCGTTGTGCGCCCAGCCGATCAGGTCGACCGACGGGTCCGACTGCGGCTTCGGCGCGCTGCCGGGGTCGGCCTTGATGACGACGGGGTCACCGACGAACGGGTTCTTGGCCACCGCCGAAGCGAACTTCGAACTGAATTCGCCGTAGGTCAGGTGCAGTGAGCGTTTGTCGATGAGACCGAACGCCGCCGCGTCCCAGAATGCGGTGGTGCCGCCGTTGCCGAGGATCACCTCGTAGCCGTCGGGCAGCGAGAACAGCTGACGCAGCCCGTCGCGCACCCGGCCCACCAGGTTCTTGACCGGCGCCTGGCGATGCGACGTGCCGAACAGGTCGCCGGCGGCGGCGAGCGCGGCCAGCTGTTCCGGCCGGACCTTGGAAGGCCCGCAGCCGAAGCGGCCGTCGCGCGGTTTGAGGTCGGCGGGGATCGTCAGGTCGGCCATGCGGTCAACGATAGTGACCGCGCTTGCGCACCGGCCGCGGGGAGGGGCGGACAAAAAATCCGGGGAATGTGGGTAAACGGCCGATATAGAGACCTCGCTGTGTCCATACTGTGACCTGTCGGGGACTGCAGCTCGAGCCCAGGGGGGCACGTGATGAGTCTTGCGAGAACTTCGACGCTGACAACGCTCTGCGCGGCGGCGGTGACGCTTTTCAGCCCGCTGCTCGCGGCTCCAGCCCACGCCGACGAGGGCGGCGCGTTGCTGAACGAGATCAACGCCACGCGCGCCGCCAACGGCTGCGGTCCCGTGGCGGCCAACCCGCAGCTCTCCGCGGCCGCGTCGCGCCAGGCCAACGACATGCTGGCCAACGGCGTGGTCAACCACACCGGCTCGGACGGTTCCTCCGTCGTCAAGCGCATCACGGACGCCGGCTACACGTCGTATGCCAATGTCGGCGAGATCATCTTCTGGAGCACCGGCGTTAACGCCGTCCCAGCTGCGGCGGTCAACTGGTGGATGAACAGCCCCGGCCACCGCGCGATCATCACCGACTGCGGCATGACCGAGGCCGGTTTCTCGGTGCTGCGCAACGGCAACAGGGCAGCCGCGGTCGGGGAGTTCGGCGAGAAATAAGCAGCGCCATTCGACCGGATGGCCTGTACCTGGACGTCTGTCGCCAGCTGTGGCCTCCGTCACATCGCAGCCACCAACCGCCGGTGTGACACATCGCGCAACGGGGTATGTTCAGTAGGCGATACCTGCGGTACCGTTGCTGGACATTAAAGGCGCAGATGTAAACCTCACAGGGGAGGTCTGAAGATGGCCCGGACTCGTATGGTCAGGCGTTGGCGTCGCAACATGGAAATAGGCGACGGCCCAGAAGACCGGGACTACGTCGACACGCTCACCACGCTGTCCGAGGGGTCGGTGCGGCGCAACTTCAACCCGTACACCGACATCGACTGGGATTCGCCGGAGTTCGCGGTCGTGCCGAACGACCCGCGCTGGGTTCTGCCGGCGACCGACCCGCTGGGCCGCCATCCCTGGTACCAGGCGCAGCCGCTCGAGCGGCAGATCGAGATCGGCATGTGGCGTCAGGCCAACGTCGCCAAAGTCGGTCTGCACTTCGAGTCGATCCTCATCCGTGGCCTGATGGAGTACGCGTTCTGGACGCCGAACGGTTCACCGGAGTACCGGTACTGCCTGCACGAGGCGGTCGAAGAGTGCAACCACACGTTGATGTTCCAGGAGATGGTCAACCGCATCGGGGCCGACGTTCCCGGTATGCCGCGGCTGCTGAAGTGGATTCAGCCGTTGATCCCGCTGGTGGCCGGGCCGTTGCCCATCCCGTTCTGGTTCGGCATCCTCGCCGGCGAAGAGCCGATCGACCACACGCAGAAGAACGTGCTGCGCGAAGGGAAGTCGCTGCATCCGATCATGGAAAAGGTGATGGCGATCCATGTGGCCGAGGAGGCCCGCCACATCTCGTTCGCCCACGAGTACCTGCGCAAGCGGGTTCCGCATCTGCCGCGACGCAAGCGGTTCTGGTTGTCGCTCTACGTCCCGCTGACCATGCGGATCCTGTGTTCGGCGATCATCGTTCCGCCGCGGGCGTTCTGGAAGGAATTCGATATCCCGCGTTCGGTGCGCAAAGAGGTCTTCTTCCGCTCGCCCGAGTCCAAGCAGATGCTGCGCGACATGTTCGGCGACGTCCGGATGCTGTGCCACGACACCGGCCTGATCAACCCGATCGCCAAGCTCATCTGGCGGATCTGCAAGATCGACGGAAAGCCAAGCCGGTACCGCAGCGAGCCGGCGCGCCAGCACGTGGTCGCCGCCTAGGGGGCTTTGTGCCGCATGTGATCACCCAGTCGTGTTGCAGCGACGGGTCCTGTGTCTACGCGTGTCCGGTGAACTGCATCCACCCGTCGCCCGACGAGCCGGGCTTCGCCACCGCCGAGATGCTCTACATCGACCCGGTCGCGTGCGTGGACTGCGGCGCGTGCGTGTCGGCCTGCCCGGTCGGAGCCATCGCGCCTGACACCCGGCTGGAGCCAAAGCAACTGCCGTTCGTCGCGCTGAACGCCGCGTTCTATCCCGAGCGCGAGGGCAAGCTACCGCCGACGTCGAAACTGGCGCCGGTCATCGAGGCGCCGATGGTGTACCCGCGGCCCACCGGCCCGCTCACCGTGGCGATCGTCGGTTCGGGGCCGGCGGCGATGTATGCCGCCGACGAGCTGCTCACCCAGAAAGGCGTGCGGGTCAACGTCTTCGAACGGCTGCCCACGCCCTACGGCCTGGTCCGCGCGGGTGTTGCTCCCGACCATCAGAGCACCAAGGGCGTCACCCGGTTGTTCGACAGGGTCACCCGCGAGCCCGGCTTCACGTTCTACCTCAACGTCGAGGTCGGCTCGGACCTGACGCACGACGAGTTGCTCGCGCACCATCACGCCGTGCTGTACGCGGTCGGCGCGCCCAACGACCGCCGCCTCGACATCGAGGGCATGGACCTTCCGGGTACCGGCACCGCCACCGAGTTCGTGGCCTGGTACAACGGCCATCCCGAATTCACCGGATTGCCAGTCGATCTCAGCTCCGAGCGAGTGGTCCTGATCGGCAACGGCAACGTCGCACTCGATGTCGCGCGCATCCTGACCGCCGATCCCGACGCGCTGGCGCGCACGGACATCTCCGATCATGCGCTCGCCGCCCTGCGCGACTCCAAGGTGACCGAGGTGGTGATCGCCGCTCGGCGCGGACCGGCGAACTCGGCGTTCACGTTGCCCGAGTTGATCGGGCTGACGTCGACGAGCGAGGTGGTCCTCTCGGCCGCCGACCACGATCTGGTCAGTCGCGACCTTGCCGCCGCGCAGGATCCGCTGACGCGCAACAAGCTGGAGCTGTTGAGCAAGCTCGGCGACGCTTCGGCGCCGGTGACGCGGCCCCGCATCCGGTTGGCGTACAACGTGACGCCGAAGCGGGTCGTCGGCGGTGTGCGCGCCGAAGCGATCGAGTTCACGGTCACCGGAACCGACGAAGCGCATCGACTGGACACCGGGCTGGTGCTGACCTCGATCGGCTACCGCGGCAGACCGGTTCGCGGGCTTCCGTTCGACGAAGCCGCGGCGGTGGTGCCCAGCGATGGCGGTCGCGTCTTCGACCCGCAAACGGGCGCACCGGTCGTCGGCAGCTACGTCGCGGGCTGGATCAAGCGTGGCCCAACCGGGTTCATCGGCACCAACAAGTCCTGCGCGGCGGAGACCGTGCGCAACCTCGTCGCCGACTACAACGACGGCCTGCTGCGCGACCCCGACAGGGCTCGGGCCAAGCCGGCCGCGCTCGAGAGGCTCGTGCGCAGCCGGCGGCCCGACCTCGTCGACGCCCGGGGGTGGAAGGCGATCGACGCCGCCGAGATCGCCCGCGGCGGAGATGACCGGCCCCGCGTCAAGCTCACCACCGTCGCCGACATGCTCGCCGCGGCGGCAGACGCCCCCGCACCGCCACTCGGTCGGCGTCTGCTCGCGGGGCTACGCCGGTAGCGCCCGCTACTGGTGCTGCTTGACCGCCTTGTCGATCTCCTCCTGGCTGACCTCGCGCACCGGCTGGCCCATCGACCACAAATGTCCGAAGGGGTCACGCAGCTCGCCGTAGCGGTCGCCCCAGAACATGTCGTCGAGCGGCATCACGACCGTCGCGCCCGCGTCGACGGCCTTCTGGAACTTGGCGTCGACGTCATTGACGGTCAAGTGGATGGTCACCGGTGAGCCGCCGAGCGCTTCCGGCGTCACCGACTTGCCGTCGTTCATCTCGGGAAAATCGTCGTTGAGCATCACCAGCTTGCCGTTGATCCGCAACGCGGCGTGAAACAACTTCTTGCCGTCGGGCCCCGGGACGCGGCCGAGCTCCTCGGCGTCGAAGGCTTTGACATAGAAGTCGATCGCCGCGGCACCGTCGCTGACCGTGAGCATGGGGGATACGTCGGGCTGAACCTCGATGGCCATTCGGAAGTTCCTTTCGATTCTCGGTCTTCCCCACAGGGGGCTTGCAGTACCGACCATGCGATTGCGCTCAATTCATCGCCATTTGGGGTACGTGAGCCATGCAACCACGACCCTCCGACAGAAACCGGTGCCTCACACGACCGAGTACGACGGCGGCAGTGCATCGCGCCCGGTGAGCGCCAGCAGCACCGTGTCGCCGCCCTGCCCGGCCGCGATGCGCGCCGCCAAAACCAACGCCTCCTCGAGCACCGCAGATGGCAAGGCGAACGAAATGCCAAGGGCACGGGCGATATCCAAGCTGTGCACGGCCAGCTCGAACGTCCGCGTCGGCAGATAGGTCTGCAGCCGGATGCCCAGCCCACCGAGCACGGTCATCAGCGGGTCGTCGTCGACGGCATCCAGTCGGCTCAGTGCGCGCGAAACCAGCGCCGCAACGGCACCGGCCGGATTGTCACCGAGATCCCGGCCCGCCTGCCTGCCCCGCTCGGCGACGTCGGCGGGGTCCATGCCCAACGCCGCGGGGTTCACCCGCGCGTAGTACTCCTGCGGTGTCGCAATGTCCTCGCGCTCGGCGGGCTTCTCGAGGTAACTGATCACCGTGGTCAACGACCGCGACGTGTGACCGACCAGCGAGCGCAGGTCCCACTCCCCGAGGCCCGGGCCGGACCACGCGTCGATGGGAATCCGCCGGACCAGGCCCGCGAACGTGTCTGCCGCCGAGGCGAACGCCGCCGTCGTCACGGCCGGACGACTCGGTCCCATCCCTCGACCGACTCCGGGCTGCGCGGCCCCGGCCCCACGTAGATCGCCGACGGGCGCACCAGCTTGCCGAGCCGCTTCTGCTCGAGGATGTGCGCGCACCACCCGGCGGTGCGGCCGCAGGTGAACATCGCGGGCATCATCCTGGTCGGCACCTGCGCGAAGTCGAGGATCACCGCTGCCCAGAACTCGACGTTGGTCTCGATGGCACGATCGGGTCGCCGCTCCCGCAGCTCGCTCAGCGCGGCCTGCTCGAGCGCCGCGGCCACCTCATAGCGTGGCGCCTCCAGCCGCTTGGCGGTCGCGCGCAGCACCCGGGCCCGCGGATCCTCGGCTCGGTACACCCGGTGCCCGAAGCCCATCAGCTTCTCGTTGCGGTCGAGGATCCCCTTGACGACCGCGCGGGCATCGCCGGTCTGCTCGACCTCCTCGATCATTGGGATCACCCGCGCCGGGGCGCCACCGTGCAGCGGTCCGCTCATCGCGCCGATCGCACCCGAGAGCGCGGCCGCCACGTCGGCGCCGGTCGACGCGATCACCCGGGCGGTGAATGTGGAGGCGTTCATGCCGTGCTCGGCGGCGCTCACCCAGTACGCGTCGATGGCCTCGACATGCCTGGGATCGGGCTCGCCTTGCCAGCGGGTCATGAAGCGCTCGGTGACGGTTGAACATTCGTCGATGGTGCGTTGCGGGACTGCTGGTTGGTGAATTCCGCGGGCGGATTGCGCGACGTAGGACAGCGCCATCACCGACGCGCGGGCGAGGTGGCCGCGGGCCGTCGCATCGTCGATGTCGAGCAGCGGGGGATAGCCCCAGATCGGGGCCAGCATCGCCAGGCCAGCCTGCACGTCGACTCGGACATCGCCGCTGTGGATGGGCAGCGGAAACGGTTCGGCGGGCGGCAGACCGTCGCCGAATTTCCCGTCGACCAGCAGCGCCCACACGTCGCCGAAGGTCACCTTTTGGTTGACCAGGTCCTCGATGTCGACGCCGCGGTACCGGAGCGCGCCGCCGTCCTTGTCGGGTTCGGCGATTTCGGAGGTGAAGGCGACGACGCCTTCGAGGCCGGGTACGAAGTCTTCAGGCACCGCACTCATGGCCAGATTCTCGCACTCGCGTTTCGGGTGGTAACTACCGGTTGATCGGACACCGCCGCGTAGCGTTGTCGCGTGGCGGCGGTAGGCCCGGAAGATCGAGAGCACTTGGCGAGGATGCGGGTGGAATACGGCTCAGCGGAGAAAGACGGTAGTCCCGACCTGGACGCCGACTGGCTGGCTGACGGCTGGGCTGCGTTGTTGCTCAAGTGGTTAGCCGAAGCCGAACGCGCGGGCGTCGCAGAACCGAACGCCATGGTGATCGGCACCGTCGACCCGCAGGGCAGGCCCGTAACGCGCTCGGTGTTGTGCAAGAGCGTGGCCGAGGCGGGCATCACGTTCTACACCAACTACGACTCCGACAAGGGCGCACAACTGGCCGCGACGCCGTACGCGTCGGCCACCTTCCCCTGGTACCCGCTGGGACGCCAGGTCCACATCCGCGGACCGGTGACCAAGGTGTCCGCGGAGGAGACCGCCGACTACTGGTCCAAGCGGCCGCGGGGTTCCCAACTCGGTGCGTGGGCGTCGTACCAATCGAAGCCGATCGCCTCGCGTGCGGCGCTGCTGGAGCAGCTCGCCGACGTGACAAAGCGATTCGCCGCACACGACGCAGTTCCAGTGCCACCGAACTGGGGCGGCTACCTGATCGCCGCCGAAGTCGTGGAGTTCTGGCAGGGCCGAGAGGATCGGATACACAACAGGATTCGCGTCCAAGGCGACCGCATCGAACGGTTACAGCCGTAGCGCCGGTAGCCCCGAACTCCTTCGCTACCGCGCGCCTCACCGAGAGAACCGTGACGTCGGCCAGCTTTACAGTGGGTCAAATTCTTAGCTCTCTCATATGTTCGGCCGTTAGGATTCCCTTCGTGTCTGACGGTACGGGGGTGCAGGCTGTCGGCCTGCGCGAGCGCAAGAAGCAGCGCACCCGGGCCACCCTCATCGACGCGGCCGTGGAGCTCTGCAACGGACAAGGTTTCGACAACACGACTGTCGAGCAGATCGCCGCGATCGCCGATGTCTCGCCGCGCACCTTCAGCCGGTACTTCCCCACCAAGGACGCCATCGCGCTGGCGCTGGTCGACGAGATCATCGACCAGACCGCCGTCGAATTGGCTCGCCAACCTGCCGAGCTGAACCACTTCGAGGCGATCCTGCGCGCCTACATCACGATGGCCAAGGCTTCCAAGCAGGCCGGGCCCGGCGAGCTGACGGCTGAGCGGATCTTGTGCATCACGCGAATCGTCTTGTCGTCGCCGGCGCTGCGCCAGGTCACCGTCGAGTTCCGCGGCAACGCGATCGAAGCCGCGTTGGCCAAGCGGATGGGGGTCGCGCTGGACGACCGGCGGGTCCGATTGGCATCCGTGACATGGGGTGCGGTGATTGTGACGGCGCTCAACGATGCGGTGCAGGTCAGTGGGGATCCGTCGAAGGTGTCCATAGATGACCTGATCGAGCACCTGGAGGCGGTCTTCGCGGAGTTCGCCGACCTGACGGGAACCCTCCGGCAGGTCGTCTGAGCAACTGAGCGCCCCCGGCGGGGCACGCCCGCCGGAATGGGACTACCTTTTGTAGAGCAATGTTCGATTACGCCCAGCAGCGACGAAGGGATCCTCGTGGCCGATAACGCGAAGAGTGGGGAAGGGCAAGCCACCCTCTCGTACCCCGGTGGCACGCTTGACCTTGACATCGTTTCCGCCTCCGAAGGCGCCGATGGCATCGCGCTGGGTTCGCTGCTGTCCAAGACCGGCTACACCACGTTCGACGAGGGCTTCGTCAACACCGCTTCGACCAAGAGCGCGATCACCTACATCGACGGCGACGCCGGCATCCTGCGCTACCGCGGCTATCCCATCGAGCAGCTCGCGGAGAAGTCGAACTTCATCGAGGTCAGCTACCTGCTGATCTACGGCGAGCTGCCCTCCAAGGAGCAGCTGGCGGAGTTCACCACCCGGATCCAGCGGCACACGCTGCTGCACGAGGACCTGAAGCGGTTCTTCGACGGTTTCCCGGCCAACGCGCACCCGATGCCGGTGCTGTCCAGCGCGGTCAACGCGCTGTCGACGTACTACGAGGACTCGCTCGACCCGTTCGACGACAACCAGGTCGAGCTGTCGACGATCCGGCTGCTGGCCAAGTTGCCGACCATCGCGGCGTACGCCTACAAGAAGTCGGCGGGCCAGCCGTTCCTGTACCCGGACAACTCGCTGACGCTGGTCGAGAACTTCCTGCGGATGACGTTCGGATTCCCGGCCGAACCCTACGAGGTCGATCCGGAGATCGTCCGCGCGCTGGACATGTTGTTCATCCTGCACGCCGACCACGAGCAGAACTGCTCGACGTCGACGGTGCGGTTGGTCGGTTCCTCGCAGGCCAACCTGTTCACCTCGATCTCCGGCGGCATCAACGCGCTGTGGGGTCCGCTGCACGGCGGGGCCAACCAAGCGGTGCTGGAGATGCTGGAGAAGATCCGGCAGGCCGACTTCGACGTCCACGAGTTCATCAAGAAGGTCAAGAACCGCGAGGACGGCGTGAAGCTGATGGGCTTCGGGCACCGGGTCTACAAGAACTACGACCCACGCGCCCGCATCGTCAAGGAGCAGGCCGACAAGATCCTCGGCAAGCTCGGCGGCGACGACGAGATGCTGGACATCGCCCGGACGCTCGAGGAAGCCGCGCTCACCGACGACTTCTTCATCGAGCGCAAGCTCTACCCGAACGTCGACTTCTACACCGGCGTGATCTACCGGGCGATGGGCTTTCCGACGCGGATGTTCACCGTGCTGTTCGCGCTCGGCCGGCTGCCCGGGTGGATCGCGCACTGGCGTGAGATGCACGACGAGGGCAGCGGCAAGATCGGCCGTCCGCGCCAGATCTACACCGGCTACACCGAACGCGACTACAAGGACGTCAACAGCCGCTAGGCAATCTGCTCTTTTCCGCGAGTGACCGTGTTTGTACAGCGACACGCCGAGTTCGCGTGTGCAAGAGTGGTCGCTCGCGCCGTATGAGCGCGCATTGAACGGCGTCATGAGCGCTCGGCGCAAGGCCATCGTGCTGGTGTCCTGCTGCCTGAGCCTGCTGATCGTGTCGATGGACGCGACGATCGTCAATGTCGCGATCCCGAACATCCGCGCCGACCTGAACGCGACGGGCTCCCAGCTGCAGTGGGTGATCGACATATACACGCTGGTGTTGGCGTCGTTGCTCCTGCTGTCCGGAGCCGCCGCCGACCGGTTCGGCCGTCGGGGCACTTTTCAACTCGGGCTCGTGGTGTTCGCGGTGGCGTCGCTGCTGTGCAGCCTGGCGCCGAACATCGAAACCCTGATCGCCGCGCGACTCTTACAGGCGATCGGCGGGTCGATGCTGAACCCCGTTGCGATGTCGATCATCACCCAGGTGTTCACGGGCCGGGTGGAACGAGCCCGTGCTATCGGCGTGT
Organism: Mycobacterium sp. IS-1556; assembly: GCF_001499985.1. NCBI lineage: Bacteria > Bacillati > Actinomycetota > Actinomycetes > Mycobacteriales > Mycobacteriaceae > Mycobacterium > Mycobacterium sp. IS-1556. The sequence continues at coordinate 20,863 of NZ_LQIM01000005.1, forward strand.
GGGGCGGCGTCGTCGGCATCTCGATGGCCGCCGGGCCGATCGTCGGCGGCGCGCTCATCGAATTGATCAACTGGCGTGCGGTGTTCTGGATCAACCTGCCGATCTGCGCGCTGGCCATCGTGCTGACGGCGATCTTCGTGCCGGAGTCCAAGTCGGCGACCATGCGCGACGTCGACCCGGTCGGGCAGGGGCTCGGCATGGCGTTCCTGTTCGGCGTCGTCTTCATGCTCATCGAAGGCCCGGTCATGGGCTGGACCGACCCGCGAACCGTCGCTGTCGGGGTGACTGCAGCGGTGGCGTTGGCCGCCTTCCTCGCCTACGAGGCTCGTCGGCACGACCCGTTCATCGACCTGAGGTTCTTCCGCAGCATCCCGTTCGCGTCGGCGACGATGATCGCGGTGTGCGCGTTCGCCTCGTGGGGCGCCTTCCTGTTCATGATGTCGCTGTACCTGCAGGACGAGCGCGGCTTCTCGGCCATGCACACCGGGCTGATCTATCTACCGATAGCCATTGGCGCACTGGTGTTCTCGCCGTTGTCGGGACGGATGGTGGGCCGCTTCGGCGCGCGGCCGTCGCTGTTGATTGCGGGTGCGCTGATCACGGCGGCGACGTTGATGCTGGCGGAGCTGTCGGCGACGACACCGGTGTGGGAGCTGCTCGTCGTCTTCGCGGTCTTCGGCATCGGCTTCTCGATGGTCAACGCGCCGGTGACCAACGCGGCGGTCAGCGGCATGCCGACCGACCGAGCGGGCGCCGCGTCGGCGATCGCCTCGACCAGCAGGCAGGTCGGCGTGAGTATCGGTGTGGCGCTGTGCGGTTCGGTCGGCGGTGGCGCACTGGCGGCGACGGGCCCGGACTTCGCGGTGGCCTCCCGACCGCTGTGGCTGATCTGCGCCGCGCTCGGCGTGGTGATCATCGTGCTCGGCTTCTACTCGACCTCAGCGAAGGCGTTGCGCTCGGCCGATCGACTCGCTCCGCTGGTGACCCCCGATATCACTTGAGCGCTTGGCTTTCCAACACCGCCATCGCCGCGTTGTGCCCGCCGATCCCCGACACCGCGCCTCCGCGGCGAGACCCCGAGCCGCACAACAGGATCCGATCGTGCGCGGTCGCCACGCCCCAACGCTGCGCCGACGTTTCCAGCGGTTCGTCGTCCTCGACGAACGGCCACGACAACCCGCCATGAAAGATATGTCCGCCGGTCATGCCCAGCGAATGCTCGAGGTCGACGGTCGTCTTCGTCTCGATGCACAGCCGACCCGCCGAATCCTCCATCAACACATCGTGAATCGGTTCGGCGAGAACGGAATTCAGTGAGTTGAGTACCGCCGAGGTCAACGTATCGCGCATCCGGTCGGGGTCACCGGAGGAAGCCAGCCGATGCGGGGTGTGCAAGCCGAACACCGTCAGAGTCTGCGCACCGGCCGCACGCAGTTCATCGGACAGGATCGACGGATCGGTCAATGAATGACAGTAGATCTCGCACGGCAGCGGATCGGGAACGACGCCGTGGTCGGCCTGCACATACGCCCGGTCCAGTTGGCTGTAGGACTCGTTGACGTGAAACGTCCCCCCGAACGCCTGCTCGACCGTGACGGTGTCGTCGCGTAGTCGCGGCAACCGCCGCAGCAACAGGTTCACCTTGACCTGCGCGCCGGGCGTCGACTCCGGCGCCGGCTCGCCCAGCAATTCGGCCAGCACGGTCGGCGTCACGTTGGCCAGCACCACATCGGCGTGCGCGGAGCGGTCGGCGCCGTCGTGGCGGAATCGCACCGCGCCGTCCGGATCGATCGCGTAAACGTCGGCACCACAGGTCAATTCGGCGCCATAACCGGCGGCGGCCGCCGCCAGCGCACCGCTGACCGCCCCCATCCCACCGATCGGCACGTCCCAGTCGCCGGTGCCGCCGCCGAGCAGGTGGTACAGGAAGCACACGTTCTGAATCAGCGACGGGTCGTCGAGGCGGGCGAACGTGCCGATCAACGCATCGGTGGCGATCACCCCGCGCACCACGTCATCGCCGACGGCCGCGGTGATCGCGTGCCCGATCGGCTCCTCGACCATCAGCCGCCACGCGGAGGCATCGTCGACGAGACCGCGAGCCTCGCTGCGACCGCGCAACGGTTGTAACAGCGTCGGCCACAACCGCGCGGCGACGCCACCGCAGCGGCGGTAGAAATCGGCGAACGCGGCCTCATCGGAGCCCGCGCCGATCGCCGCGAACGTCGACGTCGGACCGATCAGCAGGCCGGTGCGACCGCCGGTCGACGGGTCCGGCGTATACGAGGAGTAGCGGCGGCGCTGCAGGCGCACGCGCGCGCCGAGGTCGTCGATGATCCGCCGCGGCAGCAGGCTGACCAGATAGGAGTAGCGCGACAGTCGCGCGTCGACGCCGTCGAACACATGCGAGGAAACCGCCGCACCGCCGACATGGTCGAGTCGTTCGAGCACCCGCACGCGACGACCGGCCTTGGCCAGATAGGCGGCCGCCACGAGGCCGTTGTGGCCGCCTCCGACGACGATGACGTCGTAGCTGGGGTTCAGCTGAGGTAGCCCTCGACCTCGTCCGGCGGACGCACCTCCGCTTCGCGAGGATCGCCGCCGGTTTCCCGCAGGGCCCGGCGCTGGCGCAGCAGGTCCCAGCACTGGTCGAGTTGCACCTCGACGGTCTTCAGCCGTTGATGCTCTTCTGACTCCTCGATCTCGCGATTCTGAAGCTTGGCGCGCAGCTCCTGCTCCTCGGCGACGAGTTTGTTGACCTGACCGAGAATGTCAGCGTCGGTGTTGAAGTCTTTGGCCATCAACTCAGTCTGCCCGACTACCGTGAGTGCGGTGACTTCAAGTTCCGGGCAGAAGCCCGAAATCGAATTCCCCGACGGCCCGCCACCCAGCGAGTTGGTGATCACCGATCTGGTCGTCGGCGACGGCGCCGAGGCGGTGCCCGGCGGCAATGTCGAGGTGCACTACGTCGGCGTCGAGTACGACACCGGCGAGGAGTTCGACAGCTCGTGGAACCGCGGTGAGTCGATCGAGTTCCCGCTGCGCGGGCTCATCCAGGGTTGGCAGGACGGCATCCCCGGGATGAAGGTCGGGGGCCGCCGCCAGTTGGTGATCCCGCCGGAGCAGGCCTACGGTCCGGCTGGCGGCGGGCACCGGCTGTCGGGCAAGACGCTGATCTTCGTGATCGACCTGCTCGCCACGCGTTAGCTTTTCCTCCGCGAGCAAGGCGCCGTTCTGGGGCACTTTACGTCTGCTCGGCAGTATCAGCGCACGCCCGGCAGCCGCAGCAGCAGGCGTGCGCCGCCCAGTGGGCTCTCCTCCAGAGTGGCGGTGCCGCCGTGCAATTCGGCTTGCTGCGCGACGAGCGCCAGGCCGAGTCCGGAGCCGGAGTGCGACGCCGTCGACCCGCGGGAGAACCGCTCGAACACGATCGAGCGCTCCTCCTCGGGAATGCCGACGCCGTCGTCGTCGATGGCGATCTCCACACCCGCGCGTGAACTGACCGCCGACAGCTGCACCCGCGTCGCACCGCCGTGCTTCACGGCGTTGGCGATCGCGTTGTCGACCGCCAACCGCAGTCCCGCGGGCAGGCCCACGATGATCACCGTCGGCGCGGGCACCAACGACACGTCCAGATCCGGATAGACCCGCATCGCGTCGTGCGCGGCGCGGTCCAGCAGCTCGGTGATGTCGACGGGCACATGGTCGTCGGCGGTCGACAACTCACCCTGGGCCAGGCGTTCCAGCGCGCTGAGCGTGGCCTCGATGCGCGACTGTGTCCGGATGACGTCGTTGACCACCTCCTTGCGCTGCTCCTCAGGCATATCGAGGGTGGCCAGCACCTCGAGGTTGGTCCGCATCGCTGTCAGCGGAGTGCGCAGTTCGTGGGCGGACACCGACGCGAAGTCGCGCGCCGACGCCAGCGCGGCCTTGGTCCGGTCCTGTTCCTTCCAGACGCGTTCGACCAGGCCTTTGACCGCTTCGGCGATCTCGACGGCCTCGGTGGCGCCGCGCACCTCGACGTCCGGGTCCTCGTCGCCGGCGTCGATCTGGCGGGTCTGCTGAGCGAGGCTCTTGAGGGGGCGCACCGCGAACGCGGCCAGCACCCAACCGAAGACCGACGCCGCACCGACGGCGAACACGCAGATGACGATCACCCGCCGGTGCAGGTTGTTGGTGTCGGCGATCGTGGCGTCGTAGGTGGCGCCGACGGCCACCGACATCGGCCCCGGGTAGTAGGGGATGTCGACTGTGCGCACCCGGTAGCGCACGCCGTCGACATAAGTGTCGGCGTAACCGGGTTCCATCTGGGGCAGCACGACGTTGGAGTTGGACGTCACCTCGCCGCCGCGGTGCACGGTGATGACGGCGTCCTGGTTGTTCGGCGATTTCGGGATCTCGTCCAGGCCACGCGGCAGGAACGGGATCGCGAAGCCCGCGGCCTCATCGAGTCGACGGTCGAGGCGCTCTTTGCGGTCGTTGGTGATGCCCACCCAGACGACCGTCCCGACGATGACGACGACGATCGCCGCGCCGATCGCGGTGGCCAGCGCGACGCGGGTGCGCAGTGAGGGAGTTCGGCGGAAAATCCGCGACAGCAGGTTCATGGCTCACTGCTGTCGGTTCTTCGCGCAAGCGTCCCCCTGCCCTGCGGGCGGGCGGTGCCCCCACATCACTGAGTCCTCAGCACGAATCCCACTCCGCGCACCGTGTGCAGCAGGCGGGGTGCGCCGCCGGCTTCGAGCTTGCGGCGCAGGTAGCCGATGAAGACATCGACGACGTTGGTGTCCGCGGCGAAGTCGTAGCCCCAGACGAGCTCGAGCAGCTGCGCGCGCGACAGCACGGCGGTCTTGTGCTCGGCCAGCACCGCGAGCAGGTCGAACTCGCGCTTGGTCAGGTCGACGTCGACGCCGTTGACCCGCGCGCGGCGGCCCGGGATGTCGACCTCGAGCGGGCCGACCTGGATGGTCTCCGACGAGAACGTCGCGGTGGACCCGCGGCGGCGCAGCAACGCCTTCACCCGCGCCACCAACTCCTGAAGCACGAACGGTTTGACCAGGTAGTCGTCGGCGCCGGCTTCCAGACCGGCGACCCGGTCATCGACCGAACTGCGCGCCGACAGCACGCAGACGGGCACGTCGTTGTCCATCGCGCGCAGGGCGGTGACCACGCTGACGCCGTCGAGCACGGGCATGTTGATGTCCAGGACGATCGCGTCGGGCCGGGTTTCGGTCGCGCTACGCAGGGCTTCGGCGCCGTCCACGGCGGTGGCCACGTCGAACCCGGACAGCCGCAGCCCACGTTCGAGAGAGGCCAGGACGTCGGGGTCGTCGTCGACCACGAGAACCCGGGGCGAGGCTGCACCACTGTTCATGCCGTCAATCTTGCCTGAAGGAAGGGCGTATCGGCGGGAGGGTGGGCGGACGGGGCGGCGCACCGGGCCGAGGACCGCCGAATGGTTTGCCAGGTGCCACTCGAACGTTTGCTGCACGGGCCCGCCTCAGCGGATTTCGGTGACCTTCACGCTGCCGCTTTTCGAGTGAGCTGTCACGACGGGGGCGCTCGGGTCGGGGGTCTCCGGTACGGTCACCGTCTCGCCGTTCGGCAGTTCGGACTGGGCGCGCACCCGGTATGGCTCAGAGCCGGGCAGGCCCACCGTCACATCGCCATCGGCGATCGCTTCGGTAGTGCGCGGCGCCGCACGGAATTCCACCGAGATGCTGCCGGTTTCGGCTGTCGCCCTGAACGATTCGGACACCGCGATCCTGGTGTCGGTGCTGATGTCACCGCGGCGCACCGCAACGTCGATCACGCGGGCCGAGCCGCCGAGCGTCACGGCGCCGTCGTCGATATTCGCGACCAGCTCATCGAGGCCGGCGTCGGTGGTGAGCGAGCCGGCCCGGCGGTCGACTGTCACGCTCAAACCCCTTGCGACATCGGGCGGTAGGACGACCGTGAGTTCTCCGGTGCCGATGTACCACGGGAACCCGGAAGCGGCGTCGCCGAGAGTCACGCGGCTGCTGCCGTTGTCGGTGACGACGGTCGGCTGCTGACCGTCCGCCCTGGTCACCATTCGCAGGTCGACGCGGGGCTCGTCGGCGCTGCCATCGGTGGTGATCCGAACGGCCACCGGAACGTCGCCAGTGTCGATACTCAGCCGCTGCATATCAGCCGGCAGCACCTGCGTGTTGGTGACGATGCGGCTGCCGGCCAGCCCGAACGCGAAAACGCCGAGCCCGGCCAGCGTGGCGAGCGAAACCAATCCCGCGATGGCGACGAGCGCGGCGCGCACCGCGGTGCGTCGGCCGCCGGACACTAAGGGCGGCAGAGGAGCTGCAGTTGGGGGATCTGGCAGCTCCTCTGCCGGGATCTGGGGCGGCACCTGGCAGCCATGTCGGTGAGGATCACGGCTCCCTATCATCCTGCGCATCAAGGTGCGCCGCAGCGCGCTTGAGCAACAGCACCGCGTCGGCCTTGGTGGTGTATGCGTCGTCGTTGTACGCCTGCAGGCTCGGCCACGCCGGCGCGGCGACGGAATTGGCCAGCCGCAGCAGCAGCCACTCCAGCCGCTCGACCTGGTCGAGTGCCACGTAGGGCTGCGCATCGCTCCAGTAGCCGGCCGCCGCGCGCAGCGCCCCGCCCAGGCAGAAGCTGCATGGCGTGGCCCCGGATTCGGTGTGCACCACGTAGCCGCCCCCACCGACGTGCTGGGTGCGGACCCGGACCCATTCGCCTGGGGAGCCGGCGACGGGGCGCACCTCAACGCCGTCGGCGTCGCGGCAGTAGGTGCCCTGGATCCATCCGTCGTCACCCTCGATGAGCGTCAACGCATCCTCGAGCACCTCTCGGTCGGTCTTCGTCTTAGTCCTCATGACTTGTAGTCCCTTCTCTCGATTACGACTCGAGGTAGCGCAAAACGGCGAGGACACGGCGGTTTTCGGTGTCATCGGGCGCCAACCCCAATTTGGTGAAGATGGAGGCGACATGCTTTTCGGCCGAACCGGTCGACATGTGCAGCGTCGCGGCGATCGCCGAGTTGGTCCTTCCTTCGGCCATCAACTGGAGTACGTCGCGTTCGCGGGGGGTGAGCTGATCCAGCGCGCTGCGACGATTCGAACGCGCGAGGATCTGGGAGACGACCTCAGGGTCGAGCACAGTCCCACCGCCACCGACGACGGCGACCGCGTCCAGGAACGCCGGCACGTCGGCCACGCGGTCCTTGAGCAGGTAGCCGAAGCCGCGGGTGTCGGCCGTGATCAGGTCGGAGGCGTAGCGCTCTTCGACGTAGTGCGACAAAACCAGTACCGGCGACTCGGGGTTCTCGCTCCGTAGCAGGGCGGCAGCGCGGATCCCCTCGTCGGTGAACGTCGGTGGCATGCGCACGTCGACGATCACGAGGTCGGGTTTGGTTTCGTCGACCAGGGCCAGCAGGTTCGAGGCGTCGGCCACGCCCGCGACGACCTCGTGGCCGGCGTCGACGAGGAGGCGTTCAACCCCCGCGCGCAACAGGGCCGAGTCTTCGGCGATCACGATGCGCATGGCAGCACCGCCGTGACAGTTGTGGGTCCGCTTGCCGGGCTGGTCACCGTGAACGTCCCGCGGGCGGCGCGCACCCGGTCGGCCAGACCGCGCAGGCCGGTGGCGGTCGCGCTGTCGCTGATCTGCGCGCCGCCGCGGCCGTCGTCGAATACCGAGACGTGCAGCGTGTTTTGGGCTTGGTCGAGTCGCACCGTCACGACGGCACGCGACGCGCGTGCGTGTTTGGCGACATTGGTGAGTGCCTCGGCCACCACGAAGTACGCGACCGATTCGGTCTCCGCAGGGATACGCCGGGGAAGGTCGATGTTCAGTGTCGTCGAGACCCCGGTGTTCTGGGCGCGCTGGACCACCGATGAGAGCGCGGCGTCCAGGCCGCGGTCGGACAGGATCGTCGGCGCGATGCCGCGCACCACGTTCCGTAGTTCGACCAAAGCGGTCTTCGCGTCCTGATGGGCCTCGGCGATCAGCGCCTTCGCGGCAGCCGGGTCCGCGTCGAATTTGGTTTGGGCGAGGCCGATGGACATTGCCAGCGAGACGAGGCGAGACTGCACGCTGTCGTGCAGGTCGCGTTCGATGCGGTGGCGCTCGGCGTGTGCGGATGACATCGCGCCCAGCCGGGCGTCGTCCAGGGCGTTCAGTTCCTGTTGAAACATCGCGGCCGGCGAGGGGGAGAGCAGCCAAAGGTCGATCTTGGCGTCGATGATCGGCGCGAACACCACGATTGCGACGGCCGCAAGCAATGCGACGATGGCCAGCGGCCAGGCCAGAGCGGGCGGAATGTAAGACGGGATGAACGACAGGCCGGCGTCGCCGTCGCTGCGGCTCACGGCGATCGCGGCTGCCGGCGCAAGAAACGCGAACGCCAGCAGAAACAGTGCGAAACCGGCGGCGACGAGGTCGTAGACCATCCGAAGGAAGTGGTGCGCGCAGCCCTTCCAGAACCGGGCGCTGGTGATGTCCAACCCGAGCTGGTTGAACCACCCATGAAATCCGCTGTAGTGAGACATCTTTCGGGGCGGTACCGGGATGTTCATACCGAACACGGCTTCGCTACGCCGACGCTCGAGCCACTCTGCGCCGCGCGTCAGATACACGAACAAGAGCAGGGCAAGCCCGAACCCGATCACTGATGGGACCAGCCAGATCCCAAGGATCACGATGATGAGATAAAGCCAGAGCCAGACGGTGGCGGCGATCGCGCCGACGATCATCGAAGCGCTGGGAACCAAGCCGATGTACCGAACCATCGCAGCCCTCGTCGGGTCAGCCGTGTCCGGCTTGACCTCGTGACCCGTGGCGGCAACCATAATCTCAACGTACGGAACGGCCCAGCGGGACAACATGCCGTTTACCGGACTGATTTGTGGGGGTTATCCCCCCCATACGCACCCGTTGTACCAGCGCAACCGTAGTACCGTCCTACCGTGGTGAGCCTGGCCTACGACGACCGTGGAGACGGAGATCCGGTGCTGTTCATCGCCGGCCAGGGCGGTGTCGGACGCACCTGGCATGTCCACCAGGTGCCGGCGTTCCGTGCCGCCGGTTACCGCGTCATCACGTTCGACAACAGAGGGGTCGGCGCCACGGCGGATGCCGACGGTTTCACCACGGCCACGATGGTGGCTGACACGGCCGAGTTGATCGAGAAGCTCGATGCTGCGCCCGTTCGAATCGTGGCCACCTCGATGGGGTCATACATCGCGCAGGAACTGATGCTGTCCCGGCCCCAGTTGGTGAGCCAGGCGGCGCTGATGGCCACCCGGGGACGCCACGACCGTGCGCGTGACTTCTTCGCCACAGCCGAACGGGATTTCGTCGATGCCGACGTCGAACTGCCACCCACGTACGAAGCGAAACTGCGCTTACTCGAGAACTTTTCACCGAAGACCTTGAACGATGACCGGACCGTTCAGGACTGGATCGACACCTTCACGATGTGGCCGACAAAGTCGACTCCCGGGACCCGCGCCCAGTACGGGGTCGCGCCGGAAAGCAATCGACTGCGCGTCTACCAGGTGATTGCCACCCCGGTGCTGGTTATCGGGTTCGCGGATGACCTCGTGATGCCGCCACACCTCGGCGCCGAGGTGGCGGCTGCCCTCCCGAACGGGCGGTACCGCGAAATCGCCGACACCGGTCACCTGGGCTTCCTCGAGCGACCACAGGTAGTGAACTCGGCGATCCTCGAGTTCTTCGCCGGCGGCGCTGCTGATGGTGGGAGCTGAATAGTCAATCCTTGCAACCGATCACGAACACCGATCGGTTCAATTCGATAGCCGGCGAGCGCAGTTGAATCGTCACCAGACCTTGATGATCCGTGTCTTCCATATGGAAACCACCGACGGTAAACTCCCTCAGCCGCCCGGGGCCAAGTGTGGGACCTGAGTTGTCGGTAAGAGCTTGACTTAGATACCGTGCCTCAACGCAGTGGGGTGCATTACGATCCCGTATCGCGTTGGGAACGGGAAAATTGTGGAGGCCGACGGCATGCTTTACTCGTCAAGATCGGGTTTTGCTCCCCGAGGCGCTGCACGTTTGCGGTGACCCCCGCGCGGCTGGCCTCGGATGCTTACCGCATCCGAGGCGTCGCCGTCTGGCGTGTCACGGCCGATGTGTAGTTGCATGTTCGAGCGGCTGACATGTCGACGGGCGTGGAAACGGACGGAGGGAATTCGCGATTTTCAGGATTCTGAGGCGGGTCTGGATTCCGCTGCTCATTTTTGCCGTGGTGATTGCTGGCGGTTTCACTGTGTCGCGTCTGCACGGCATGTTCGGCAACGATAAACGTCCCTCCTATTCCGACACCGACACGCAGGTTGCCGATCAACAGACCTACGATCCGAAGTATCTGACCTACGAGGTGTTCGGTCCGCCGGGGACGGTGGCAGACATCAGCTATTTCGACGTGGATGCCGAACCGCGGTTCGTCGAGGGCGTCAGCCTGCCGTGGTCGTCCAAATTCGAGATCACCGAAGCGGCGGGCATCGGAAACATCATCGCGCAGGCCGGCAACAGTAACAGCATCGGCTGCCGCATCATCGTCGACGGCGAAGTGAAAGCGGAGAAGATCCGCCAGGGAGTCAACGCGTTCACCTCTTGCATGCTGAAGGCAGCATGAGCAACCACGAAGTGCGCCACAAGCCGCCGTTCATCGCGCGGTGGATCCGCCGACTGGCATTGCCGATCATCCTTGGGTGGTTGGCCGTCGCGTTCGTCCTCAATACCGCGGTTCCCCAACTGGAACAGGTCGAAAGAGAGCGGGCCGTATCCGAAACTCCCGTCGATGCGCCGTCGATTCAGGCGCAGGAGCGCATGGGTGAGCTTTTCGGTGAATCCACTTCCGATGCGCTGGCGATGATCGTCTTGGAGGGCGAGCAGCCGCTTGGTGACGAAGCGCACGCGTACTACGACGAACTGATTCGTCGATTGGAAGCCGACACCAAGCATGTGAAATACATTCGGAATTTCTGGGGGGACCCGCTCACGGCCGCCGCCGCGGAAAGCGCCGATGGCAAGGCTGCCTATGTCCAAGTGACCCTCAACGGCAATGTCGGCCAAGCTTCGGCGAACGAATCCGTGGAGGCCGTTCGGCAGATCCTCGAGCGGATGCCGCCGCCGCCGGGTATCCAGGCTTATCTCACCGGGCCGGCGCCGTTCGTTGCGCAGATGGGTGAGACCGGCAACGAGACGGTCATGCTGATCACGTTGGTCAGCCTGGCCGTGATCGTGGTCATGCTCCTCCTCTTCTTCCGCTCGATTGCGACCGTATTGGTCGTGATGCTGACGGTCGGCATCCAGCTGCAGGTGGCCAGAGGGTTCGTCGCATTCCTCGGTGACAACGGCGCCTTTGGACTTTCGACGTTCGTCGTCAACCTTCTGGTGGCTCTGCTGATTGCGGCCGGAACGGATTACGGGATCTTCTTCTTCGGTCGCTATCACGAGGCGCTCGAGGCAGGTGAGGATCGCGAAACCGCCTTCTACTCCACGTTCCGAGGCACTGCCAAGGTGGTGTTGGGTTCCGGTTTGACCATTGCCGGCGCACTTCTGTGTCTGAGTTTCACCCGCCTGCCCTCGTTCAAGGTCCTTGGCCTGCCTACCGCGATAGGTGTGGTCACTGCAGTCGTGGTGGCGCTCACGCTGGTTCCGGCCATTATCGCCCTAGGCGGCCGCTTCAAGTGGTTCGAGCCCAAGCGCAAGATCAAGGTCCCTCGATGGCGACGGGTGGGCACGGCGATCGTCCGGTGGCCGGCGCCAATCCTCGCCGCCTCGCTTGCGGTCGCGATGATCGGTCTGTTGGCGCTGCCGGGCTATCAACCCAGCTACAACGATCAGGAGTCGATCCCCAAAGATATTCCCGCGGCTCAGGGATTGCAGGCCGCGCAGCGACATTTCCCCGCCTCGCAAATGGCCGCACCAGATATCCTTTTTATCGAGGCCGACCACGATTTGCGTAATCCAACCGATTTTCTGGTCCTGAACAAATTGGCCAAAGGCGTCCTCTCCGTCCCGGGCGTCGCCTCGGTGCAGGGCCCGACCCGGCCCGCTGGAACCCCGCTCAAGCACACCTCGATTCCATACATGATCAGCATGAGCCAAGCCAGTCAAATGCAAATGCTGCCATTCCAGCGAGCACGTATGGAGGACATGCTCGTGCAGGCCGAGGATATGGCCGAGACGATAGCGCTCATGAAACGCATGTACGGCTTGATGCAGGAGCTCGCGGCGACGACTCACAGCATGGTCGAGAAAACGCACGAGCTCGAGGAAACCACGAACGAGTTGCGGGACCACGTATCGAATTTCGACGATTTCTTTCGGCCAATTCGCAATTACTTCTACTGGGAACCGCACTGCTTCAATATCCCTATATGTTGGTCGCTGCGATCCATATTCGACACGCTCGATGGTGTGGACAGTATTAGCGCACAGATGGACGAACTAATGGGTGATCTCGACACTCTCGATGCGCTGATGCCGCAGATGATCGCCCAGTTTCCGCCCATGATCCAGACGATGGAAAACACGCGGACGATGATGCTGACGATGCACAGCACGATGTCCGGGATGCTGGCCCAGATGGACGAAGCAAGCACCAATGCCACTGCAATGGGTAAGGCGTTCGATGCTTCCCTGAATGATGACTCTTTCTACATCCCCGAGGAGATCTTCGAGAACGAAGACTTCAAGCGGGTGTTGGATGTGTTCATATCGCCCGACGGCAAGGCGGCACGTCTCCTCATTTCCCAGCGCAGCGAACCTGCGTCGCCCGAGAGCATCGCGCTCGTCGATCCCATATATACCGCGGCCGAGGAGGCGCTCAAAGGAACTCCACTGGAGAATGCCAACGTATATCTCACGGGCAGTGCGGCGATGGTCAAAGACATTGTCGACGGTTCCACATACGACCTGTTGATCGCGGCGATCTCAGCGCTCTGCCTCATTTTCATCATCATGTTGATCATGACGCGAAGCTTGATTGCCGCCATGGTCATTGTGGGCACGGTGGCGCTTTCGTTGGGCGCGGCGTTCGGGCTCTCGGTGCTCGTCTGGCAACACATTCTTGGCATCCAAATCCACTGGGCTGTGCTCGTCATGGCCGTCATCTGCCTCCTAGCCGTGGGCTCTGACTACAACCTGCTTCTGGTGTCCCGGATGAAGGAAGAAGTAAGCGCCGGGATCAACACGGGCATCATCCGGGCGATGGCCGGTACGGGCCGGGTCGTGACGGCCGCGGGCCTGGTATTCAGCTTCACCATGTTGTCGATGGTGGTCAGCGACTTGCGCACCGTTGGTCAACTGGGCACGACGATCGGCTTGGGTTTGTTGTTCGACACGTTGGTCGTGCGCGCGTTCATGACGCCTTCGATCGCTGCGCTGCTGGGCCGCTGGTTCTGGTGGCCGCAACTAGTGCGCCCCCGCCCCGCCAGCTCGATGCTTCGGTCGACAGGACCCCGTCCGCTGGTCCGTTCCCTTCTGCTCAACCCAGAACGCTGAATTCGTGAGTGACCTTGTCGTGCAGAGCAACTGTGTCAGCGTCCGTTGCCGCATCGGTCGATTCGATGCTTGCCTGTTGAAGGCGGCATGAGCGACCACCGACTCGATAAGCGCCCGCCTTTCATCGCGCGGGCGGTTCGTGGGCTTTCGGTGTTCATCATCGTCGGCTGGGTGGCGATCGCCGCTGTCACTTTCTTCGCGCTTCCGTCGCTGGAACAGGTCGGCAGGGAGCAGTCGGTCTCGCAGGTGCCGGAGGACGCGCCGTCGTTGCAGGCGATGAAGCGCATGGGCGAGGTCTTCAAAGAATCGGAGTCCGACAGCTTCGCGATGATCGTCTTGGAGGGTGAGCAGCCGCTCGGCCACAACGCGCACACGTACTACGACGAGTTGGTTCGTCAGCTCAGAGCCGACACCGATCATGTCCATCACGTGCAGGATTTCTGGGGGGATCCGCTGACGGCTCCCGGCGCCGAAAGCGCCGACGGCAAAGCCGTGTATGTCCAGGTGAATCTGGTCGGTGACCAAGGCGAGGCGAAAGCGAATCGGTCCGTCGAGGCGGTCCGAGACATCGTTGAGCGACTTCCTCCGCCGCCGGGGGTAAAGGCTTACGTCACGGGTCCGGCACCGCTGGTGACGGACATGAACGTCAGCGGTGACGAATCCATCCTCACGATCACGATCGTCACCGTCGCGGTGATCTTGATCATGCTGCTGTTCGTCTACCGCTCGATCGTCACCGTGATCGGCGTCGCGATCATGGTGGGTGTCCAGGTACAGGTAGCTCGAGGGCTCGTAGCGTTCCTCGGCGATCACCAGGTCTTCGAACTCTCGATTTTTGCTGTCAACTTGCTGGTGTCGCTCGGAATAGCGGCCGGAACCGATTACGCGATCTTCTTTTTCGGGCGCTATCACGAGGCGCGTCAGGCCGGCGAAGACCCGGCGACAGCGTTCTATACCACCTTTCGCAGCGTTGCCAAGGTGGTCTTGGCGTCCGGCACGACCATCGCGGCTGCGATCTTCTGCCTCAGCTTTACCAGGCTTCCCTACTTCCAGACCATCGGAATCCCGGGCGCGCTGGGCATGATCATTGTTGTTGCGGTCGCCGTCACGCTCATCCCGGCGAGCATCGCCGCGGGGAGCCGACTCGGATTGTTCGATCCCAAGCGAAAGATTGCGGTTCGTCGATGGCGGCGACTAGGGACCGCGATCGTCCGATGGCCCGCGCCCATTCTCGCTGCGGCCAGCGTGTTCGCGCTCATCGGGTTGTTAGCCCTTCCTGCATACGAAACCAGCTACAACGATCGGCTGTACATGCCGCAGGACATTCCAGCCAATGTGGGGTTCGCGGCGGCAGAGCGGCATTTTCCCCAGTCGCGAGTGATGCCGGACATCGTCTGGATCGAGGCCGATCACGACATGCGCAATCCAACGGATTTTCTGACCTTGCACAAGCTGGCCAAGAAAGTCTTTGCGGTTCCTGGGATCTCCAGGGTGCAGGGCATAACACGGCCCGAGGGGACCCCCCTTGAACACACTTCGATCCCTTTCATGATCAGCCTGCAGTCCGCCGGCATGGTGCAAATGTTGCCCTTCATGCAAGGGAGCATGGATGTCATGCTCAAGCAGGCCGACGCAATGGCAGATATGTCAGCGCAGATGAACCGCATGTACGACTTGATGCTCCAGCTCGCCGACACAACTCATCGCATGACCGGCAAAATGCACGAATTGGAAGACAGCGTTTACGATGTGCGAGACAGCATTGCCGATTTCGATGATTTCTTTAGACCCATCCGCAACTATTTCTATTGGGAGCCGCACTGCTACAACATTCCTATCTGCTCGTCGATGAGATCCGTATTCGAGACGCTGGACGGTATCGATAAGATCAGCTCCCAGTTGGACATCCTGGTGGAGGGCATTGACAAGCTAGATGCGCTCATGCCGCAGATGATCGAAAATTTCCCGCAGATGATCGCGACCATAGACAAAATGCGGCATTCGATGCTGACAATGCACAGCACCATGTCAGGAATGTTCGAGCAAATGGAGGAGGGATCGGAGAACGCCACCGCAATAGGCAGGGTGTTCGACGCCGCCCACAACGACGACACTTTCTTCCTACCGCCCGAAGTCTTCGAGAACGAGGATTTCAAGCGCGCCCTGAACCTGTTCTTTTCGCCGGATGGCAAGGCGATGCGCTTGATCATCTCGCATCGGGACGATCCGGGGTCGCCCGAGTCCTTGGCGCGGGTAGACAAGATAAGGACTGCGGCCGAAGAAGCGCTCAAAGTGAGCCCCTTGGAGAACGCAAAAATACATGTCGTTGGGACCACCGCGACGTACAAAGACATGCGCGACGGCTCGACCTATGACCTTTTGATCGCGGGGGTCGCGGCGCTCTGTCTGGTCTTCATCATCATGCTGATCATTACGCGGAGCCTTATCGCTGCCCTGGTCATTGTCGGCACGGTGGCGTTGTCTTTGGGTGCGGCGTTCGGTCTCTCAGTCCTCATCTGGCAACATATTCTGGGAATTCATTTGCACTGGCTCGTGCTTGCGATGTCGGTGATCATTCTTTTGGGCGTGGGGTCGGACTACAACCTTCTGCTCGTATCTCGAATGAGGGAGGAAATAGGCGCTGGGCTGAATACCGGCATCATCCGGGCGATGGGCGGCACCGGCAAGGTTGTTACGGCCGCGGGCCTGGTATTCGCGTTCACCATGTTGTCGATGGTCGTCAGCGACCTGCGCATCATCGGCCAGGTTGGTTCGACTATCGGGCTGGGGTTGTTGTTCGACACCCTGGTGGTGCGCGCATTCTTGACGCCTTCGATCGCTGCGCTGCTGGGCCGCTGGTTCTGGTGGCCGCAACGAGTGCGTCCCCGCCCCGCCAGCTCGATGCTTCGTTCGTCAGGACCCCGTCCGTTGGTACGGTCCTATCTGCTCCCGGACGACCGCTCATCCTAGATTCGCCTGTAACGGCGTAAGACTTCCGGCCTATTTCGTTCCTCATCGAGGGGTCAGCGCGGTCTCAAAAGCGCGGGCAACGTTCGAGCTTTACGGTTAGAGTCGGATACTTGAGTTTTCAATGGGAGGGAGTCGCAATTGCTCGAAAAGTCGTTGACAAGACTGGCCGCCGCAGCTGGTGGTTTGGCACTGACGTTGATCGCTGGGGCAGGGGTCGCGTCTGCAACTCCTGATCTAGGCCCGATCATCAACACAACGTGCAGTTACCCGCAGGTGATTTCGGCACTGGAGGCGGCAGATCCAGCCGCTGCCGCGCAATTCAAAGCCAATCCGATGTCGGTGTCCGGTGTGCAGCAGTTCCTAGCTGCACCGCGGGATCAGCGCGAGCAGATGGCCCAGATGGTCGCCGGCACGCCAGGCAATGAGCAATATTTTGGGCTCATACAACAGGTCGCGAACACCTGCAGCAACTACTGAGCGGGCGAGCAGGACATTCTCGCGCTTTCGTGCTTGAAAGGTTGAGTGCAGTGGCTCGGCGCCGGACGAAGTGTCTTACCGTCTCGCCCTGGGTTGAATTCGGCCTAGAAATTTCCGCTCGGAACAATATTTTCCCGGGAATCGGTGCCCTTCGTGTTCGTATTTCGGAGACCGTTTCGTAGCAATGTCGAATGGCTAGACTCGCTTCTGGTGTTCTCGAGTGAGGTGCCGGCGGTTTGCAACGGTTCGTAGCGCGCACACAAAGCATGCGGACGTCTCCGGGGCAGCCGTTCGGTGATCTCTTGGCGCTGCAGGCGCGGGCAGCTCATAGAGGCTTGGCGGGCTTTGCTGGGCGATGATCCGGCGGCGACGTCGAGTTCGCTCGCAGCGTCGACGGCCATGACGGATTCGTCGTTCTGACGAGCTGCGTGCCTCCCCTGCGGCGCTACTGCACAGGAAAAAATCTATCTCTGCTGGTCATGGCGTCCGAGCTGCCGGCGCCTGATCCAGGGTTCGCGGACTGATTGCTGAGCCCGGCGTTATCGATTTCGGTAGTTCGCTAGGAACTTTCCGAAAGCCCGCCCGCCACTGTTGGCCTGATCTATCGTTGGGGAGGTGAACTTCCGTCGACGAGACGATGTCGACAAGACGGTGAGGAGTACGGTGAGCATCAATCCGTTCGATGACGACAATGGCACCTTTTTCGTTTTGATCAACGATGAGGAGCAACACAGCCTTTGGCCGACCTTTGCCGATGTTCCGGCCGGCTGGCGGGTGGTTTATGGCGAAGCGGACCGCGCTGCCTGTCTGGACTATATCGAACAGAACTGGCCTGATATACGGCCGAAGAGTCTGCGCGACAGGTTGGCGAAAGATCGCGGGGAGTAATAAAAGCTCGGGGGGTGATGGTTAGAAACCCGCGGCTATGGGGGTCCGATGGAGCTTGATGACCGGTTGCTGCCGATAACGCGCGGGCAGTTAGATATTTGGCTCGGGCACGAAACGGCTCACTTCGGTGCGGAGTGGCAACTTGGGCTATTCGTTCGAATCGAGGGGGCGGTAGAACACGATGCCCTCGAATGGGCGATCCGCTTGGTGGTGCGCGAAGCGGAGCCTCTGAGAGCGGCATTCTTTGAAGTCGACGGCCAGGTTTTCCAAAAACCGATCGACTACCCGGACGTCGAACTGGCTTTCCACGACCTAAGCGACTCAGCGCAACCTGCGCAGGAAGCGCACAAGCTCGCATCTTCGATTCAGTCCACCCCCATGTCGTTCAATGGGCCACTCTTCAAATTCGCGTTATTCAAGACCCGGCCCAATGAGTATTACTTCTTTGGGTGCTGCCACCACATCGTCCTTGACGGGTCCGGTATCGCGCTGGTCGGCCAACGGATCGCGTCCGTCTACTCCGCAGTTGTCTCCGGCGCCCCCATTCCTTCTGCGCTGTTCGGCTCCTTGGCGGATCTCGTCGAGTGCGAGTCGGAATACGAAGCGTCCAACGACTACCAACTAGACCACGCTTACTGGAGCAAGAACCTTCCGCAGGAAGCAGGACCGAGCTACCGGTTGTCCCAAGGCGCGACCGATGGTTCGTATTGGCCGTCCGCGCCCGTGCGGTTGGACCCCGCGATCCTTCGCAGAGTTCGACAGTTGTCGGACTCGTGGGATGTGCCTCAGACAGCGGTTATCACCGCGGCGTGTGCGCTGCTGGTGCGTGCGTGGTGTGCCGAGAGCTCAGAGGTGGTGCTCGACTTTCCGGTCAGCAGGCGGGTGAGCCCGCAGTCGAAGACGCTTCCCGGGATGATGGCCGGCGTTGTGCCGCTGGTGTTGACGGTGTCGCCGGAGTCCTCCGTCGCCGTTCTCTGCGAGCATGTCGACGCGCGCATCAGGGAAGCGTTGCAGCATCAGCGGTTTCCAGCGCAAGCACTCGAGCGCAGAACGCACTCCCGCGGCGCAGGTCAGCTCGCCGAGAGTGTCAGCGTCAACTTCCTGCCCTCCTCGTTCACGTTGGACTTCGGTGGTGCCGCGGCATCGGCGTCACTGATCAATGCCGGTGTGGTGGGCGGTTTGGCGTTGGTCTTCTCCAGCGCCGGTGAAGAGCTGTTCCTGAGCACGATGGGCGCCGCTCAAATGCTTGCCGATCTCGACGTCTCCGATCTTGCGGCGCAACTGCAGCGGGTGTTGGTGGCGATGACCGCCGAACCGACGCGACGGCTCTCGTCGATCAACCTGCTGGATACCGCCGAAAAGGTCTTGGTGGATGGGTGGGGGAATCGCGCGGTGCTGGCCGAATCGGTGGCCAGGGTTTCTATTCCGGAGCTGTTTTCTGCGCAGGTGGCCCACACGCCTGAGGTGGTGGCGCTGGTGTGTGGGGAGCGGTCCTGGACATATCAGGAACTGGATGAGGCTGCGGATCGATTGGCGCATGTGCTGGCCGGGTTGGGTGCGGCTCCGGGTGAATGTGTGGCACTGCTGTTTTCGCGGTGTGCGGAGGCGATCATCGCGATCTTGGGGGTATTGAAAACCGGGGCCGCTTATCTGCCGATCGATCCGGGCCACCCTGATGCGCGGATCGCGTTCATGCTCGGCGATGCCGCGCCGGTGGCGGCGGTGACGACCGCGGGCTTGGCGGGGCGGCTGGATGGTTTTACGGTGCCGGTTGTCCGTGTCGACGATCCCCGCCTTGCCAGGTGCGGGGCGGCCATGTTGGCGGCGCCCTCGGCCGATGATGTGGCGTATCTGATCTACACCTCGGGCACGACCGGTGTCCCGAAGGGGGTGGCGGTCACCCACCACAACGTCACCCAGTTGCTTCACTCAGCGGATCGGGCGCTGGTGGCACCGGATCAGGTGTGGTCGCAGTGGCATTCGTACGCCTTCGACGTGTCGGGCTGGGAGATCTGGGGCGCCCTGCTGGGCGGCGGGAGGCTGGTTGTGGTGCCCGAGTCGGTGGCGAGTTCGCCGGACGACTTCCACGCGTTGTTGGTGACCGAGAAGGTCAGTGTGCTGTGTCAGACCCCATCTGCGGTGGGAATGTTATCGCCGGAGGGGTTGGAATCGGCGGCCCTGGTGGTGGCGGGGGAGGCCTGCCCAGCAGAGTTGGTGGATCGCTGGGCGCCAGGCAGGGTGATGATCAACGCCTACGGCCCTACCGAGGCCACGGTGTATTCGGCGATCAGTGTGCCGTTGACTGCGGGACCAGGAGCGGTGCCGATCGGCGCCCCTGTGCCCGGAGCGGCGTTGTTTGTGCTCGATGCGTGGTTGCGTCCGGTGCCGGTCGGGGTGGTTGGTGAGTTGTACGTGGCCGGCCGTGGCGTGGGGGTTGGGTATGTGCGCCGTCCAGGTTTGACGGGGTCGCGGTTTGTCGCGTGCCCGTTCGTAGGAGAGGGAACGCCAGGACAACGGATGTATCGCACCGGCGATCTGGTGCGTTGGGGCACTGACGGGCAACTGCAATACCTGGGCCGCGCCGATGAGCAGGTCAAGATCCGCGGCTACCGCATCGAACTCGGCGAAATTCAGGCAGTTTTGGCGGGGCTAGGCGGGGTGGCGCAAGCGGTGGTCGTCGTGCGCGAGGATCGTCCCGGTGACAAACGTCTAGTCGGATATGTCACTGAAACATCGGATGGCACAGTCGATCCTGGCCAGATCCGCGCCGTGTTGGGCGAGCGGCTGCCGGCTTACATGGTGCCCGCGGCCATCGTTGTTCTCGACGTGCTGCCGTTGACGGTCAACGGCAAACTCGACAGGCGTGCGCTGCCGGCACCGGAGTGGACCGCCGGTGAGTACCGAGCCCCGGCGACCCCGACCGAGGAAATCCTGGTCGGCATCTACGGCGAGGTACTGGGGCTGGAGCGCGTCGGGGTCGACCAGTCATTCTTCGACCTGGGTGGGGACAGCATTCTGGCAATGCGCCTGGTTGCCAGGATCAACACCGGCCTGGGTGCGCACCTCGGGGTGCGCGCAGTGTTCGACGCGCCGACAGTGGCACAGCTGGCTCTTCGGGTAACCGAGGAAGGCGACCGGCGTGAGCCGCTGGTGCCGGTCGAGCGACCGTCAGTGGTGCCGTTGTCCTATGCGCAGAGCCGGTTGTGGTTTCTCAACCGCTTCGAGGGTGGGGCAGCGACCTACAACATGCCCACGGCGTTGCGGATCAGTGGAGCGCTTGACGTGGAGGCGCTGGACGCCGCGCTTGATGACGTGATTTCGCGGCATGAAGCGCTGCGCACCGTCTTCCCCGATGTCGACGGTGAGCCGTTCCAGCGGGTGCTGCCTGCCGAAGCGGGGTCGTGGCGGCGCGGGGGACCGGCGGTGGTGTCGCTGCCGGAGTCGCAGGTGGCCGTCGAGTTGGCGGCGTTGGCGGGATACCGCTTCGATCTGGCCGCGGAGATCCCGATTCGTGCGCAGCTCTATGCGACGGGCCGCGAGCAGTATGTCCTCGGAATTGTGGTGCACCACATTGCTTTTGACGGTTGGTCGCTGGCTCCGATGGTGCGGGATGTGGCCGAGGCGTATCGGGCGCGCAGGCAGGGCCGGGCCGCCGGCTGGCCGCCGCTTGCCGTTCAATATGCCGATTACACGCTCTGGCAACAGGATTGGCTCGGTGACGAGGCCGATCCGGACAGTGTGATCGTCGCGCAGTTGGCCTACTGGCGCCAGGAACTCGCCGATCTGCCCGAGGTGGTAACGCTGCCGGCGGATCGGCCTCGCCCGCCGGTGCCCAGTTACCGCGGTGACGGCGTGGAGTTGGCCATCCAACCGCAGCTGTGGGCGGGCGTCAAGGCGGTTGCGGCAGCACACAATGCGACACCCTCGATGGTGTTGCAGGCGGTCATGGCGGTGGTGTTGCACCGAGTCGGGGCCGGCGACGACCTGGTGTTGGGTACCCCGATCGCCGGACGGTCCGACGCCGCGCTTCATGATCTGGTCGGCTTCTTCGTCAACACGTGGGTGTTGCGGGTCGGGATGGCCCCTCAAGATCACTTCGATGAGGTCCTGGCGCGGGTGCGCCACAAAGCACTCGATGCCTACAGCAACCAGGATGTGCCGTTCGAGTTGCTGGTCGAGCAACTCAACCCGGTGCGCTCCGCCTCGCATCATCCGCTGTTCCAAGTCGCTATGGCCTTCCAGAACAACGTGCTGCCCGAGATGGCGCTCGACGGGGTCAGCGTTGAGCCGGCCGGCCTCGATACCCGCACCGCCAAGTTCGACCTCGACATCCAAATCAGTGAGGTGGCCGGCGATGATCCACGTGCGCCGATGGCCGCCGGGGTTGTCACCTATGCCACCGACCTGTACGACCGGGCCACGATCGAGCGGATGGTCGGCTGGTTCGGCCGGGTGATCGAGGCGGTGGTCGTCGACTCCTCGGTCGTGATCGGCGACGTGGCGTTGCTTGATCGCGGTGAACGTGACCGGGTGCTGACGGAGTGGTCGGGCGGCCAGGTGGACGCACCGGCGGAGATGACGACGCAGCTGTTGACCACGGCGGTGGCCGCCGCCCCGGACACGTTGGCCGTCATCGACGGTGCGCGGGAGCTGTCGTATCGCGAGCTGGATGGATGGTCGACCCGGTTGGCGCGGGAGTTGATCGAGGCGGGGGTGGGCCCGGAGCGCGCCGTGGGCGTGGCGATGGACCGGTGTGCGGAAATGGTCGTGGCGTGGTGGGCGGTGCTCAAGGCCGGCGGCGTGTATGTGCCTGTGGATACCGCCCATCCGGTGGAGCGCATCGCGACGGTGCTGGACGCTGTGGACGCGCTGTGCGTGTTGACTTGTGGGACGGACACTTTGGCCGGGGCCGGACCGCGCCCAGTGCTGCGGGTGGACGCTCTGGACCTCTCGCGACACAGCGCGGAGCCGATCACCGACGCCGATCGACTGGCTGGGCTGCACATCGACAACGCCGCTTACGTGATCTTCACGTCGGGCTCGACCGGGGTGCCGAAGGGGGTGGCGGTGCGTCACGCCGGTCTGCCGATCGTGGCAGCAGCCCATCGCGAGCTGTTCAAAGTGGGCGTCGGCGAGCGGGTGCTGATGGTCGCCGCACCGACTTTCGACGCCTCGATGTTCGAGTGGTTGTGGGCGGTGGGGTCGCGGGCGACGTTGGTGGTGGCCGGTCGCGACGCCTATGCCGGAGAAGCGTTGACCGCGGTGCTGTCGGCTCAGCGGGTCGATGCGGCATTGCTGACTCCGACCGTCCTGGCGACGCTCGATCCGGCCCGTATCGGTGGACTGGACACGTTGGTCACCGGCGGGGAGGCCTGCCCGTCCGAAACGGTCGCCGCCTGGGCGCCCGGGCGCCGCATGTTCAACGCTTACGGCCCGACGGAGGCGACCATCTGGGCCACCTACGCTGCGCTGTCGGCGGGACAACCGGTGCGCATCGGCGCGCCGATCCCCGGAGTGTGCGCGCTGGTGCTCGATGCACGGCTCAACCCGGCACCCGTCGGGGTGGTCGGCGAGTTGTATCTCGGCGGGCCGGCAGTCGCACGCGGCTATGTGGGCCGGGCGGGGTTGACCGCGGAACGGTTCGTCGCCAACGCCTACGGACCGGCAGGGGAGCGGATGTATCGCACCGGGGATCTGGTGCGCTGGACGGAGACTGGCGCGCTGGATTACCTTGGCCGCGCCGACACCCAGGTCAAGTTGCGCGGGCAGCGGTTGGAGCTCGGCGAGATCGAGAACACTTTGCTGGCCTGCCCCCAGGTGACTCGGGCGGCGGTGAGCTTGCACCACGGCGACAACGGCTCGCACTTGGTGGCCTACGTGAGCCTCGACCAGGCTACTGCCGCCGATGACGAGACCGAGACGGTCGACCAGTGGCAGCACATCTACGACGAGCTGTACGACGCGCAGATCGAGGTGTCGGAGTTCGGCAGCGATTTCCGCGGCTGGAACAGCAGCTACACCGACGAACCGATACCGCTCGCGGAGATGGAGCAGTGGCAATCGGGCACCGTAGACCGGGTCATGGCGTTGGCGCCGCGGCGGGTGCTGGAGATCGGCACCGGTTCGGGTCTGGTGTTGTCCCAGATCGCCCTGGCGTGTGAGGAGTATTGGGGCACAGACTTTTCCGCGCCGACGATCCGCAAGCTGCAAGCGGCGGTGGCGGGGCAGCCATGGGGTGATCGGGTCACGCTGCTGACCCAGCCCGCTCACCTCACCGGGGCACTGCCGCAGGGTTATTTCGACACGATCGTCATCAACTCGGTCATCCAGTACTTCCCCAGCGCCGGATACCTGGCCCAGGTCATCGACACCGCGGTAGATCTGCTGGCCCCGGGCGGGGTGTTGTTCATCGGTGACGTCCGCAATTACAGCTTGCAGAGCGCGTTCCAAACCGGCGTCGTGCTGGCCCACACTCCCAACGCCGCGAACGCCGATACCGCCGAGCTCCGCCAACGGGTTGCCCGAGCGATGCTGGGCGAGCCTGAATTGCTGTTGTCTCCAGAGTTTTTCGTCAGCTGGGCCGCCGAACACGCCTCGGTGGCGGGGCTCGACATTCAAGTCAAAGCCGGATCAGCCGACAACGAGTTGACTCGCTACCGCTACGACGTCGTCGTACACAAGACTCCCACCTCAGTGCGGTCGGTGGCCGACGCACCCACCTGGGAGTGGACCGCTTACGAAGGCCTGAGCGGGCTGCACGCCGCACTGATGTCGCAGCGCCCAGACACGGTGCGGATCAACGCGATTCCGCGCGCCGGCCTGATCAGCGACGTTCTGATCGAACGAGCCTTGGCCGACGGCTTGTCCGTAGCCGATGCCGTGGCCCAAAGCAGCACCGCCGAGGCTGTTGTCCCCGAGCAGCTCTACCGTCTCGGGGAGACCACCGGATACCACGTCGTGGTCACCTGGGGTGCGCAACCCGGCACCCTCGACGCCGTCTTCGCCATCCCCCCTGCGGCCGGACAAACCGCCGTGTTGACGGGTGTGTACCTGCCCCCTCCGCGAGTCGGCCACCCCAGCACCTATGCCAACGACCCCCACACCAACACCAAGATCAGCGCGGTGCGCCAATGGGTGAGCGCGCGCTTGCCCGATTACATGGTGCCGAGCCAGTTGGTGGTGCTCGACGAATTTCCCATGACCTCGTCGGGCAAGATCGACCGTAAGGCGCTGCCCGAACCGCTCATTGCCGCATCACCTTTCCGGGCTCCGCAGACCGAGACCGAGGAGATCGTCGCTGCCACCTTCGCCGAGGTCTTGGGCGTGGACCAAGTGGGGCTGGACGACGACTTCTTCGCCTTGGGTGGTGATTCGCTGGTCGCCATTCGGGTCAGCGCTCGCCTGTCATCGGCGTTGGGCAGGGAAGTGCCGGTGCGCACCCTCTTCGATGCGCCCACCGTCGAAGACCTGGCCGACCGTCTACACCGGCAGCCCAGCGGCACCGTTCGCGCGCCGTTGCAGGCGATGCCGCGCCCGCAGCGGGTGCCGTTGTCGTTCGCCCAGAGCCGATTGTGGTTCCTGGACCAGTTGCAGGGGCCGTCGCCGATTTACAACATGGCGGTGGCGTTGCAGCTGGCCGGACAACTCGACGTCGACGCGCTGGGGGCGGCGCTGGCCGATGTGGTGGGCCGGCACGAAAGCCTGCGCACCGTGTTCGCGGCGGACGAGGGCATACCTGCGCAAGTGGTGTTGTCCCCCGAGCAGGCCGATTTCGGCTGGCAGGTCGTCGATGCGGGTGACTGGTCGAAGGCCCGGCTGCGCGAGGCGGTCGGCGCGGTAGCCCGCCACAGCTTCGATCTCACCATTGAGATTCCGTTGCGGGCAAGGCTTTTCCGCGTTGCTGAGGATGAGCATGTGTTGGTGGCGGTGGTGCACCATATCGCTGCGGACGGCTGGTCGATCGCTCCGCTGGTGGCTGATCTGGGGGTCGCGTATGCCAGCCGGTGTGCTGGGCAACGCCCGGATTGGGCGCCGTTGGCGGTGCAGTACGTCGATTACACGCTGTGGCAGCGTGAGCAACTGGGTGATCTCGAGGATGCCGAGAGCCCCATCGCAGCGCAGGTCGAGTATTGGGAACAGGCGTTGGCGGGGCTGCCTGAGCGGCTGGAGTTACCCACTGACCGGCCCTACCCGCCGGTGGCCGATTACCGCGGGGCCAGTGTGTCGGTGGACTGGCCGGCCGCGTTGCAGCAGCAGGTCGCCCGGGTGGCTCGCGAGCACAACGCGACCAGCTTCATGGTTGTGCAGGCCGCCTTGGCGGTGCTGCTGGCTGAGATCAGCGCGAGTTCTGATGTGGCCGTGGGAATCGCGGTCGCCGGTCGTGGTGATCGGGCGCTCGATGAGCTGGTGGGGTTCTTCGTCAACACACTGGTGCTGCGGGTCGATCTGGCCGGAGACCCGACCGTCTCCGAATTACTGGCGCAGGTCCGTCAGCGTGGCCTGTCCGCCTACGAGCACCGGGATGTGCCGTTCGAGGTGCTGGTGGATCGGCTCAATCCCGCCCGCAGCTTGACCCATCACCCGTTGGTGCAAGTGATGTTGACCTGGCAGAACCTTCCCTGGAACACAAGCGGTTCCGCGGCCGATCTCAGTTTGGGTGATGTGCAGGCGTTCCCGCTGCCGGTGGACACGCATACCGCTCGTATGGATTTGGTGTTTTCGTTGGCCGAACGTTGGACCGAGGCTGGTGAGCCCGCCGGGATCTCGGGGATGGTGGAGTTCCGCACCGACGTGTTCGACACCGACAGCATTGAGGAGCTCGTCGACCGATTGGAGCGGGTGCTGGCGGCGATCACCGCCGACCCGAACCGGTCGTTGTCGTCGGTGGATGTGCTCGATGCCGCAGAGCACGCGTTGTTGGACGAGATCGGTCACCGGGCGGTGTTGGCCCGGCCGGCGACCGAAGTGTCGATTCCGGTGTTGTTCGCTGAGCAGGTGGCCCGCGCCCCGGAGGCGGTGGCGCTGCGCTGTGGCCAGGTGTCACTGACGTATCGCGATCTTGACGAGGCGTCGAATCGGTTGGCGCATTTGCTCGTTGGTGAGGGGGCCGGCCCGGGTGAGTGTGTGGCGGTGCTGTTTCACCGCTCGGCGGCGGCGATCGTGGCGATTCTGGGTGTGCTGAAAACCGGGGCGGCGTATCAGCCGATCGATCCGGCTGTGCCGGACGCGCGGATGCGTTTCATGCTCGGCGATGCGGCGCCGGTGGCCGCGGTCACCTCCACGGGCTTGGCCCAGCGCCTGGAGGGTTTTGGTCTGACGGTGGTCGATGTCGAGGATCCCCGCATCGACAGCTATCCGTCGACGGGTCTGCCTGCGCCGGCTGCCGAGGACGTCGCTCACGTCATCTACACCTCGGGTACCACCGGCACGCCGAAGGGGGTGGCGGTCACCCACCACAACGTGACCCGGCTGTTCGACGGGCTCAATGTCGGTGTCGACATGGGCCCAAAGCAGGTCTGGACCCAGTGTCACTCCTATGCTTTCGACTACTCGGTGTGGGAGATCTGGGGTGCGCTGCTGCACGGCGGGCGGCTGGTCGTGATACCAGAGGAGGTGACCCGCTCGCCGCAGGATCTGCATGCAGTGCTGGTCGCCGAACAGGTGACCGTGCTGAGTCAAACGCCCTCGGCGGTCGGAATGTTGTCCCCGCAGGGACTGGATTCGGCGGCATTGATGATCGCCGCCGAACCGTGCCCGGCTGAGGTGGTGGATCGTTGGGCGCCCGGCCGGGTGATGATCAACGGCTACGGCCCCACCGAGACCACGGTGTATGCCACGATCAGCGCTCCGATGGTCGCGGGGTCGGGCGACGTGCCGATCGGTCTCCCGGTGCCCGGCGCGGCGTTGTTCGTGCTCGACGCCAGATTGCGGCCAGTGCCGGCCGGGGTGGTCGGCGAGTTGTATGTGGCCGGTCGCGGCGTGGGTGTCGGGTACGTGCGCCGGGCCGGGTTGACCGCGTCGCGGTTCGTGGCGTGCCCGTTCGGAGGCGCGGGCGCCCCAGGGCAAAGGATGTATCGCACCGGGGACCTGGTGCGATGGGGCGCCGACGGACAGCTGCGCTATCTGGGCCGCGCCGACGAACAGGTCAAGATCCGCGGCTACCGCATCGAGCTCGGTGAAATCCAGGCCGTCTTGGCCGGGCTGAGCGGGGTAGAACAGGCCGTCGTCATTGCCCGCGAAGACCGTCCGGGCGACAAGCGCTTGGTCGGCTACGTGACGGGCACCGCCGACCCCGCGCTTCTCCGCACCGAGCTCTCCGAGCGGCTCCCGGCCTACATGGTGCCGGCGACGGTGATGGTGATCGAGACGCTGCCGCTGACCGTCAACGGCAAACTCGACAAGCGCGCGCTGCCGGCACCCGACTACAGCGATGTCGATGGCTTCCGTGCCCCGGCCACTGCAGTCGAGGAAATACTGACCGGCATCTACGCCCAGGTGCTCGGGCTCGAGCGCGTCGGTGTCGACGATTCGTTCTTCGACCTCGGCGGGGACTCACTGTCAGCGATGCGGGTCATCGCCGCGATCAACACCGCGCTGGACGTCGACGTTGCCGTGCGCACTCTGTTCGACGCGCCCACCGTGGCTCATCTGGCGCCGCGTATCGAGGAAGGTTCAGCCGGGCTTCCGCCCCTGTTCGCCGTCGAGCGGCCGGCCACCGTGCCATTGTCGTTCGCTCAGCAGCGCTTGTGGTTCCTCGAGCAGTTGCAGGGGCCCTCAACGGTTTACAACATGCCTGTGGCGTTGCGGCTGGCCGGACAGCTTGACGCCGACGCGCTGGGCGCTGCGCTGGCCGATGTGGTGGAACGCCAGGAGACGCTGCGCACGGTGTTCGCGGTGGTCGACGGTGTGCCTCAGCAGTTGTTGGTGCCTCCCGAACGGGCGGACTTCGGTTGGGACGTCGTTGATGCGCGAGACTGGTCGGCGGACAGGCTGAATCAGGCCATCGATGAGGTGGCGTTCTACGCGTTCGACCTGACCACCGAAATTCCGCTACGGGCAACGCTTTTCCGCGTCGCCGCCGAAGAGCATGTGCTGGCGGCGGTGGTGCATCACGTCGCCGCCGACGGCTCGTCGATCAGCCCGCTGGTGGCTGATCTGGGGGTCGCGTACGCCAGCCGGTGTGCCGGGCAACGCCCGGATTGGGCGCCGTTGGCGGTGCAGTACGTCGATTACACGCTGTGGCAGCGCCAGCATCTGGGTGATCTCGAGGATGCCGAGAGCCCCATCGCCGTGCAGCTCGCGTATTGGGAACAGGCGCTGGCGGGGCTGCCCGAGCGGCTGGAGCTACCCACCGACCGGCCTTATCCGCCGGTGGCCGATTTCCGCGGAGCCACCGTGGCCGTGGACTGGCCGGCCGACGTGCAGCAGCAGGTGGCTCGCGTGGCCCGCGAGCACAACGCGACCAGCTTCATGGTGGTGCAGGCCGCCCTGGCGGTGCTGCTGGCCGAGATCAGCGCGAGTTCCGATGTGGCCGTGGGCTTCCCGATCGCCGGACGGCGCGACCCGGCACTCGACCCGCTGGTGGGTTTCTTCGTCAACACCCTGGTGTTGCGGGTCGACTTGGCCGGGGACCCCACCGTCTCCGAGCTCTTGGCACAGGTGCAACAGCGCGCCCTGGGCGCCTACGAGCACCAGGACGTGCCCTTCGAGGTGCTCGTCGAGCGGCTCAACCCCACCCGCAGCCTCAACCATCACCCGCTGGTGCAGGTGATGTTGGCGTGGCAGAACTTCGCCGGTGATCCCGTGGCCGATCTCGCCTTGGGTGACGTACAGGTCGCTCCGGTTCCGGTCGACACCCGCACGGCCCGAGTGGATTTGGCGTTCTCGCTGGCCGAATGCTGGACCGAGGCCGGCGAGCCCGCCGGGATCAGCGGCACGGTGGAGTTCCGCACCGATGTGTTCGACACCGCCAGCATCGAGACACTGGTCGGCCGGCTGCGCCGGGTGTTAGCGGCGATGACCGCCGACCCCGCACGCCCGTTGTCTTCGGTCGACGTGCTGGACGCCGACGAGCGGGCGCAGCTGGACCGGTGGGGCAACCGTGCGGTGTTGGCGCAGCCTGCGACGCCGGTGTCGATTGCGGAGTTGTTCGCCGCACAAGTGGCGCGCGCGCCCGAGGTGGTGGCGCTGGTGTGCGGAGACGGCTCGTGGACCTATCGCGCTCTCGACGAGTCGTCGAACCGGCTGGCGCATCTGCTGGCCGAGCAGGGCGTGGGATCCGGCGAGTCGGTGGCGCTCATGTTCCCCCGCTCGGCCGAGGCAATCGTGGCGATCCTGGGTGTGCTCAAGACCGGGGCGGCCTATCTGCCGATCGATCCGGCGGTGCCGGCGGCCCGAATCGAGTTCATGGTCTCCGACGCCGCGCCGAGGGCCGCCGTCACCACCGCTGAATTCGCCGAGCGGCTCGACGGATTCGACGTGGTGGTGATCGACGTGGACGATCCGTGCATCGAGGAGTACCCGTGCACGCCGTTGCCGGCGCCGGCCACCGACGACGTCGCTCACATCATCTACACCTCGGGTACCACCGGCACACCGAAGGGGGTGGCGGTCACTCAACACAACGTCACCCAGCTGTTCGATGCGCTCGACGTCGGTTTCGAATTGGCGCCGGGGCAGGTGTGGACGCAGTTCCATTCCTATGCCTTCGACTTCTCGGTGTGGGAGATCTGGGGTGCGCTGCTGCACGGCGGCCGGCTGGTCGTGGTCCCCGATTCGGTGGCGCGATCCCCCGAGGACTTCCACGCTCTGTTGGTCACCGAAAAGGTCAGCGTGCTCACCCAGACCCCGTCTGCGGTGGGCCTCCTCTCACCGGAAGGTCTGAATTCGGCGGCGTTGGTGATCGGCGCCGAGCCGTGTCCGGCTGAGCTGGTGGACCGGTGGGCGCCCGGCCGGGTGATGGTCAACGTTTACGGCCCGACCGAAACCACGATGTGGGCGTCCAAGAGTGCGCCGCTGGCGCCGGGGTCGGGGGCGCCGCCCATCGGCTCGCCGGTGACCGGTGCTGCCTTCTTCGTGATGGACAAGTGGATGCGTCCGGTTCCGGCCGGCGTGATCGGCGAGCTGTACCTGGCTGGCCGTGGCGTCGGGGTTGGCTATTGGCGCCGGGCCGGGCTGACCGCGTCGCGGTTTGTGGCGTGCCCGTTCGAGACGCCGGGCGCGCGCATGTACCGCACCGGCGACCTGGTGTGCTGGGGTCCTGACGGCCAGCTGCAGTACTTCGGCCGCGCCGACGAGCAAGTCAAGATCCGGGGCTACCGCATCGAGCTCGGCGAAATCCAAGCCGCGCTAAGCGCTTTGGACGGAGTGGAGCAGGCCGTCGTCATCGCCCGCGAGGACCGCCCCGGCGACAAGCGCCTGGTCGGTTACATCACCGGCACCGCCGATCCGGCCGAGGCGCGCGCGGCGCTGGCCGAGCGGCTGCCGGGCTACATGGTGCCGGCCGCGGTGGTGGTCATCGACGTGCTGCCGGTCACCGTCAACGGAAAACTCGACAAGCGCGCGCTGCCGGCGCCCGACTACTGCGAGGTAGACGGCTACCGCGCCCCCAACACCGCGGTCGAGGAGATCCTGGCCGGCATCTACGCACAAGTGCTCGGCTTGGAGCGGGTCGGCGTCGATGACTCCTTCTTCGATCTGGGTGGGGATTCGGTGTCGGCGATGCGACTGGTCGCCGCGATCAACACGGGCCTTGACGTCGACCTCGGAGTGCGCACCTTGTTCGACGCTCCGACGGTGTCCAAGTTGGCCCCGCATATCGGCGAGGGTTCGGGTCGCCGCCAGCCGTTGGTTCCGATGAACCGGCCGGCCGTGGTGCCGTTGTCGTATGCCCAGAGCCGGTTGTGGTTCCTCAACCGGTTCGAGGGCGGGGTGGCGACCTACAACATGCCGATCGCCTTCCGGATCAACGGTCCGCTCGACGTCGAGGCGCTCGAGGCGGCCCTCGATGACGTGCTTGCCCGCCATGAATCGCTGCGCACGGTCTTTCCGGACGTCAGCGGGGTGCCGTCGCAGCAGGTGCTGCCCGCGGAAGCCGGAATGTGGCGGCGCGGAGGCGCGGCGGTGGAGTCGGTGTCCGAGCAGGACGTGGTCACGGAGTTGGCGACACTTGCCGGATACCGGTTCGACCTGGCCGGCGAGATTCCGATTCGTGCGCAGATCTATGCGGTCGGGCAGGAGCAATATGTGGTGGGAATTGTGTTGCACCACATCGCTTTCGACGGCTGGTCGATGGCGCCGATGGTCCGCGATGTCGGGGAGGCGTACCGGGCGCGGCGCCAAGGCATGGCCCCGAGTTGGGCGCCGCTACCGGTGCAATACGTGGATTACACACTGTGGCAACAGGAGTGGCTCGGAGTCGAGACCGATCCCCACAGCGTGATCGCTGGGCAGTTGGCGTACTGGCAGAAGGAGTTGGCCGATCTGCCCGAGGTGGTTTCGCTGGTTACGGATCGGCCCCGGCCGCCGGTGCCTAGTTACCGTGGTGACGGAGTGGAACTGCGCATCGACCCGCAGCTGTGGGCGGGGATCAAGGCGGTGGCAGCGGCCCACAACGCCACGGCCTCGATGGTCATGCAGGCCGTCCTGGCCGTCGTGTTGCACCGGGCCGGGATGGGCGAAGACATCGCGCTGGGCGCCCCGATCGCCGGACGGTCAGATCAGGCGTTGAACGAATTGGTCGGATTCTTCGTCAACAGCTGGGTGCTGCGGGTGGGCGTGGAATCCGGGCAGCGGTTCAGCGACGTGCTCGGGCAGGTACGGCAAAAGGCATTGGATGCCTACAGTAATCAGGATGTGCCGTTCGAGCGGCTGGTCGAGCAACTCAACCCGGTTCGCTCCACGTCGCATCACCCACTATTCCAGGTAGCGTTGGCCTTTCAGAACAATGTGCGGCCCGATGTGGCGCTCGATGGAGTCGACGTCGCACCGGTCGAGGTGGTTACCCGCACCGCCAAATTCGACCTCGATTTCGATCTGAGGGAGCTTGCGACCGAGGACCCTGCGGCGCCGATGGCGACCGGGGTGGTGACTTATGCGACGGATTTGTTCGACCGGTCCTCGATCGAGCGGTTGGTGGGTTGGTTTGACCGGATCGTCGAAGCGGTGGTGGCCGATGCCTCGGTGGTGATCGGCGACGTGGCGTTGTTGGATCGCAGCGAGCGCGACCTGCTGGTGTCGCAGTGGTCGGGTGCCGGGGTGGCCGCGCCGGTTGGGTTGACCTCGCAGGTGCTGGCAGCGGCTGTGGCCGCCGGACCGGAGACGGCGGCCGTGATCGATGGTGAGCGGCAGCTCTCGTATCGCGATCTCGATGAATGGTCGACGCGGCTGGCGCGGGTGCTGATCGAGGCGGGGGTCGGCCCCGAACGCGCGGTGGGCGTGGCGATGGACCGCTGCGCGGAATTGGTGGTGGCGTGGTGGGCGATCGCCAAGGCCGGCGGCGTGTATGTGCCGGTGGATCGCGCTCATCCGGTAGAGCGCATCGCCACTGTGCTGGACGCCGTCGATGCGGTGTGCGTGTTGACATGTGGCGACGACATGCCGGCGGGGGCGGGATCACGCTCAGTGCTGCGGATCGACGATCTGGACCTGTCGGGGCGCAGCGCCGAGGCGATCACCGACGCTGATCGGCTGGCTGCACTGACGGTGGAGAACGCCGCCTATGTGATCTTCACGTCGGGATCCACCGGCGTTCCCAAAGGGGTGGCCGTCAGCCACGCCGGTCTGCTGGGGCTCGTCGCGGCGGAACACGAGGCGTACGGGTTGACCACCGGGTCGCGGGTGTTGATGGTGGCTGCGCCGACGTTCGATGCGTCGGTCTTCGAGATGTTGTGGGCGGCCGGCGCGCAAGCGGCGTTGGTGGTGGCCTCGCCGCAGGCCTATGCCGGGGAGGCGTTGACCGCGGTCCTGCACGGTCAGCAAGTCAGCGCGGCCGTCCTGACGCCGTCAGTGTTGGCATCGCTGGATCGAAGCCGGCTCGATGGGCTCGCCACGCTGGTCACTGCCGGAGAGGCTTGCCCGGAGGAATTGGTGGCCGCTTGGGCGCCTAGCCGGCAGATGTTCAACGCTTACGGCCCCACCGAGAACACGATCTGGGCGACCGGCACCGCACCGCTGTCGGCTGGGCAGCCCGTCGACATCGGCGCGCCGATCCCCGGCGTCTGTGCGCTGGTCTTGGATTCGCGATTGAACCCAGCCCCGGTCGGAGTGGTCGGGGAGCTGTACCTGACCGGGACGGCGCTGGCACGCGGCTACGTGGGTCGGCTGGCATTGACTGCGGAGCGGTTCTTGGCCAACCCATATGGGGGAGCCGGGGAACGGATGTATCGCACCGGGGATCTCGTGCGCTGGACCCCGGCTGGCACGTTGCAGTATCTCGGGCGTGCCGACGCACAGATCAAACTGCGCGGGCAGCGCATCGAGTTGGGCGAGATCGAAAACACTCTGCTGGGCTGCCCGCAGGTCACCCAGGCGGCGGCCACCGTGCATCACAGCGACACCGGAGCGGATCATCTGATCGCCTACGTCGCCCTGGAGCATGCCAGCAGCGTCGATCATGACGTCGAGATCGTCGATCAGTGGCAACACATGTATGACGAGTGGTACGGCGCTGAGGTCGAGTTGCCGGACTTCGGAATGGATTTCCGCGGCTGGAACAGCAGTTACACCGGTGATCCGATTCCCCTCGCGGAGATGCAGGAGTGGCGGAGCGCCACCGTGGATCGGATCTT
Source organism: Mycobacterium sp. IS-1556 (assembly GCF_001499985.1). Taxonomy (NCBI): domain Bacteria; kingdom Bacillati; phylum Actinomycetota; class Actinomycetes; order Mycobacteriales; family Mycobacteriaceae; genus Mycobacterium; species Mycobacterium sp. IS-1556. The sequence goes on from NZ_LQIM01000005.1 coordinate 55,518, forward strand.
GGCGCTTCGGCCGCGGCGGGTGTTGGAGATCGGCGCGGGCTCGGGACTGATTCTGTCGCAGGTCGCTCCGAACTGTGAACGCTACGTCGGCACCGATATGTCGGCGGCGGCTGTCGACAACCTTGCGCGCTCGCTGGAGCGGTTGCAGATTCCGTGGCGTGATCGCGTTCAGTTACTGACTCAACCAGCGCATGTGACCGACCGCCTGCCGAGTGGTTTCTTCGACACCATCATCTTCAACTCGGTCATCCAGTATTTCCCCAACGCCGGGTATCTGGCCGATGTCATTGACGCCGCGCTGGATTTGTTGGCCCCCGGCGGTGCCCTGTTCATTGGGGATGTGCGCAACCACAGCTTGCAGCGGGCCTTTCAAACCGCGGTTGCATTTGCACGAACCAGCACCGACGATGCCGCTGAGATCCGCCAGAGGGTTGAGCGCGCGCTGCTTGGCGAGCCTGAATTGTTGCTCGCGCCGGAGTTTTTCACGACATGGGCTGGGGGGCGCTCGTCGGTGGCCGGCCTCGACATCGAAGTCAAACGCGGCGTGGCCGACAACGAGCTGAGCCGGTACCGCTACGACGTGATCGTCCACAAGAACCCGACAGAAGTCAGGTCGCTGGCCGAGGTGCCGACCTGGGAGTGGAACGCAAGCGGCGGGCTAGAGGGGCTGAAAGCCCAGTTGACGGCGAAGCGTATGGATGCGGTGCGAGTCAGCGCCATTCCGCGTGCCGGCGTGATCAGCGACGTGCAGGTCGAACAAGCTCTGGCCGCCGGGCTTACCGCCGCCAAGGCGCGCACGAAGGCCGTGGCGCCCTCGCAAGCTGTTGTTCCCGAACAGTTGTACCGCCTCGGCGAAAACACGGGATACCGCGCTGTGGTCACCTGGGGCGCGGTACCCGGCACCCTCGATGCGGTCTTCATCGCTGTCAGCAACGGTGCCCGCGGCCCCGCGTTGACCGATCTGTATCAAGCCCCGGCCGCAGCCGATCAGCGCAGCATCTATGCGAATGATCCCGACACCAACACGAAGATCAGCGCGGTGCGTCAGTGGATGAGCGCGCGGTTACCCGAGTACATGGTGCCGAGCCAGATTCTGGTCCTCGAGGAATTGCCGCTGACTCGCTCGGGCAAGGTCGACCGTAAAGCCCTACCCGAACCAGTATTCGCGGCCACGGCCTTCCGCGCCCCGCAGACCCAGACCGAAAAGATCGTCGCCGACACCTTCGCTGAGGTGTTGGGTGTGGACCGAGTAGGCCTTGATGATGACTTTTTCGCGCTCGGCGGGGATTCGTTGGTTGCTACCCGGGTAACTGCGCGGCTTCAGTTGACCCTCGGCCGGGAAGTTCCAGTGCGGTGCCTGTTCGATGCGGCGACCGTCCGCGGTCTGGCCGCCTATCTGCACCGACACGGTGGCGGTGCCGGCCGTCCGGCGCTGCAATCGATGCCACGCCCGGAGCGAGTGCCGTTGTCATATGCCCAGCAGCGGTTGTGGTTCTTCGAACAGCTGCAGGGGCCGTCTCCGGTGTACAACATGCCGGTCGCATTGCGGATGAGCGGACCGCTGGACGCCTCGGCATTGGGTGCGGCGCTGGCCGATGTGGTGACCCGCCAAGAGAGCCTGCGCACGCTGTTCCCGTCGGTCGACGGACTGCCCCATCAACTCGTGGTGCCGGTGGAGAACGCGGACTTCGGTTGGGACATCGTCGATGCCGAAGGTTGGTCGGCATCGCAGCTGGAGGAAGCCGTTGTCGAGGTGGCGCGTCACAGTTTCGACCTGCGGCACGAGATCCCGTTGCGCGCCAAGCTTTTCCGTGTTGCCGACGAACAGCACGTGCTGGTGGCGGTGGTGCACCATATCGCCGCCGACGGCTGGTCGGTCCGTCCGCTGGTGAGCGATCTCGGGGTGGCGTACGCCAATCGGTGTGCGGGCAGGACTCCCGACTGGTCGCCATTGCCGGTGCAGTATGTCGACTACACGTTGTGGCAGCGCGAGCACCTCGGCGACCTCCACGACGACGACAGTCCGATTGCCGCGCAGCTCGCCTACTGGGAGGACGCCCTGGCCGGGCTGCCCGAGCTCTTGCAGCTGCCCACTGATCGGCCTTATCCGCCGGTGGCCGATTACCGCGGCGCCAGCGTGGAGGTGGACTGGCCGGAGCAGCTCCAGCAGCAGGTGCGCGATCTCGCCCGGGAACACAACGCGACCAGCTTCATGGTCATTCAGGCCGCCCTGGCGGTTCTGCTGTCCAAGATCAGCGGCAGTTCCGATGTCGCAGTGGGAATCACGACCGCCGGGCGGGGCGACCCCGCGCTCGATGAGCTGGTGGGTTTCTTCGTCAACACGTTGGTCTTGCGTGTGGATCTGGAGGGAGACCCCACGATCGCCGAGCTGCTGGCCCAGGTTCGCGAGCGCGGCCTGGCGGCATACGAGCACCAGGACGTGCCCTTCGAGGTGTTGGTGGAGCGGCTCAACCCCACCCGTAGCCTGTCCCATCACCCCCTGGTGCAGGTGATGTTGGCCTGGAACAACCTGCCCTGGCACAGCAGCGGGCCCGCGGCCGGACTGAGTCTCGGCGACGTTCAGGTCACACCGTTGCCGGCGCAAACCCAAACTGCTCGAATGGATTTGGTGATTTCTTTGGCCGAACGCTGGAGCGACGCCGGTGAACCGGAAGGAATTGGGGGCCTAGTGGAGTTCCGCACCGACGTATTCGACACCGCGTCCATCGAGCTGCTGATCGAGCGGTTGCGACGGGTCCTGATGGCGATGACCGCCGACGTGGCGGCACGGTCATGACTGCAGATCTCACGCGACGCTTGTCGTCGATGGATCTGCTGGACGACTCCGATTACGCGCGGCTGGACGAATGGGGCAATCGCGCGGTCTTGACCGAGCGGACGAACACTCCGGCGCAGTCGATTCCGGAGTTGTTCAGCGCGCAGGTGGCGCGCACACCCGATGCGCCGGCGCTCACCTTCGGTACGCGCTCATGGACCTATCGCGATCTGGACGAGGCGTCGAACCGGTTGGCGCATCTGCTGACCGCGCATGGTGCGGGTCCGGGCGAGCGCGTGGCACTGCTGCTCTCGCGGTCGGCCGAAGCGATCGTGGCGATTCTGGCGGTGCTCAAGACGGGCGCGGCATATCTGCCGATCGACCCGGCGCATCCCGATGCTCGGGTGCAGTTCATGCTCACCGACGCAGCTCCGATGGCCGCGGTCAGCACCGTCGATCTGGCCGAGCGGTTGGCCGGGCATGGATTGCCGATCATCGACATCGACGCCCCCACGGTGCGCAGCCAGCCCGATACGGCGTTGGCGGCGCCAGATCCCGACGATATCGCCTACCTGATCTACACCTCGGGCACCACCGGTGTGCCCAAGGGCGTGGCGATCAGCCATCGACATGTGACGCGGATGCTCGACACCCTTGCCGGTGATCTGCAACTCGCGAATCAGGTATGGACGCAATGCCATTCGTTGGCCTTCGACTACTCGGTGTGGGAGATCTTCGGGGCGCTGCTGCACGGAGGCCGCCTGGTCGTGGCGCCCGACGAAATAGTGCGCTCCCCTCGGGATCTGCACGCCCTGCTGGTCGCCGAACAGGTCAGCGTGCTGAGTCAGACGCCGTCGGCGTTCTATGCGCTTGCGACCGTCGACTCGCTGGAGCCCGAACTCAGGTCGGGGTTGAAGCTCGAGACGGTCGTGTTCGGCGGAGAAGCCCTCGAACCACAGCGAATCCGGACCTGGATGGACGACCATCCGGGATCCCCGCGGATGATCAACATGTACGGCATCACCGAAACGACCGTGCATGCCTCGTTCCGGGAGATCGTCGACGCTGACGCCAACGGAAGTGCCAGCCCGATCGGGGTGCCGTTGGGCCACCTCGCCTTCTTCGTGTTGGACGCCTCATTGCAGCAGGCGCCGGCCGGGGTGGTCGGTGAGTTGTATGTGGCCGGTGCTGGTGTGGGCGTGGGGTATTGGTGCCGGGGTGGGTTGAGTGCGTCGCGGTTCGTGGCGTGTCCGTTCGTCGGCGCGGGGGCGCCAGGACAACGGATGTATCGCACCGGGGATTTGGTCCGGTGGGGCCTTGACGGTCAGCTGGTCTATATGGGTCGGGCTGATGAACAGGTCAAGATCCGCGGGTACCGCATCGAGCTGGGTGAGGTTCAGGCGGCGTTGGCCGGGTTGGACGGGGTCGAGCAGGCTGCCGTCATCGCGCGTGAGGACCGTCCCGGTGACAAGCGGCTGGTCGGTTATTTCACCGGCGGAGCGGACCCGGCCCGGGTTCGCGAGCAGCTTGGTCCGCGGTTGCCCGTATATATGGTGCCGGCGGCGGTGGTGGTGCTCGACGCGTTGCCATTGACGGTCAACGGCAAGCTCGACAAGCGCGCCTTGCCGGCACCGGAGTATGCCGACGCGGACCGCTACCGGGCGCCGGCGACCGCGGTGGAGGAGATTCTGGTCGGCCTCTATGCCCGAGTGCTGGGCCTGGAGCGGGTTGGCGTGGACGACTCGTTCTTCGACCTGGGGGGGGACTCGTTGCTGGCGACGCGGATGATCGCCGCAATCAACACCGACCTCGGTGCCGACCTGGCGGTGCGCACGCTCTTCGAGTCACCCACTGTGGCTCAACTGGCGCCCCGCGTGGATGAGCGCTCGGGTGGATTCGAGCCGTTGACGACGCGGCAACGTCCTGAGGTGCTGCCGCTGTCGTTTGCCCAGCAACGGTTGTGGTTTCTGCATCAGTTGCATGGGCCCTCACCGGTGTACAACCTGCCTGCAGCGTTTCGCATCAGCGGTGCGCTGGATGTGGATGCGTTGGACGCGGCGCTGGCCGACGTGGTGGCCCGTCAGGAGAGCTTGCGCACGGTGTTCGTGGCGCGAGAGGGGGTTCCCGAGCAGGTGGTGCTGCCCGCCGAGCGGGTGAATTCGGGCTTGCGGGTTGTTGATGCCGGCGGTTGGTCAGCGCAGCAGGTGGAGGAGGCCGTCGGCGTCGAGGTCCGGCATGGCTTCGATTTGGAATCTGAGATCCCATTTCGAGCAACACTTTTCGGCCTGGGCAGCGGTGAGTATTTGGTGGTGGCGGTGGTGCATCATATCGCCGCGGATGGCTGGTCGATCAGCACGCTGGTAGGAGATCTGGTCGCGGCGTATGCCAGCCGAGAGTCGGGCCACGCCCCGGACTGGGCGCCGTTGCCGGTGCAGTATGTCGATTACACGTTGTGGCAGCGCGAGCAGTTGGGCGAGCTCGACGATGCTGAAAGCCGCATCACGGCGCAGGTGGCGTATTGGGAGCAGGCCCTGGCGGGATTGCCTGAGCGGCTGGAGTTGCCTACTGACCGGCCGTATCCGACGGTGGCTGACTATCGCGGGGCCAGTGTGGCCGTGGAGTGGCCAGCGCAATTGCAGCAGCAGCTGGCCCGGGTGGCGCGCGAGCACAATGCCACCAGTTTCATGGTGGTCCAAGCCGCGCTGTCGGTGTTGTTGGCCAAGCTGAGCGCCAGTTCCGATGTGGCGGTGGGGTTCCCGATTGCCGGGCGGCGTGACCCGGCCCTCGATGATTTGGTCGGATTGTTCGTCAACACCTTGGTTTTGCGCGTCGAAATGTCTGGCAATCCAAGTGTCGCTGAGCTTTTGGCGCAGGTGCGTACGCGCAGCCTGGCGGCTTTCGAGCACCAGGATGTACCGTTTGAGGTGTTGGTGGACCGGCTCAACCCGGCTCGGTCGCTGACTCATCATCCGCTGGTGCAGGTCTTGTTGGCGTGGCAGAACCTGCCCGTACACAGCGGCGAACGCCTCGCCGGGCCCGAATCCGATGTGCACGTCACGCCGCTGGAGGTGGATACCCAGGCGGCTCGGATGGATCTGACGTTTTCGTTGGCCGAGCGTTTCAGTGAGTCAGGTGAGGCGGCCGGCATCGGTGGGGCGGTGGAGTTCCGCACCGACGTCTTCGACGCGGCGAGTATCGAGGTGCTGATCGGGCGGTTAGAGCGGGTGTTGACGGCGATCACGGCCGACCCGACGCGGTCATTGTCGTCGGTCGATGTGCTCGATGCCGGCGAATACGTGCTCTTGGAGGGGTGGGAGAACCGGGCGGCCGTGTCGCGGGCTGCATCGCTGAGCGGCCGACTGCCGTCCATTCCGGCGTTGTTCGCCGAACAGGTCGCACGGGCGCCACAGGCTACGGCGGTGACATTCGACGGACGCTCGATGACGTATCGGCAGCTGGATGAGGCTGCCAATCGGTTGGCGCACCTGTTGGCCGGCCGCGGCGTGGGCCCGGGAAACACTGTGGCATTGCTGGTTCCGCGATCGGCCGACGCGATTGTGGCGATTCTGGCGGTGCTGAAAACTGGGGCCGCCTATCTACCGATCGACCCGGCGCTGCCGGCGGCTCGGATCGAGTTCATGCTCGAGGACGCCGCGCCGATGCTCGCGGTCACCGCCGACGGCCTTGCTGAGCGGTTGTCCGGACGCGGGCTGGCGGTCATCGACGTCAACGATCCCGCCCTCGCGGGGCAAGCGAGCACGGAGCTACCCGCTCCGGCGGCCGATGAGATCGCGTATCTGATCTACACCTCGGGCACCACCGGTGTCCCGAAAGGTGTGGTCATCACCCATCACAACGTCATCGAGCTACTTGCGTCGTTGTCTGCTGACGTGAACCGGGCCGGGGTCTGGTCGCAGTGGCATTCCTATGCCTTCGACGTGTCAGTGTGTGAGATCTGGGGTGCACTACTGGGTGGCGGGCGGTTGGTAGTGGTGCCCGAGCCGGTGACTCGCTCTCCGGAGGAGTTCCATGCCCTGCTGGCTCGTGAACACGTCGGCGTGTTGAGCCAGACGCCATCGGCGTTCTACGCGTTGCAAACCGCTGACGGGTTGGCGCCCGAGCTGGGACAGCAACTCTCGCTCGAGAGCGTGATATTCGCCGGTGAAGCCCTTGAACCTCAACGTCTTCGAACATGGCTGGACCGCCATCCGCGATCACCGCGACTGCTGAATCTGTACGGCACCACGGAGACGACGGTGCATGCCTCGTTCCGCGAGATCGCCCCAAGCGACGTCGACAGCAATGGCAGCCCGATCGGGGTGCCGTTGGCCCACCTCGGGTTCCTCGTACTGGATCAGTGGTTGCGCCCAACCCCGGTTGGGGTGGTCGGTGAGCTGTATGTGGCCGGTACGGGGCAGGGGTTGGGGTATTGGCGCCGCCCGAGGCTGACCTCGTCCCGGTTCGTTGCATGCCCGTTGGTGGATGCCGGGGCGCCGGGACAACGGATGTATCGCACCGGCGATCTGGTGTGCTGGGGCGCCGATGGGCAGCTGACCTATCTGGGACGCGCCGACGAGCAGGTCAAGATCCGCGGCTATCGCATCGAACTCGGCGAGGTCCAGGCAGCGCTCACTGCGGTTTCCGGCGTGGAACAGGCGGTGGTGATCGCCCGCGAGGACCGCCCCGGCGACAAACGTCTGGTCGGCTATATCACCGGCACCGCCGATCCGGGGCAGGTACGCGCTGCGTTGGTCGACAGGCTGCCGGCATACATGGTGCCGGCGGCGGTGATGGGCATCGATGCGTTGCCGCTGACGGTCAACGGCAAACTCAACAAGCGCGCCCTGCCGGCACCTGAATATCAGGATGCGGACAGGTATCGCGCTCCGTCGAACCCTGTCGAGGAGATCCTGGCCGGCATCTACGCACGGATCCTCGGCATCGAACGGGTCGGTGTCGACGACTCGTTCTTCGATCTCGGTGGCGACTCGCTGTCGGCGATGCGGGTGATCGCAGCGATCAACACCGATTTGGACACCGACGTCTCGGTACGCACCTTATTCGACGCGCCATCGGTGGCGCGATTGGCGCCGCGTATCGGCGAGGGGACGGGTCGGCGCAATCCGTTGGTAGCGGTGGCGCATCGGCCGGCGGCGGTCCCGTTGTCGTTCGCCCAGAACCGAATGTGGTTCCTCAACCAGGTCGAGGGCGAGGTCGCGACCTACAACATGCCGACAGCGTTTCGGATCAGCGGGGCGCTGGACGCCGACGCCCTGGGCTCGGCGCTGGGCGATGTGGTGGCCCGCCACGAGAGTCTGCGCACGGTGTTCCCGGCGGTCGAGGGCATACCCCAGCAGGTCGTTGCTCCCGCCGAGGACGCCGAATTCACGTGGCAGGTAGTCGATGTCAGCAGCTGGCCGGCAGAGCGGCTGGCCGACGCCGTCGGCGCGCTCGTGCGCCACAAGTTCGATCTGACCGTCGATATTCCGTTGGTGGCAACGCTTTTCCGTCTAGGCGATGACGATCATGTGTTCGTGGCGGTGGTGCACCATATCGCCGGCGACGGCTGGTCGATCGCCCCGTTCGTGCGTGATCTCAGCTCGGCCTATGCCAACCGGTGTGCAGGACAGGCGCCGGATTGGGCGCCGTTGCCGGTGCAGTATGTCGACTACACACTGTGGCAGCGCGCCGAGTTCGGTGATCTCGCCGATCCGAGCAGCCCGATCGCCGCGCAGCTGGACTACTGGCAGCAGGCGTTGGCCGGGATGCCCGAGCGGCTCGCGTTGCCCACCGACCGGCCGTATCCGCCGGTGGCCGATTACCGCGGCGCCAGCGTGGTAGTCGACTGGCCTGCTCAGTTGCAGGAGCAGGTGGCGCGGGTGGCCCGCGAACACAACGCGACCGGTTTCATGGTGATGCAGGCCGCGTTGGCGGTGCTGTTGTCGAAGCTGAGCGCCAGTTCCGATGTCGCGGTGGGGTTCCCGATCGCCGGGCGGCGTGACCCGGTGCTCGACGAGTTGGTCGGATTCTTCGTCAACACCTTGGTGTTGCGGGTCGAGGTGGACGGTGACCCGTCCTTTGCGCAGTTGTTGGCCCAGGTGCGCGCGCGCGGACTGGCCGCCTTCGAGCACCAGGATGTGCCATTCGAGGTGCTGGTCGATCGGCTCAACCCTGCCCGGTCGCTGACCCATCACCCGCTGATCCAGGTGATGTTGGCGTGGCAGAATTTCCCCGGTCTCGACGATGACTCGGCGGCCGGGCTGACCCTGGGCGATCTGCAGATCACGCCGTTTACCGCGGAAACTCAAAGCGCCCGCATGGATATGGTGGTGTTCCTGCGGGAGCGCTGGAGTGAGGCCGGTGAGCCCGCCGGAATCGGCGGGATGGTGGAGTTCCGCACCGATGTGTTCGACGCGGCCAGCATCGAGACGCTGGTCGAGCGGTTCCGGCGAGTTCTGGAAGCGATCGTCGTCGAACCCACGCGGCGGCTGTCGTCGATCGACCTGCTCGACTCCGGCGAATACGCCCGTCTCGACGATGTCGGCAATCGCGCGGTCTTGGCCGAACCATTGACCAGGCGGCCGGTGGCGATTCCGGAGTTGTTCGCCGAGCAGGTGGCCCGCGCGCCGGAGTCGGTGGCGATCCGCTGCGGCGAGGTCACGTTGACCTATGGCGAACTTGACGATGCGTCGAATCGGTTGGCGCACTTGCTGATCGAGTTGGGCGTGGGCGCGGGCCGATCTGTGGCGCTGCTGCAGCATCGGTCAGCCGAGGCTGTCGTGGCCATTCTGGCAGTGCTCAAGACCGGGGCGGCGTATCTGCCGATCGACCCGGCCTATCCGGAGACGCGGATCGAGTTCATGGTGGCTGACGCCGAGCCGATCGTCGCGGTCACCACAAGCGATCTCGCCGACAGGCTGAGCGGGTGCGATCTCGCCGTGATCGATGTCGACGATCCGCGCATCGCCGGACAACCCAGTACCGCGTTGCCGGGGGCGGCCCCTGAGGACATCGCCCACATCATCTACACCTCGGGCACCACCGGTCTGCCCAAGGGAGTGGCCGTCACCCACCACAACGTGACCCGGTTGTTCGACTCAATGGACAGCCGCTACCGGCCGGCGCCGGGGCAGGTGTGGTCGCAGTGCCACTCGTATGCGTTCGACTATTCGGTATGGGAGATGTGGGGTGCACTGCTGCACGGCGGGCGGCTGGTCGTGGTGCCCGAAGAGGTGACCCGTTCCCCGCAGGATCTCCATGCGTTGCTGGTCGCCGAGAAAGTCAGCATGCTCAGCCAGACTCCGTCGGCGCTCGGTGTGCTGTCCCCCCAGGGGCTGGACGAGACGGCGCTGATGATCGCCGCCGAACCCTGCCCGGCGGAGGTGGTGGACCGGTGGGCACCGGGGCGGGTGATGATCAACGGTTACGGCCCGACCGAGACCACCGTCTATGCCACCATCAGCGCTCCGCTGACAGCGGGATCGGAGGAGGTGCCGATCGGCGTCCCGGTGCCGGGCGCGGCGTTGTTTGTATTGGACGGGTGGTTGCGTCCGGTGCCGGCTGGGGTGGTCGGAGAGTTGTACGTCGCCGGCCGCGGGGTGGGCGTGGGCTATGTGCGCCGGGCCGGGCTGACCGGCTCGCGGTTCGTGGCGTGCCCATTCGTCGGTGAGGGAGCCCCTGCAGGGCAAAGGATGTACCGCACTGGAGATTTGGTGCGCTGGGGTGCTGATGGACAGCTGCGCTATGTGGGCCGCGCTGATGAGCAGGTCAAGATCCGCGGCTATCGCATCGAGCTCGGTGAGATCGAGTCGGCGCTGCGCGCCCATCCGCGGGTGGCCCAGGCGGTGGTCGTCGCCCACGCCCCCGATGCGGCCGACGGTGTCGGCGACAAGCAACTGGTGGGCTATGTGGTGCCCGACCCGCAGACGAAGTTGGTCCGTGAGCCCGACCGGGAAGCGCAGCTCGTGGGCCAGTGGCAGGGTGTCTACGCGGACCTGTATTCCGGACAGGCGTTCACCCAGCAAGGCGTATCCACCGGATTAGGGCAGGATTTCGGGGGCTGGAACTCCAGTTACACCGGTGAGCCGATCCCATTGGAGCAGATGCGCCAATGGCAGACGGCGGCGGTGGAGCGAATTCGGGCGCTGGGGCCGGGCCGGGTGTTGGAGATCGGCGTTGGCTCGGGTCTGCTGCTGGCTCCGCTGGCCCCCGAATGTGTCGAGTATTGGGGCACCGACTTTTCCGCGCCGACGATCGAGAAATTGCAGGCCGCGGTGGCGGCGCAGCCGTGGGCGGATCGGGTTCGCTTGGCGGTGCAGCCGGCCGATGTGGCCGACGGGCTGCCTGAGGGTTATTTCGACACCATCGTTTTGAACTCGGTCATTCAGTACTTCCCGAGCGCGGGCTATCTGCTCGACGTATTGAGGTTGGCGTTACGGCTCCTGGCCCCTGGCGGGGCGGTGTTTCTCGGTGACGTACGCAACCTGGCGTTGCTGCGGGAGTTCACCACCGGGGTGGTGTGCGCCGAAGACGTCCGAGGTGAGCAGACCGCGGCGGTGGTGCGCGAGCGGGTGCGCCGGGAGATGCTGGCCGAGCAGGAACTGCTCGTGGCCCCGGAGTTCTTCACCGCGTTGGCGTCGCAGTATCCGGAGATCGGCGCGGTCGATGTGCAGCTCAAGGCGATGGATGCGGTCAACGAACTCAGCGGGTACCGGTACGAGGTCGTGCTGCACAAGGCGCCCGTGTCGACGCGTTCGGTGGCCCGGATCCGATCCGAAGCATGGGAACGGTTCGGCAGCTTGGCTGCGTTGAGTGAATTCTTGAGCACGACGGACCTGCCCGAGTTGCGGGTGACCGGGGTTCCGCATGCCGGAATCTGGCCGGAGGCGGCATTGGCGCTGGAGCTGGCTTCGGCCGCGGATCGGGTGACGGTCGACGAGGTGAGTGCCGGTATGTCGACGCCTGAGGGTGCGGTGACGGCACGGCAGTGTCATCAACTGGGCCGGGAACTGGGTTATGCCACGGCGGTAACCTGGTCGGCCGCGGCGGGTTTCGTAGATATCGTTCTTACCCGCGCAGCAGAGCCGTTGACGGATGTCTATGTGCCGGCTGCGCCGGTCGGGTCGTTGGCCGGCTATGTCAACGACCCGGCCGCGATCGAGCGCGCGGCGGAGCTACGCGGCTTCGTGGCAGAGCGGTTGCCGGAGTTCATGATTCCCGCGGCGATCATGATGTTGGACGCGTTGCCGTTGACGGTCAACGGCAAGCTCGACAAACGGGCGTTGCCGGCCCCGGAGTTCATCAGCACGGTGGCCTACCGCGCCCCACGGGATGAGCGTGAGCACCTGTTGGCCGCGCTGTTCGGCGAGGTGCTGGGCGCGAGCCGGGTGGGCATCGACGAGTCGTTCTTCGATCTGGGCGGGCACTCGCTGTCGGCGACGCGGCTGGTGGCGCGCATCCGCGCAGAGCTGGACGTGGACGTGCCGATCCGGGCATTGTTCGACGCGCCCACGGTGGCCGGGCTCGCGGCCTGGATTCACACCGACGCCGCCGATGCGACGAGCACATCGTTGACGGCGCGCCCCCGCCCGCAGGTGGTGCCGTTGTCCTTTGCCCAGCAGCGGCTGTGGTTCCTCGATCAGTTGCATGGGCCGTCGCCGGTCTACAACATGCCCGCTGCGTTCACCATCAATGGCCCCCTGAACGTCGAGGCGTTGGGGGCGGCGCTGGGCGACGTGGTGGCCCGCCATGAAAGCCTGCGCACCTTGTTCGTCGCTGTCGAGGGCGTCCCACAACAACTCGTCATCCCGCCCGAGCAGGCCGACTTCGGCTGGCAGGTGGTTGACGCCCTCGGCTGGTCGGCGCAGCAGATCGACCAGGCCGTAGCCGCGGTGGTGGGGCACAGTTTCGATCTCGGTTCTGAAATCCCGTTGCGGGCAACGCTTTTGCGCCTCGGCGCGAACGAGCACGCGTTGGTGGCAGTGGTGCACCACATCGCCGGCGACGGCTGGTCGATCGCCCCACTGGTACGTGACGTCGGGGCCGCGTATGCCGCTCGCTGCGCAGGGCAGGCCCCGGATTGGGCGCCGTTGGCTGTGCAGTATGTCGACTACACACTGTGGCAGCGCGAGGCTCTCGGCGAACTCGACGACCCGGCCAGCCGCATCGCGGCGCAGCTGGGCTACTGGCAGCAGGTGTTGGCAGGGCTGCCGGAGCGGCTCGAGTTGCCCACCGATCGGCCCTACCCGCTGGTCGCCGATCAGCGCGGGGCCAGTATCGCCATCGACTGGCCCCCGCAGCTACAGCAACAACTGGCCCAGGTGGCCGCTCGACATCAGGCGACCAGTTTCATGGTGGTCCAAGCCGCGTTGGCGGTGGTGTTGGGCAAACTGTCCGCCAGCAGCGACGTGGCCATCGGCTTCCCTATCGCCGGGCGGCGTGACGCCGCACTCGACGAGCTGGTCGGCTTCTTCGTCAACACCCTGATCCTGCGTGTGCAAATCAACGGGGATCCCACCGTCGCGGAGTTGCTCGAGCAGGTCCGCGCTCGCAGCCTGGCCGCCTACGAACACCAGGACGTCCCCTTCGAAGTCCTCGTCGAACGGCTCAACCCCACCCGCTCGTTGGCTCACCATCCGCTGATCCAGGTCATGCTGGGATGGCAGAACTTCGACCGTCCGGATCAGCAGGCCCCGACGCCCGCTCTGGGCGATGTCCAGGTGCAACCCCTGAGTGTGGACACTCACACCGCCCGCATGGATTTGTCGTTCTCCCTGGAGGAACGATGGAACTCCACGGGTGAACCTGTAGGAATCACCGGGTCGTTGGAGTACCGCACCGATGTGTTCGATGCGGCCAGCATCCACACGCTCGTCGAGCGGTTCCTGCGTGTGCTCACCGCCCTCACCGACGACCCGACCCGCCGCCTGTCCACAATCGATCTGCTCGACGCGACCGAACATCGCAGCATCGAAGATCTCGGTAACCGCACCGCGTTGATCCAGCCGCCGTCCGATGCGCACGTCTCGATCCCGGCATTGTTCGCCGCACAGGTCGCCCGCGCGCCGCAGGCTGTCGCGATCAGCAGTGACGGCAGATCCATGACCTACCGCGAACTCGACGAAGCCGCGAACCGGATGGGCCACTTACTCACCGACCGGGGCGTCGGTCCCGGGCAGTGCGTTGCGCTGCTCGTCGAGCGCTCACCTCAAGCAGTCGTGGCCATGCTGGCAGTGCTCAAGACGGGGGCGGCGTATCTGCCGATCGATCCGATCGTCCCGGACGCGCGGCTGCAATTCATGCTCACCGACGCCGCGCCGACCGCCGCGATCAGCACCACCGGCCTCGCCGACCGGCTCGACGGCTTCGAATTCACGGTCGTCGACGTCGACGACCCCGCGGTTGACACCTATCCCAGCACCGGACTCGGGGCACCTGATCCCGACGACGTCGCCTATCTGATCTACACCTCCGGCACCACCGGAACTCCCAAGGGCGTGGCCATCACGCATCGCAGCGTCACCCATCTGTTGGGTTCGTTGGATGCGGGGCTGCCCCGGTCGGGCGTGTGGCCGTTGTGTCACTCGCTGGCCTTCGATGTTTCGGTGTGGGAGATCTTCGGTGCGCTGCTGCGCGGTGGGCGACTGGTCGTCGTCCCCGAATCGGTGGCGAGCGCACCGGATGAGCTTCACGCGCTCCTCGTCGCTGAATCGGTCACCGTATTGACCCAGACCCCGTCGGCGGTGGCGATGCTGCCGGATGAGGGGTTGGAGTCGGCAGCGGTCGTGATGGCCGGAGAGGCCTGCCCGACCGAGGTGGTCGACCGCTGGGCGCCGGGACGGGTGATGGTCAACGCCTACGGCCCGACCGAAACCACGATGTGTGTCGCCGTCAGCGCGCCGCTGACGGCGGGCATGCAGGTTGTGCCGATCGGCACTCCGGTGCCCGGAGCTGCGTTGTTCGTTCTCGACGCGTGGCTGCGTCCGGTGCCGGTCGGGGTGGTCGGTGAGCTGTACGTGGCCGGCGTCGGGTTGGCCTACGGCTACCTGGGACGCGCGGGTCTGACTGCAGCGCGCTTCACCGCCTGCCCGTTCGGCACACCGGGGCAGCGGATGTATCGCACCGGCGATCTGGTGCGTTGGGGCACCGACGGACAACTGGCGTACCTGGGCCGCGCCGATGAACAGGTCAAGATCCGCGGCTACCGCATAGAACTCGGCGAAGTCCACGCCGCTCTGGCCGCCCTGGACGGAATCGACCACGCCGCCGTCATCGCTCGCGAAGACCGCCCCGGTGACAAACGCCTCGTTGGTTATGTCACCGAAACCTCCACGGCCACCATCGATCCCGCCGAAGTGCGCGCGAAGCTGGCCAAGCGGCTGCCGGCCTACATGGTGCCGGCGGCCGTCGTCGTCCTCGACGCCCTGCCGTTGACGGTCAACGGCAAACTCGACACCCGGGCGCTACCGGCCCCCGAATACAGTGCCGGCCAGCACCGCTCTCCGACCACCCCCACCGAGGAGATCGTGGCCGGCATCTACGCTCGCGTCCTGGGACTCGAGCGCGTCGGAATCGACGAGTCCTTCTTCGACCTCGGCGGCGACTCGCTGTCGGCAACCCGGGCCATCGCCGCGATCAACACCAGCCTGGACGCCGGCTTGGCCGTGCGGACCATCTTCGAGTCACCCTCGGTCGCGCAGTTGGCTCCGCGCATCGGCGAGGGCTCGGTTCGGCGCGCGCCTTTGGTCGCAGCCGAACGGCCGTCGACGGTGCCGTTGTCGTATGCCCAGAGTCGGTTGTGGTTCCTCAACCGGTTCGAGGACGGTTACGGGACGTACAACATTCCCACCGCGTTGCGGATCACCGGTGCGCTCGATGTGCCGGCGCTAGACGCCGCTCTCGACGATGTCATCGCCCGTCACGAATCGTTGCGCACCGTTTTCCCTGATGTCGACGGTGTGCCGTTCCAGCAGGTGCTGCCCGCAGCAGCGGGGATGTGGCGGCGTGGAGGCCCGGCCGTGGTGTCGGTGACCGAGCAGGATCTGGCCACCGAGTTGGCGGCCTTGGCGGGGTATCGGTTCGACCTGGCCAGCGAGATCCCGGTTCGCGCGCAGATCTATGCGTTGGAACCCGAACAGTATGTGCTCGCAATCATGGTGCACCACATCGCTTTCGACGGCTGGTCGTTGGCGCCGATGGTGCGAGATGTGGCCGAGGCGTACCGAGCACGTCGAGCCGGGCAGGAACCGGGCTGGTCGCCGTTGCCGGTGCAGTATGCCGATTACACCCTGTGGCAACGGGATTGGTTGGGTGTCGAGTCGAATCCGGACAGTGTGATCGCGGCGCAGCTGAGTTATTGGCGAACGCAGTTGGCTGACCTGCCGGAGGTCGTGTCGTTGCCGGCGGATCGCCCGCGCCCGGCGGTGCCCAGTTATCGGGGTGACGGGGTGGAGTTGCGCATCGAGGCGCCGCTGTGGGCCGAGGTCAAGGCGGTGGCGGCGGCGCACAATGCGACGGCATCGATGGTGATGCAGGCGGTGTTGGCGGTGGTGTTGCACCGTGCGGGGGTGGGCCAGGACGTGGTGATGGGCTCGCCGATCGCCGGGCGGTTGGATGCCGCGCTCGATGATCTGGTCGGGTTCTTCGTCAACACCTGGGTGCTGCGGGTCTCGGTGAGTCCTGCGGACTCGTTCGGCGAGGTGCTCGAGCGGGTGCGCCAGAAGGCGTTGGATGCCTACAGCAATCAAGATGTGCCGTTCGAGTTGCTTGTCGAGCAGCTCAACCCGGTGCGCTCCACGTCGCATCATCCGCTTTTCCAAGTGGGCATGCTGTTCCAGAACAATCTGCGTCCGGACGGCGCGTCATTCGACGGGATCAGTGTGGAGCCGCTGGAGATGTCCATCGGTACTTCGAAGTGGGACTTGGATTTCGACTTGGGCGAGGTGCCCAGCCAAGACTCGGGTGCGCCGATGGCCGCCGGCACGGTCACCTATGCGACGGACCTGTATGACCGGTCCACCATCGAGCGGTTGGTCGCCTGGTTCGTTCGCGTGCTCGAGACGGTTGTCGCCGACGCCTCTGTGGCAGTGGGCGAGATGGCCCTGCTCGACGCCGACGAGCAGACCGTCCTCGATGAGGTGGGCAACCGTGCGGTGCTGACCCGGCCGGCGCGCACTTCGGCGTCGATCCCGGTGGCCTTCGCCGAACAGGCGGCCCGCACCCCGCAGGCAGTGGCGCTGCGCTGCGGCGAGGAGTCGGTGACCTACCGCGAACTCGAAGATGCCTCGAATCGATTGGCGCACTTACTGTCCGGCCAAGGAGTCGGTGCGGGCGATTGTGTGGCACTACTGTTCAACCGGTCTGCTGAGGCGATCGCGGCGATGCTGGCGGTACTCAAGGCCGGCGCGGCGTACCTGCCGATCGACCCGGCGCTGCCGGCGAGTCGAGTCGGGTTCATGCTCGGCGACGCCGCGCCGATGGTCGCGATCACCACCGGCCGGCTGGCCGAGCGGCTGACCGGATACGACCTGCTGGTCATCGATGTCGACGACCCCCGTATCCGGGACTATCCGCACACCGCTCTGCCCGCACCGTCCGCCGATGACATGGCCTACATCATCTACACCTCGGGCACCACGGGCACGCCCAAGGGGGTGGCCATCACCCACCACAACGTGACCGAGCTGATGGCTTCCATGGACCCCGTTTTGGCGGCGCCGACTCAGGTGTGGTCGCAGTGGCATTCCTACAGCTTCGACATCTCGGGCTGGGAGATCTGGGGCGCGCTGCTGCACGGTGGGCGGCTGGTGGTGGTGCCCGAGACGGTGGCCCGCTCGCTGACCGATTTCCACGCGTTGCTGGTTGCCGAACAGGTGACCGTGTTGAGCCAAACCCCCTCTGCGGTCGGGGGATTGTCGCCCGAGGGCCTCGATGGGGTGACCTTGCTGGTCGGCGGCGAGCCGTGCCCGGCGGAGGTGGTGGACCGGTGGGCGCCGGGCCGGGCGATGATCAACGAGTACGGCCCGACGGAAGCCACGATGTGGGTGACCGCGAGTGCACCGTTGACGGCCGGGTCCGGTGCGGTGCCGATCGGTGCGCCGTTGCCGACTGCGGCGTTGTTCGTGCTCGACGAGCGGCTGCGGCCGGTACCGGCCGGGGTGGTCGGCGAGTTGTATGTCGCCGGCCCTCAGGTCGGGGTCGGATATTGGCGTAGACCGGGTTTGACCGCGTCGCGGTTCATGGCGTGCCCGTTCGGAAAGCCCGGGCAGCGGATGTATCGCACCGGAGATCTGGTGCGCTGGGGCGCCGACGGGCAGCTGCGTTACCTGGGGCGCGCCGACGAACAAGTCAAGATCCGCGGCTACCGCATCGAACTCGGTGAGATCGGCGCGGTGCTCGCCGCCCACCCGCGGGTGTCGCAGGCAGTGGTCGTCGCCCACACCGCGGATCCCGGGGAGCCGCTGAGCGACAGGCAACTGGTGGGCTATGTCGTTGCCGACCAGGAGATGATGCTGGTCCGCGAGCCCGACCGGGAAGCTCAGCTGGTCGAACAATGGCAGCGAGTGTGGGGCGGCCTGTACTCGGCCGAGCCGCCCACAGCGGGCGCGCCGGCATTGGGTGAAGATTTCGGCGGGTGGATCAGCAGCTACACCGGCGAGCCGATTCCACTCGAGCAGATGCGCGAATGGCGCGCAGCTGCGGTCGATCGCATTCGTGCGCTGGGACCGCGGCGTGTGCTGGAGATCGGGGTCGGTTCGGGCCTTCTGCTGACGCCGTTGGCGCCCGACTGTGACGAGTATTGGGGCATCGACGTCTCCACCGCCACGATCGAGAAACTGCAGGCGGCGGTGGCCTCGCAGCCGTGGGGTGACCGGGTGCGGTTGCGGGCGCAGCCCGCCGACGTGGCCGACGGGCTGCCGCTGGGCCACTTCGACACCGTCATTCTCAACTCGGTGATCCAGTACTTCCCCAGCGCGGGGTACCTGCTCGATGTGCTGGCGTCGGCGGTTCGGCTGTTGGCGCCAGGCGGTGCGGTGTTCATCGGTGACGTGCGCAACCTGTCGTTGCTGCAGGCGTTCACGACCGGGGTGGTGTGCGCCGACGGCGGTGGTGCCGAGCAGACCGCGGCTGTAGTTCGGGAACGTGTGCGCCGGGAGATCCTGGCCGAACAGGAGCTGTTGTTGGCCCCCGAATTCTTCGTGGCGTTACCCGCAGAGTTCGACGAGATCGCTGCGGTGGATCTTCAGCTCAAAGCGATGAATGCGATCAACGAGCTCAGTGGCTACCGCTACGACGTGGTGCTGCGTAAGGCTCCGGCGCTGGTTCGCTCGGCGGCCGAGGTGCCGTCCCAACCGTGGCAACGGTTGGGCAGCCTGGCTGCGCTGGGTGAATTCTTGCGCACCCAGCAGCCGGCGCAGCTGCGTGTCACCGCCGTGCCGCATGCCGGGATATGGCCGGAGGTGGCGTTGGCGCAGGCGCTGTCGGCAGCCGGGGACCGAGTGGCGGTCAGCGAGGTACGTGCCGGCCTGGCGGTGCCGGAGAATGCGGTGTTGCCGCAGCAGTGTCGTCTACTGGGCGAACAATTGGGCTACGCCACCGCCGTAACCTGGTCGCCCATCGCGGGTTCGGTGGATGTGATCTACACCCGAAGCGATGATCGGGCGCAGGTGTTGTCCGATGTGTACCGGCCGGCGACATCGGTCGATTCACTTGCCGGACACGTCAACGACCCGGCGGCGGTCGAGCGGGTGGCCGAGTTGCGCAACTTCGCTGCTGAGCGGTTGCCGGAGTTCATGGTCCCCGCGGCGATCATGATGCTGGACTCGCTGCCATTGACGGTCAACGGCAAGCTTGATCGGCGTGCGTTGCCCGCTCCGAAGTTCATCAGCGGTGCGGCCTATCGGGCACCGCGCGATCAACGCGAACAGCTGGTTGCCGCATTGTTCGGCGAGGTGCTCGGAGCGACGAAAGTCGGCGTCGACGACTCGTTCTTCGATCTCGGTGGACATTCGCTGTCTGCGATGCGGCTGCTGGGTCGGCTGCGTTCCGAACTGGGTGTCGAGGTGCCGATCCGGGAGTTCTTCGACATGCCGACCGTGGCCGGGCTTGCCGAATGGATCAGCGCGTACGGAGGTGAAAGAAGTAGGGCCGCCTTGACGGTCCAGCAGCGGCCCGCAGTGATCCCGTTGTCGTATGCCCAACAGCGGCTTTGGTTCCTCGACCAGTTGCACGGACCGTCGGCGATGTACAACATGCCGACTGCTTACCGGATCAGCGGCCCGCTGGACACCGACGCGTTGGGAGCGGCGCTGGCCGATGTGGTGGATCGCCAGGAGTGCCTACGGACGTTGTTCACGGCGCCTGAGGGTCGCCCCCAGCAGGTCGTCATCCCTGTGGAGCAGGCCGATTTCAGGTGGCAGGCCGTCGATGCACGCGACTGGTCAGCGGACCGGTTAGAAGAAGCTCTCGGCGAGATCGTGCGCTACGCGTTTGACTTGACCGCTGAGATCCCTTTGCGGGCGAAGCTTTTCCGTGTCGCGGTCGACGAGTTCGTACTGGTTGCCGTGGTGCACCATATCGCCGCGGACGGTCTGTCGATCGGCCCGTTGATGCGCGATCTGGGTGTGGCCTATGCGAGCCGGTGTGCGGAGCGCGCACCGGATTGGGCGCCATTGGCGGTGCAGTATGTGGACTACACGCTGTGGCAGCGTGAGCAATTGGGCGACCTGGCCGATGCCGACAGCCCGATCGCCGCGCAGCTCGCCTACTGGGAACAGGCGCTGGCCGGGCTGCCGGAACGCTTGGATCTGCCCACCGATCGGCCCTACCCGCCGGTGGCTGATTACCGGGGCGCCACCGTCGCCGTGGAGTGGCCGGCCGAGTTGCAGCAGCAGATCGCCCGGGTAGCCGGCGAACACAACACAACCAGCTTCATGGTGGTTCAGGCCGCCTTGGCGGTGCTGCTCGCCAAGCTCAGCGCCACTCCCGATGTCGCCGTCGGGTTCCCGATCGCTGGGCGCGACGACCCGGCGCTGGATGAGCTGGTGGGAGTTTTCGTCAACACCCTGGTGCTTCGAGTCGATCTGAGCGGTGACCCCCGGCTAACGGAGCTACTGGCCCAGGTCCGTCAGCGCAGCCTCGCCGCCTACCAGCACCAGGATGTGCCCTTCGAGGTGCTCGTCGACCGACTCAACCCGACCCGCAGCCTGACCCACCATCCACTCGTGCAGGTGATGTTGGCGTGGCAGAACCTGTCGGTGCATGCGGACGGATCCGCTGAGTTCGCCTTGGGTGATCTGCAATTCACGCCTCTGACCGCTGAAACCCAAACGGCCCGCATGGATTTGACGTTCTCCCTCGCCGAACGCTGGAATGCGGCCGGTGAGCCCGCCGGGATCAGTGGCGCGGTGGAATTCCGTACCGACGTGTTCGACGCGGCAACGATCGAGGCGCTGTGCGAGCGGTTACAGCGAGTGGTTGCTGCGCTGATCGCCGAGCCCACGCGACGACTGTCGTCGATAGACGTGTTGGAGGCGGCCGAACTCAACCGGCTTGACGTATGGGGCAACCGGGCGGCGCTGACCGCGCCGGCATCCAGTGCGATGTCGATCCCGGCACTGTTCGCCGATCAGGTCGCACGCGCACCGCAGGCGGTGGCGCTGACCTTCCATGACCGTTCGATGACTTATCGCGAGCTTGACGAGGCGTCAAACCGACTGGCGCATCTGCTCATCGGACACGGCGCGGGCCCGGGTGAGCGGGTGGCGCTGCTGTTCAACCGGTCGGTCGAGGCGATCGTCGCAATACTGGCGGTGCTCAAGACTGGAGCGGCTTACCTGCCGATCGACCCCGCGCACCCGGCCGCGCGGGTCCAATTCATGCTCGATGATGCCGCGCCTTTGGCAGCGGTCAGCACCACGGCACTGGCGGCGCGCCTGAACGGCCGCGAACTGCTCGTCATCGATATCGACGACCCACGAATCGCCGACCAACTCAGTACGGCGTTGCCGGCGGCGGGTCCCGATGAAATCGCCTACGTCATATACACATCGGGCACTACCGGCGTACCCAAGGGCGTGGCGGTCGGCCATCGCAACGTGACGGGCTTACTGGAGGCGCTTGACGCGGAATTGGAGCTCTCGCCCGGGCAAGTGTGGACTCAGTGCCACTCCTACGCCTTCGACTACTCGGTGTGGGAGATTTTCGGGGCGTTGCTGCGCGGCGGTCGGCTCGTCGTGGTCCCCGAAGAAGTGGTCCGCTCGCCGCAGGAACTGTACTCGGTTCTGGTGACCGAAAACGTCAGCATCTTGAGCCAGACGCCGTCGGCGTTCTATGCATTGCAAACCGTCGATGCGCTGTCATCCGAGCGCGAAGATGAGCTGAAGCTGGAGACGGTGGTATTCGGTGGAGAGGCGCTGGAACCGCAACGACTGGAGAAGTGGTTGCGCAACCATCCCGGATCGCCGCGGTTGGTGAACATGTACGGCATCACGGAGACCACGGTGCACGCCTCGTTCCGCGAAATCGTCAGCGGTGACCTCGAGGGCAACGTCAGCCCTATCGGCGTGCCGTTGGCCAATCTGGGTTTCCATGTGCTCGATCAGTGGTTGCATCCGGTGCCCGCCGGCGTGGCCGGGGAGTTGTATGTGGCCGGCGGCGGCCTGACCTATGGCTATCTGGGGCGCGCCGAACTCACGGGATCGCGTTTCATAGCGTGTCCGTTCGGTGGGCTAGGGACGCGGATGTACCGCACCGGCGACCTCGTGCGCTGGGGTGCTGACGGGCAACTGCGTTATGTGGGTCGTGCCGATGAGCAGGTCAAGATCCGTGGGTACCGCATCGAACTGGGCGAGGTCGAGTCGGCCTTGGCAGGGCTGCCTGGGGTGGATCAGGCCGTGGTCGTCGCCCGCGAGGACCGCCCCGGCGATAAGCGGCTGGTTGGCTACATCACCGAAACCTCAATTGGCACAGTCGATGCCGCCGAGGCGCGGGCAGCACTGTCCGAACGTCTTCCCACGTATATGGTCCCCGCGGCGGTGGTAGTGCTCGATGCGCTGCCGCTGACGGTCAACGGAAAACTGGACAAGCGCGCTCTGCCCGCACCCGAATACACCGACACCGATCACTACCGCGCCCCGGGCACTCGGACGGAAGAGATTGTCGCCGCAATCTACGCCGAGGTACTCGGACTAGAGCGCGTTGGCGTCGACGATTCGTTCTTCGACCTGGGCGGGGATTCGCTGTTGGCGATGCAGGTGATAGCCGCGATCAACAGCCGCCTGGATACGCATCTCGCGGTACGCACCTTGTTCCACGCGCCTTCCGTGCGCAGTTTGAGCCAGCAGCTAGAGGGCCCTGCCGACGCTGCGGAAGTGGTCCCGATCGAGGTGCTCAAGGAGGGCTCCGGTGCCCCCCTGTTCTGCCTCCATCCCGGCGGTGGGGTGAGTTGGCAGTACCAGACTCTCGGAAAGTACCTGGACTGTCCCATCATTGGAATACAACAGACTCTGCGGGACGGCGAGGTTGAACCTCGCTCGATTCGGGATATGGCGGCAAACTATGCCGACCGCATCCAACAGATCTCCCCGACCGGCCCCTACCATCTTCTCGGCTGGTCCTTCGGCGGCGTTGTCGCACATGAGCTCGCCGTCGAGCTGCAACGACGCGGCTGCGCAGTGGAGCGTCTGATCCTCATCGACACCCAACCCCGCCTCGACAGCGCCGACCTACCAGATGGTGCTTTGGACAAGAAGCGCGTACTGGAAGAAGTCCTGCGGCTGTACAACATTGACAATCCAGACGTGGACGGGTCGCTTACCTACGAGCAACTTCAGGACCGAGTTCACCAACAAGTAGCCGTGGAGCTTCCTCAGTACATACAACTGGTCGATTCTTTCGTCCAGAATCTGGATCTCCTAGTTCAACACATCACTTTCAACCGCGCATTGCAAGAGGCCCATGAGCCGAGCGTTTTCGAGGGAAATATGGTCGCTTTCTCCGCCACGCAGGGAGAGAGTGACCGGTACACATCTGCTCTGGAAAGCTGGCGTCCTTATATTGCCGGCGAAATTGCTGAGCACTTGGTCGACTGTCCACATGAAATTATGTTGACTGCCGATTCGCTTAGCCTGTATGGCCAACGACTCAAGTCGGTATTGGACGACCGTGGATGAGTTTGTGTTTGCCCAGGAGTGTGTCGTAGATTTTTCCCACCTCGTGTGGATGGCCTACGGGACCGTTAGGTAAACGTGGGCAGGCGACTGGCCGTCGGTCGCTCGTCCAGCGCGGGTAACCGGCTTCGACGGAAGCGGCGAGAGGCCTGTTCATTGCCTGCGATCCTGGGCTCCGGACAGGCGGTCCATGCGGCCTGCGGTGTCGTTTCGACCAATCTTGATGCAGGACTTGCAATTCGCTGCACCAAGTGATCGGTTCTGCCATGCTTCACCAATGGAAGTGAAAGATCGCGTTCGCCACGCTATTCAATCAGTTGATGAGGTGGGCCTGAGCCGCCTACACCGCTCTATGTACCGCTACTTCACCCGAAGGCTTCGTCCTAACGACTCGGCCTTCCTCAATGTGGGCTATGAGGAGGATCCTCCGATGGCTTTGCCGTTGGAAGCTTCCGATGAGCCGGATCGGTATTACATCCAGCTGTACCACGCCACGGCTGCCCAGGCGGATATAAGCGGGAAAGACGTGCTGGAGGTTGGTTGCGGCCACGGCGGGGGAGCCTCTTATTTGGCGCGTACTATGCATCCGGCTTCCTACACGGGGTTGGACTTGAATTCAGAGGGTATCGCTTATTGTCAAAAGCGGCACAAGGTGGACAATTTGAATTTCATGGAAGGCGATGCCCAAAGCCTTCCTTTTGCCGACGAATCCTTCGACGCGGTAGTCAATGTGGAGTCCTCGGTCCACTATCCTCAGTTCTCCCGTTTCCTCGACGAGGTGGCGCGCGTACTGCGACCCGGAGGGCACCTTCTCTACACCGATTTCAGATCCCCCGGATCGGTCGCCGCTTGGGAAGCCGCGCTTGAGAACGCTCCTATGAAGATGCTCTCGAACAGGCTTATCAATGCTGAGGTTGTTCGCGCGATGGACCTGAATACACAAAAGAGACTCGATCGCATATATAGCCTCATGCCCGCTGTGTTGCGTCCCTTTTCTCGCACCTCTTCCCGTTGGGCCGACGCGCGCGGAGTCGATGCGATGCGCAACGGCCGAGTGCCATATCGAATGTGCTGTTTCGTCAAGGAATGAAGCGGACGTCCGGTATGCGAGAGCCGTATGCCGCTTGAATCGCCCTGCCGGTCTGATGACACCTTCGCCCAGTATCGCCAGGCGTCCGGAGTCGGTGCGAACCCAGGCGGGCGGTAAGCAGCGCGGTTGACACAGGGTCATCGAGCATATCGCGATCCGCGAGAAGTGCTGTGCCGTAGGGCGATTCGGCACCGAACCGCAGATTCAGAGGCCGCCCATGCCTCTGGCCACCATCGATACCCCGACCACCGCGAGAAACGCCACCAGGATTGCGCGTTTGTGCGCAACCGTCCAGTCGTGTAACCGGCGCAGTGCCGCTTCGGTTTTCGCCGGGGTAGCCAGATGGCTCACCAGGATGATCTCCTCAACTGCAAGCATCCCGAAAATGTAGGCGATGGCAGCGATGAGCTGCACCTCAAGCGATGCCCCCGACGTCGCGATCAAAGCGACGACCAAGAAAAGTCCATCGAGTGGCGGGAGGAAGATAACGCCGATCACAAACGCGGGCCAGGGAGAACCGTTCTGCCACGCTTTACGAACGCGGCCGAGCAGTCGCGCAACCGCAGACCCACCTTCGGATGCCGTCTCCGGAGCCGACCCCACAAGCTGCAAGAGCGCCGGCGGGATGTTCGAGTCCCGCTCTCGAATCGCCGTTTTGGCGCTGCCGGCCCGGGGGGGTATGGCGTGCCGACCGTTCGGCACGCCCGCTCGCTGACGGGCTGCCGAGCGCAGAACGACTAGCGCGGCAACCAAGATCAGCACCACGCCGACGCCGATGGCGATCCGCTGGGCGGTCGGGTTGGCGACCGGATCAGCGAATCGCTTCATAAAGGCGGCGGACGTCGGCACCGCCTGGAGTACCAGCAACGGGATCAGCACGGTCGCGAGACCGATGATCACGCAGCCGAACCAATATGCGAAAAGGCTCGAAATTGGACGCGGACGCAAGAGTACGAAAAGTACGATGCCCAGCCGCACGGGATTGACCGTCGTCAGCAAAGCAAGCACCAGCAAAGGCCCCCACATGGGTGCGGACATTACCTTGACGATGCCTGGCTGGCTGACTGATTCCCGCTTCTGGGTCTCGGCAGGCAGCGACTCAAACCCCGTCGAAGCCACGACGCCCGAGCCGACGGCGGTGGTGGCGGGGCGCTTTGCCGCCGCACGGAACGTTCGGTCAGTCGATCTCGCCAGTCAGGTCGAACTCCATCAGCGTGCGCGAAGCCAGCTCACGCAGAGCGGGCTTTGTGTTCTCGGCACCCGGTTGGTAGGCGTTGACGCTGATGACAACGCTCTCGGGGAGGCGCAGAGACTGCACTGTCATTTCGCCGCCCATTTTCTCAAGCCACTCTCGTGTTTCGCCTTGGTTGGTCACTCGCGCGGTGGCGTATTCGGCGGGAGTGCCGTCGAGGCGATTCACTACCGAGCCGAGGTCGCCGAAATTTGAACAGAACACCGGAAGGTCGGGATCGACCATCGAATCCGCCATCCGTTTCAACGTGCGCTTCGGTACGAATGGGGCCAGCCAGAGGACCTGCATTGACTCGTCTGGCTTTTCCCGCAGAGCCGTGAGCGCCTGCTTGACGGCGTCGCGGGCGTCACGCAGATCCGTCGTGACTCGTGTCGGATCGATGCTGACGCGCGCAAACAACATCGCGTTCGCACGCGTATCACTCTCGGTGCGGTCGCTTATCGGGAGTTGCAAGGTGACCGCACCGTCGCCGGCACGTCGGCGCCCCATGCGCTCCCCGAGTTTCGCAGCCAGCCCGACGGTCAGCGTGTTACTCGTTCCGCCCAGAGCCTTTGCCCGGGCATCCCACTCACTCGGGTCGATTGTGATCGTGATACCGGGCACGAGGACGTGGTCGTCGCCCTCGACTCCACGGGAAGCGGCCGGTCGCGACGCTGATTGCGCAGAATTAGGCCAGCCCTGGCGGGCCATTTTTGCCGCCACAACAAGCGCACGGCCGACCTCGCGTGCGTCGCGCGCTGTCTGTCGGGCGTCCTGCAGAACAGCGCGCCGTCGAGTGCGTGAAGCCGGCGGTGGGTAACCAAGATCGCGCGTGTTGCCGAGGATCGCATCAATGAGCGCGACGACACCCCCGATGCCGTCGATCAGATAGTGGGACATCACCAGGCTGACGGCGGTTGAGCCGTCCGTGAGTTCAACGGCACCGAGATGCCAGCCCGGCCCCGATTCCGGATCGATTGGCAGTTGTGCGCGTTCATCAGCCCAGTCGCTGAGTTCAGCGCGTGGACGTGGGCGCTGGTCAATATCGATGTCCGACGGCGCTCCATCTGAGGCCCACCGATGCCGGCCGAATGGCAGTGGCGAACGCTCGATGCGCCGTCCCAACAAACCGCAACCGAGATTGTGGTGAAAACGCCTCACGCCGTCGAAGTCGATGGTGTGTTCATAAACCCACACGACCTGGAGGACTAAGTTCCGGCCGATGGCCTTGTGCTGGGCATACAAGCTCTGGTCCATGGGCGCGAGCCGAATGTCCGGGTGTGCGTCGCCATTGGGTGCGAGGCCGTCAGAGACGCGAGTGCGAGGTATCCGGCGCACCGATCAGCCTCCGGCGACGCAAGAAGCGTTTGCGACGTCCCAGGGGGCACGCACCTCATCGTGGAAGACGCCGCTGACCTGGGCGGGGTTGGTCCGATTCACCACACGAGGGTAGCTGGTCCCCTGGGAACGCATCCGCGACGGTCGGCGATGTCGCGGACAGTCAACAATTTGCTAGCTCTTAGCGGTTTACCAGGACGCGGAGTCATGTGCCGGTGGTAGCTGGGATGACGGACGCAAGCCTCCCGCGCTTCATCCGGCAGAACGCCGACGGAGAGGTGAAGGGTACGATCCTCGCGATGAAATTTGTGTTGGCAAGCTACGGAACTCGCGGTGATGTCGAGCCATGCGTTGTTGTCGGTCGGGAGTTGATGCGTAGGGGTCACGAAGTGCGGATGGCCGTCTCGCCTGATCTGGTTGACTTCGCCGAGTCCGCTGGGCTTGCGGCGGTCCCGTACGGCCCGGACCCGCGGCAGTGGCAGGACTTGCACCGCGACTTCTTGACGCGTTTGCTGCGCAAGTTCTGGCGGGTCCGCGATCTGATCAGGTTAGGGCGTGAAGATTGGGGCATGCTCGGTCAGATTTGGGAGGAGACCAACTCAACCCTGATGTCCCTGGCGGACGGGGCCGACCTGCTGTTCACCGGCGTGATCGGCGAGGGGCCCGCAGCCAATGTCGCGGAGTACTACGACATCCCGCTGGCAACCCTGCACACCTTCCCACTCCGGGCCAACGGACAGCTGGTGCCGTTCTTGCCGTCGCCGCTGGTCCGCTCCGCGATGACGGCGGAGGGATGGCTTTCATGGCGCCTGAACAAGAGATTCGAGGACACGCAGCGCCACCGCTTGGGCCTTTCCAAGGCGACAGGCGCGTCATCGAAACGGATCACCGAACGTGGATCGCTGGAAATTCAGGGTTACGACGAGGTCTGCTTTCCCGGCCTGGCGGCCGAATGGGCGAAATGGGATGGGCAGCGTCCTTTCGTTGGTGCGCTCACTATGGAAATGCCGACGGACGCCGATGAGGAGGTCGCGTCGTGGATCGCCGCGGGAAAGCCGCCGATCTACTTTGGCTTTGGGAGCATCCCGGTCGAATCCGCTGCCGAGACGCTCGGGATGATCAGTGCGGCCTGCGCGGAGCTTGGGGAGCGGGCGTTGGTTTGCTCAGCCTGGAGCGACTTCAGCCCCGTTGCCGATTCCAATGACCTCAAGGTGGTGGACGCAGTGAATTTTGCGGACATCTTTCCGGCCTGCCGCGCGGTGGTCCACCACGGTGGCGCGGCCACCACGGCCATTGGCCTATGCGCCGGAGTCCCCACGTTGATCCTGTGGACGTTGCCCGATCAGTCGGCAAGGGCAGCTGCCGTCAAACGGCTGGAGGTGGGCACTGCCCGACGATTCTCGGCCACTACCCAAAAATCACTGGTCGCAGACCTTCGCCGAATCCTGGCGCCGCAATATGTCGCCAGGGCGCGCGAGATCGCGACCCGGATGACCAAGCCCGCCGAAAGCGCCGCAGCCGCCACTGACCTCCTGGAAAGCCACGCCCGCTTGGGCCGTGTCGGCTGATCTGGGAAAGACCGCCGCCGAAACGATCGGCGTTCGGCTCTGAGTTACCAGCTCAGATGCTGCCGATACTGCTCGCGACCAGCGTGATCCCCCCCGCTGTGAACACGGCTATCAGAATTTTTCGACGGTGGGCCTGCGACCAGTCGTGCAGCCGTTGCACTATCGCTTGGGTTTTTTCTGGCGCCAACAAGTAGCAGACAAGGGTGATCTCGGCAACCGCTAGTAGCCCGACGATGAACACGATGGCGGCGCTGATCTTCGTCCCGATGGCAGCTCCTGATGCCACGATGATGGCGAGTAGGAATATCAGCACGTCGGGTTCCGGTCCTCC
Organism: Mycobacterium sp. IS-1556; assembly: GCF_001499985.1. NCBI lineage: Bacteria > Bacillati > Actinomycetota > Actinomycetes > Mycobacteriales > Mycobacteriaceae > Mycobacterium > Mycobacterium sp. IS-1556. The sequence continues at coordinate 85,019 of NZ_LQIM01000005.1, forward strand.
CAAAAAGAAACCGATCACAAACGCGATCCACAATGATCCGTTTTCCCACGCGTTGTGAGCGCGGTGCAGCAGCCGCCGGATTGCCGATGCGTCCTCTGTCGGCGGATCCTGCGCACGGCTCAGTAGCCGCGAAAGCGCGGGCGGCACGGGCGTTGACGTGTTGCCGCTCGGTGTAGGCACGGGCACCTGTCGACGTCGGCGCATCAGCGAGCGTGCTGCCATTACCGCGGCAAAGACAAGAGCGAGCACACCTAGGCCGAGTTGTATGTGCGGCACGATGGAGCTCGCGGCCATATCGTCCGCGAAGGACTTGAGCACTGGCGTGGCGTTCAGCACCGTTAGCGCGAACAAGACCGCCCAAACGCACCCTGACAGGCAGCCGACCCAGTACGCGAGCAGGTTCTGGAAGGGCCGCGGCCGGGAGATCACGAGGAGGATGAGCCCAAGCCGCACCGGATTGAGCGCCGCCCCAATCGTCAGCACCAGTACCGGGCCCCACATGGTCGGAACACTACCTGGATGGTTCGGTAGGCCCTTTGCGGACGGTCCGGTATTTGGCTGTCCCACCTGGTTCAGGACTTACCGCAGGAACGTCGGGTTGTGCTTCCAAACGACTGAACTGGAGACGCAGGAGACCGCGGTCATTCGGCAGAACGCGCATAGAACGTGAAAGGCTAGGATCACCGCGGTGAAGTTCGTACTGGCTTGCTACGGCAGTCGTGGTGACGTTGAGCCCTGTGTTGCTGTGGGACGTGAGCTGCTGCGTCGTGGGCACGACGTGCAAATGGTCGTCCCGCCTGACCTTGTTGGCCTCACGAAGTCAGTTGGCCTCGAGGCAGTCGCCTGCGGAACGGATATGCAGGCCGTCCTGGACGCGCATCGTAATTTCTGGACGGGCTTATTCCGCAACCCGTGGAGGTTCCGGGAGATGATCAAGGCCCGCCGCGGAGTCGGAAAGGCGATATTCCACTCTTGGGAGGAAATGGCGACGACGCTGAGGTCGATGGCGGCCGACGTCGACCTGATATTCACCGGCCTCAATTTCGAGGATGCGGCCTCCAATGTCGCCGAGTATCACGGCATTCCGTTGGCCACGCTTCATTACTTTCCGCTGCGGGTCAACGGCCAGCTCCTGTCATTCCTGCCAGCGAGACTGGGTCGCGCGGCGATGTCGGCATTCTGGTGGGTGTCTTGGCGCGGTACGAAGAAGGTCGAAGATGCGCAGCGCCGTGAGTTGGGACTCCCCAAGGCAACGGGCCCCTCGCCGCAACGGATCACTCAGCGCGGAGCGCTGGAGATTCAGGCTTATGACGAGGTGTGCTTTCCCGGGCTGGCCGCCGAGTGGGCGAAGTGCAACGAGCAGCGCCCCTTTGTCGGGGCGCTGACGATGGAGTTGCCGACGGATGCCGATGAGGAAGCCGCCTCGTGGATTGCTGCGGGAAAACCCCCCATCCTCTTCGGCTTTGGCAGCATTCCGGTCGAATCCGCGGCCGCCACGCTCGCCATGATCAGCGACGCCTGCGCGCAGTTGGGTGAGCGGGCGCTGGTCTGCGCCGGCGGAACGGACTACAGCGACCTCCCCCCAGTGGAGCATGTCAAGGTCGTCGGCACGGTGAACTACGCAGCCGTCTTCCCGACTTGTCGCGCGGTCGTACACCACGGCGGTGCGGGCACCACGGCGGCAGGACTGCGCGCAGGAGTGCCGACCCTGATCCTCTCGACCGACCTCGACCAGTCGCTCTGGGGCGTTCGCGTCAAACGACTGAAAGTAGGTACCGCTCGGCGCTTTTCGACCACAACCCAGAAAACGTTGGTCGCCGACCTGCGCACAATTCTTGATCCGCAATACCTCACACGAGCCCGCGAGGTTGCCGCCCGGATGACCAAACCCACCGAAAGCGTGTCCGCCGCCGCCGACCTCGTGGAAGAGTTTGCCCGCCGCCGGTATATCGGCTGATATCCATACAATGCTGTCGCTGCCAACCGCGATACGCCATTTGCTCCCCTTGGCATCACGGCCAAGTAGCATGCCTGAATGACCTCCAAGACCGCAGGCGCGCGGGGTGTGCTCGAGCGAAGAGTTACGGCGGTCGTCCGCGCCGCACAACGCCGGTTCTACCCTTACCTGACCCGCCGCGTCGACGACGACACTGTCTTTCTCAACTACGGCTACGAGGAAGACCCGCCGATGGGCCTGCGCCTGGACCCTGAAGACGAACGCGAGCGCTACCCCATTCAGCTGTATCACGCGACCGCTGCGCAGGCTGGCGGACTTGCCGGCAAGCGAGTGCTGGAGGTCGGCTGTGGGCACGGCGGAGGCGCGTCGTATCTCACACGCGCACTGGCCCCAGCCTCCTATGTCGGGCTCGATGTCAACCCGGCCGGGATCGAGTTCTGCCGCCGCCGCCACCCGGTCCCCGGATTGGAGTTCGTGAACGGCGACGCCGAAGACCTGCCGTTCCCCACCGACTCCTTCGACGTGGTGATCAATGTCGAGTCTGCGCACTGCTATCCACACTTCGAACGTTTCCTCGGCGAGGTTGCGCGCGTCCTGCGCCCCGGCGGGGTGTTCCTGTATACCGATGTGCACCGTGCCGACCGGGCGACACAAGAGAAGGCAGCGTTGGAAAGTGTTCCTGGACTGACAGTGACATCGTGGCGCCACATCGACGCCGAGGTGCTGCGGGGAATGACTCTGAATTCGGAGCGCATGTATGCGTCGATGGAGAAGGTGGCGCCACGTTTCTTGCGGCGCTTCGCCCGCGACGGGGTCCCGGCGTACGGATCGGCAATCTACCGAAACATCCAGAGCGGACGAGACCAATACTGGATGTACTGTCTGACCAAGGCGACCAACGACAACTGATAACTCGCTGCGTCTCGGTCCAACACCATCGCTCAGATACCGTCTGGGCTTTAGACCGTTTCTCTCAGGTAAGAGCGTTTGCCAAGTGGTACACCACAAATGTTGCCCCAGGAACGTATCGGACTATCACACGACTACAAGTAATGACCGATAGTGATGACGTCGCCTACGTGCGCACGAAAAGTGAGGACCGAGAACTGCGATGAAGTTTGTGCTGGCGTGCTATGGAACCCGAGGCGACATCGAGCCCGGCATCGTCCTTGGCCGTGAGCTGCAGCGCAGGGGGCACGAGGTCGTGATGGCGGTCGCGCCCGACATGGTCGCGGGTGTCGAGGCGGCTGGGCTTGCGGCCGTCGGGTACGGGCTGAACACGCAAGCCGAAATCGACGCACATCGCGACTTCTGGACATCCTTGTTCCGCAATTTCTGGAAGGTTCGTGAGGTTTCTAGATTGTGGCGCGAGGTTTGGGAACGTGGCATTCAGTCAGGCGAGGAGATGAGTACCACGCTGGTGACGATGACCGAAGGCGCCGACCTCCTACTCAGCGGCATAAGCTTTCAGGAAGGCGCGGCGAATATCGCGGAATACTACGACATTCCATTCGCCACGCTGCATACGTTCCCGATGAGGCCCCACAGCCAAATTCTTCCCTTCCTACCGTCTGCGGTGGGCCGCTCCGCGATGACGCTGTTCTGGTGGCTGCATTGGCGTATGACAAAGAAGCTCGATGATGCCCAGCGCGGGGAACTCGGCCTGCCGAAGACCACCGCGCCCTCGTGGCGACGAATCGCCGAACGCGGATCGTTGGAAATCCAGGCCTACGATGAAATCTGCTTTCCCGGTCTGGCAGCCGAATGGTCAGAATTCGACGGTCAACGGCCCTTCGTCGGAGCACTGACCCTGGAGTCGCCGACGGACGCGGATGACGAGGTCGCGTCGTGGATCGCTGCGGGAACACCGCCGATTCTCTTCGGTTTCGGCAGCATCCCGGTCGCATCGCCGGCCGACACGCTGGCCATGATCGGGCAGGCCTGCACGCAATTGGGCGAGCGGGCACTGGTTTGCTCGGCCTGGAGCGACTTCGGCGACATTCCACACTTCGCGCACGTCAAGGTCGTAAAAGGGGTGGACTTCGAAGCCATTTTTCCGCTCTGCCGCGCGGTTGTGCACCACGGCGGCGCGGGAACCACTGCCGTGAGTCTGCGCGCCGGCATTCCTACCCTGATCCTCTGGACGTGGCCTGATCAGTCGCTCAGAGGAGGTGCAATCAAACAGCTGAAGGTGGGTACCGCCCGGCGCTTTTCGTCCACCAACCTGAAAACGCTCACCGACGACCTACGGATGATCCTCGCGCCCGAATATCTCGCCAGGGCCCGTGAGGTCGCACCCCAGATAACCAAACCCGCTGAAAGCATTGCGGTCACCGCGTATCTTGTAGAAAATTACGCCAGCTCGGGCGGGTTGGCCGATCGGTAAGGGGGACCGTCTCGGTGATCTGGGGGCCTTCTAAAGCAACCTGGCACTGTCGTCACAACGCTAATTCACTGCGTACTTGCAAAACGGTCGATGGGCGTGTTCCGCACTTGAGTACTCGGAATCACTTGGCCGCAGCGGCGTGGGCGCTCGTTCGGTAGAGCGCACCGGGGCGTAATTCAGGGGGAGCGCCATGAAGTTTGTCCTTGCGAGCTGGGGAAGTCGTGGCGATATTGAGCCCTTCGCCGCGGTTGGTCGCGAGCTTCAGAGCAGGGGACACGAGGTCCGCATGGCCGTCTCGCCCGACATGGTCGACTTCGTTGCTGCGGCTGGGCTCACGGCGGTCGGATACGGACCGAACGTGCAATCGATAGCTCACGCACACCGCGCCTACTGGACTTGCCTTTTCCGCAACTTCTGGAAGCTCGGAGAGCTGAACAGGTTGCGAGGCGAAGTCTGGGACCCCATTGCCGAGTGCTGGCAGGACATGAGCACGACGCTGTTGTCGCTGGCAGAAGGGGCTGACCTGGTTTTCACCGGTTTGAACATCGAGGATCTTGCTGCAAACGTCGCCGAACATTACAGAATTCCGTTGGCCACGCAGCATTGGTTCCCTCTGCGACCCAACCGCCAACTGCTACGTTTCCTGCCGGCGCCGTTCAGTCGCGGCGCCGTAAGGGCTTTCTGGTGGCTGTCTTGGCGAGGCACGAAGGAACTCGAGGACACGCAGCGCCGCTTGCTCGGTCTGCCGGAGGCTAAATGCTCTGGTGGTCGGCGGATCACTGAACGTGGATCCCTGGAAATCCAGGCTTACGACGAAGTATGCTTCCCCGGGCTGAAAGCCGAATGGGCGAAATGGGGCGACCAACGGCCCTTCGTCGGCACGCTGACGCTGGAATTGCCCACGGATGTCGACGAGGACGTCCTAACTTGGATCTCCTCGGGGACACCTCCGATTTTCTTCGGGTTCGGAAGCATCCCCGTCGCTTCTCCGGCCGAGACGCTCGACATGATCAATGCGACGTGTGCGCAGTTGGGCGAGAGGGCGCTGGTTTGCGCAGCCTCGAGCGACTTCAGCCACGCCAAAGAATTCGAGCGGATCAAAGTGGTGGATGCGGTTAACTACGCGGCCGTATTCCCAGCCTGCCGGGCCGTCGTGCACCACGGCGCCCCGGGCACCACGGCAGCGGGCATGCGCGCCGGGGTACCCTCTCTGATCCTCTCGACGGACATCGATCAGACCGTCTGGGGAGCTGCGGTAAAGCGACTGAAGGTGGGCACAGCTCGGCACTTTTCGACGGTCACTCAACAAATACTGGTCGACGACCTCCGCACTATCCTCGCTTCGGAATACGTCGACCGGGCCCGCGATATTGCGACGCGGATGACCAAACCAGCCGAAAGCGTCGCGGCCACCGCGGATCTCGTGGAGAAATTCGCCCGCCTCGAGGGAGACCGTTGAACCGGGAAGGTGGACCAAATCAGGGCGCCCTGTCGAGTTATGGCGTTTGGCGTATTTCGTTGGAGAGATCATGAGCCGTTCGCGCGTTGCGCAGGTGCGGCCTACAGTACGGTACAAACTGTGAAAATCCGTGTGGGCGAAGAGCTTTACGCGGCTACGCGAGAGTCTTCCTTTCAAGTGTATGGCGAGATCTTTCGAAGATACCTCCGCAGACGCGGGTCCAGACATCTGAGTTGTCCTGCTGGATCCGGTATCTGGTGAAAGTTCTTCGACTCCCAGAGTCCGCGGAAGCGGGATCGCGGAGCAAGGAGATGCGAAACAAGGAGCGTTCTGCCAACATGGGTACCACTTCACAAGTCAACCCTCTTAAGGGGAATCGCGTGAACCGGATCGATGCCGTGCAGCTGGCGCTCGACGGGCGGAAGAACAGTGTCTACCTGGAGATAGGCGTTAATCAGGGTATGGCTTTCCGGTGTATCTCCGCCGAAGAAAAAATCGCTGTTGATCCTGTATTCAAGATTTCGGCGCGGTCCCGCAGGCTAGCGGATGCGAAGGCGCGCAACACGCACTATTTCGAGAAGACCAGCGACGCCTTTTTCGCGAACGACACGGCCCTACTCGATGGGCACGGCGTCGACGTTGCACTGATTGACGGATTGCATACCTATCGCCAGGCGCTGCAAGACGTCGAGAACACATTACGGTTCCTACGGGACGACGGTGTCATTGTTTTGCACGACTGCAATCCTGCACGCCCCTCGATCGGTTCTCCCGCCACGTCGTACGCCGACTTCATCTCGCAGAACCGCTGGCGAAAACTCGTCGGCCGCGTCTTCTATCTGCCATGGAGTGGCGATGTCTGGAAGGCCATAGTCCATCTGCGCAGCACCCGCGAGGATCTGCAAGTCGTGGTACTTGATTGCGACCGCGGCGTCGGAATGGTACGAAAGGGATTGCCGGAATCGCGACTGTCCTACTCGGAAAAGGACATCGAGGCACTTGGTTATGCGGATCTCGCAGCTGACCGTGAGCGCCTCCTCAACCTGAGGCCCTCCGCTTACCTCAAGGAGTTTCTCGCGTCGTAGCTAGAGGCCAGCGCGGATCCTGCCTCCCAACGGTCTGTGTTGCCTTGAATGCTTGGTCGGCAGCGCAATACGATTGTTCGCTGTTCCGCTGAAGCAATGAATGCAGCCGGTGCTCGAACGTCCAGTTTGCGCACCAGTCGACCGCAGCCTCAATGGAGACAAAATCACGCGCAAATGACCGAGGGCAACTGTAGCATCGGGCGCGTGTCTGGAAGCGCGGGACCGGTGCGGATCGGCATTCTGGGCGCTGCCCGCATCGCACCGTTGGCGCTTATCAACCCAGCCAAGAAGAATGCCGACGTAGTGGTGGCCGCGGTGGCGGCACGCGATGTATCCCGCGCTCAAGCCGTCGCAACGAAACACGGGATTCCCCGGGTCCACGACAGCTACGATGCGCTGCTCGATGATCCAGACCTGGATGCCGTCTACAACCCGCTGCCGAATAGCTTGCACGGCAAGTGGACTCGTAACGCGCTCACCGCGGGCAAGCATGTGCTGTGCGAAAAGCCGTTCACTGCCAATGCGGCCGAGGCTCGCGAGATCGCCGAACTGGCCGGGAAGTCAGATCGGGTTGTGATGGAGGCATTCCATTACCGCTACCATCCGTTGGCTTTGAGAATTGAGGAGATCATTGCTTCGGGCGAGTTGGGAAAGCTGGAGCGGGTGGAGTCTGCGTTCAGTTATCCGCTGCCCAAGTTCAGCGACATCCGCTACGACTACTCGCTTGCCGGTGGCGCGACAATGGACGTCGGGTGCTATGCGGTCCACATGGTTCGCACGTTCGGCGGTGCGACTCCGGAAGTCGTTTCGGCACAGGCGAAACTGCGCGATCCACAGGTGGATCGCGCCATGACGGCCGAGTTGCAGTTTGCAGATGGGCACACCGGTCGCATCCGCTGCTCGATGTGGTCGTCGGATTTGATCGCGTTGAGTGCCAAGGTGGTTGGCGATCTCGGCGAGGTACGTCTGCGTGTTCTCAATCCGGTGGCGCCCTTCAGTCGGCTCTCGGTCCGCTCCGCCGAGGGCAAGCGTGTTGAGCGCTTCCCGTGGCGCTCCTCGTACGACTATCAGCTTGACGCTTTCGCAGCGGCGGTGCTGCGCGGCGAACCGGTGAAGACGACGCCGGAAGACGCGATTGAGAACATGACGGTCATCGACGAGATCTATCGCGCTGCCGGCCTCCCGCTCCGCAAGCCAGCTTGAACGCTAATCCGTTCGCGTACGGAGACTTCGGTCAACGTACCGATTCTTCCGGTTGAGTGACCACGTGCCTTCCTAAGAACGGTCAGGCGGCGAAGTGCACCTGGTTCACATGCTCGGCCACACGCAAGGCGTTGGCGGCGATCGTAAGGCTCGGACTCAAACCGGCGCTGGAAGGGAAGAACGAGGCGTCTACCACGTACAGGTTTTCCACCTCGTGCGCCCGATTCTGTGGGTCTAGCACGCTGGTTTTCGGATCCGTACCGAAGCGGCACGTGCCGCAGACGTGGCCCAGGTTGTAATTGGGTTTAGCGGCCGACACAGCGATCTTGCGAAACGGCTGTAGCACCTCCTTCAACTGTCGCAAAAACACTGCCCGGCGCTCGATCTCGCTGGGGTGCAAGCGATATTGAATTCGCAGTCGTTGACGGCCATCCGAAATTGAACGCTCGGAGGGCAGGACTCGGTTGTCCAAGTAGGGAAGATCTTCCAGCATCCCTGCCAGCACCAGTCCGCCGTTGATGAAACGCTCGTAAAGCGGGCGTGCCGCGGGGCTCAACAGGCGCGCCAACTTGAGCGGCCAACCCGGGTGGTTGGTGAAATACTCCATGGGCGGAACCGAGCTGAGCGACTGCAAGTTGCCGTACTTCTCGCCCTCCCAGAAATAAAAGTCGTTGAGTCCTATCTCCTTGTTCTGGGCCGTGATTTTGCGGTCGGGTTGAAAAACTTCGAACAGGTCGACGAGATGACGCATCATGTTGCGTCCCACCCAGTCTGAGCCGTTGGCCAGTCCGCGTGGCCAATCGCCCGAACGCGAGTCGAGCAACAGCATCGGTGTCACCAGTGCACCGGCGGCCAGGACCACCACCTTGGCCTTCAGCGCCAGCATGCCGGAGCGATGCTCGCAGATCACTTGCCGGACCTGGGGGCCGTCGGCGTCCAAGCGCACGACCCGACATTCAGTCAGCAGATTGGCCCCGTACTCAGTAGTGGCGGGCAGCAGGCAATTGCGAGCGGCGTCGTTCTTGCATGGCCGGTCGCAGAGATAGCCCACGCAGGTGGGGCAATCCTCGGTGTACTCGCAGGCCATCGGCAGGTGGTAGGGGTGCAAGCCGCGGCCTTTTAGGTGGTCGACCAGCGGCTGGTTGTCTGCCGAAAATGGCGGCGCTGCAGGCAGACCAACCTCGGCCGCCTCCGGCCGCAAAGGGTCCGGCTCGCCACGGACCCCCAGGAGCTTCTCGGCTGCTGCGTACCAGGGCCGCATCTCGTCGTAGGTGACCGGCCAGGCATCCGGCACGGTGGAATCGCCGAGGTTGCGGAAGTTCTGCCGGGGTGTGAAATCGCGGGCGAAGAAGCGCTCGGCGACCATGGCATAGATCGCCGACGACCCGCCGGTCCCACTGCCGATGACCGGCACGAACCGCCGCGTGAAGCGTCCGCTGATGTCCTCGATCTCGTCGGTTGAGCGTCCTGCCCGGGCCAGGGTGTCGAGGTAGCGCTCTGCGGAACCGCCTGCCAGCGGGTCGGCGATTTCCGGGAACGTTGAGCGGATGCTCCCCGGAGCCCCGGGGAGTGTGGAGCGCCCCTTTTCGACGAACAGCACCCTGCGGCCTGACCGGGCCAGCGAGTAACCGAGCATCCCGCCCCCCATGCCGGCACCCACGACAATCACGTCCCATACGACGCGTTCCGCCTCGCGCGGATCCAGCTCGCGGTCAGCCAAAATCTATTTCCTCAGCAGAACGTAAACTTGGTGCGCCGTCAGCGGTTTGACTTGATGACGGATCCATATGCATATCCGGCCAATCATCCTCGCCGAAGAAAATGCCGTCGGCCTGCAGCATTCGGCCGTTGCGCACATCGATGAAGCAGGGCAATAATTCCGTCAGCGTGAAGCCAAAAGAATATGCGAGATCGAGTGATTCACGAATGAGCATGCTGCCTTCGTAAAGCGGAACGAAAGATAACTCGAGTTGCATGCCGACGCAGCGCTCACCCACCGTCGATTTGCTACCGGCGAGCGCTTGTCTTTCAAAGCCTTGAACGTCGATCTTGAGAAAAGTTACATCGCTTGGCGACAGCAATTCTGGCGTCAAGGAGTCAAGCCGATATATTGGCACTTCCTGGGTGCCGATGTAATTTGCTGGCGGAAAGGCGTCTTGATGGCTTTTCAGCATGGGAAGGACTGAACTGCTTAGGCCGGCGTTGCCTGCAACGTTTATTGATGTTGTGCCGTCAAAATCGCCGATTGCACATTGTCGACAATCCCAGAGCGGATCCTTTGCCGCTCTCCTTTCCAAAAGCTTAAATGGTTTCGATAAAGGTTCGAACGAGATGATGCGCCCCTTATAGCCCGCCTTGCGGAGGCCTACGGCGTATTGTCCTGCGTTGGCGCCGACGTCAAATACGACGTTTACGTGACGCGATTCGAGTTGCTTCACGAAGTGGCGTCTCGAGCTCCGCTCAGAATAAAGACTGAGCGCTGTATAGAGCATGGCCGCGACGTCGATCTTGGAGTCCTCGAAGCCAATGACGCGGGCGATGACCCAACGAGGGTCGAGCGCGACTCCGTATCTCTTCAGCTTGTCTACGGCCCTACGCGCCATCAACCGAGCGCGGTCAGACGAATGCACCGCGTAACGCTAACATCCGAATACCTTGAGCTCGACCCTGACGGCGGACACCTGGTTGGTCGTACGGATTGATCCGGCGGGGAGGATGTCCGTATGTCCGGCAAGGCAAAGCAGTAGGGCCGTCCCGGAGTTTCGCAAAGGACTGTCAGACTCTGATCGGAACCCGTCGACCGTGCCAGACGGACGGCCGAGATCGGCCGCGGCCAAGTGCTGGGTTCGTGCATTGCATGTGCACCGCTTCGACCGGTGGTGCTGGCGGGAAGCTTGAACCGGTGTCACCGCGGGGAACCGGCGCAGCTTCAACCCGCTTGCCAATCTCAAGGCATCGCACGCTGGACGCTGCGCGACCGGTACGCTACGACCCCGTGACCGCTTACTTCTCGTACTCCTCCATCCGTCGCTTCGTTGCGACTGCACTGGGTACGGCACCCGCAGGGCAGTTTGTCTGGGGGACTTTGTCTGGCTTTGGAGCAGCTTGCCGCGTTGCAACAAGGTGGGGCTTATGACCGCCAAGCTATTGAACTCGATCAAGGGCTTCCTTTTTAACTCGATCAAGACCATTGTTCTTTTCCTTCACGGATCCGGTCCCGCTGCAATCGGCAGACTTGAGTACCGGCTGAGGCCAGCGCGTACCAGCTGGGGCGGTCCAATGAATGGGCAGGCCGGCCGCGTAAAGCTTTGCCGGCAGATTTTCGCGGAGTTGCCGCCTGCGGCGATCGTGGAGACCGGCACCTTTCTGGGGACTACCACGGAGTTCTTCGCCGAATTTGGCGTTCCGGTGTATACGGCGGAAGTGAAGCCGCGCTATCACGCCTACTCCGACCTACGATTCCGTCCAGTTAGTGATCGGGTCCATGTAGTGCTAGCCGATAGCCGGGTCTTCCTGCGCCAGTTGGCTGCCGATCCGTCGTTCCCGAAAGAGAAAATCTTCTTCTATCTCGACTCACATTGGTATTCAGATCTGCCGCTATTGGAAGAGATCGACGTGATATTCGGAACGTGGAAGCGGTCGATCATTATGATCGACGACTTCGCGGTACCCGGCGAGCCTTATGCCCACACCGACGATGGACAGGGTGCGGACCTGAATGGTGAGTATCTCGACGCCCTGGGGCGCACCGATATGTTCCGGTTCTATCCGTCTCTGCCGGCGAGCCAAGAAACTGGCTATAAAACCGGTTGCATCATCTTGTGCAACGATCCCGAAACGCAATCCCACCTCAGTAAGCTGGAAACGCTACGGCCGGGCTGACATCCACGGGTGGGCAGGTGAGTGCTCCACGTCGCAAGTCATGAAGTGAAGCTTGGGGCCACCTTTGGTCGCTAGGAATTTTGACGGATGGTCTGGTCTCGGACTGTGCAAATCCGTTGCGCGAGTGGGTCGTCGAGGCGCCGACACCATGCGAAGCGGGCGCTAGCCAGGCGCTTCGATCTCGCCGACGGCGTGGTTCGGCCGCAGGCCGCCTATTAGTGCAGGACGCCGCCGGCGATCTCCGGTGTCAACCGCGGGCTAACGCGCGGTCGGCCAGCGCTCCCATTACCGGCGCCAACAGCTCGGAGTACTCGAACGTCACGTGATTCCGGTCGAGGTATACGAGCGTGTTGCCTACGATGACCGGGCACCGGTCAGCCGTGCAGAACAGCGGGGTGAGCTCGGCGTACTCGCCTCCGGCGGCTTTGGTGGCGGCGGACTCACTCGCGATGCCGGGTCCGTTCACCGCCGTCGACCTCGGCGGAGAGCAGGCCGTCGCGTCATCGAGGTGTTCGGATAGGCATGGCACCACTGAGTTTGGATCCGGGATCGGTCCAAGCACCAGCACCTCCGCGCCGGTGCCGCGCAGCTGCCGTACCAGGCGGGTCAAGCTCTCAATCCAGGCCGGGTCGTATGACGTGATACCCGACGGGTAACCGTAGGCGTCGCCGTATTGCCGCCACATGCTCACCACGACCAGCCGCGGGTGCCCAGCGTGTATTCGGTTCATCATCTCGCCGCGCCATTGTTGGCACTCGGTGTACTCCCGGTGGAGTAAGGGGTTGGTGACGGGCAAGTCAATCGGCGGGCAGCCCGCCTTAGCCAAAGTCTCCAGCCGCCAGTGCCGCTGGGTGGCGACCCGCTGAAACGCCAGACTCCACATTGCGGCATTCGAGTCGCCGACCAGGGCCACCGTCGTCGCCGAAGCGGTGTCTCCAGTCGCACACGGTGGTTGTTCGACTTGGTAAAACTGGCGCATACAGCTGTTGAGGAACATGGCCGGTTTTTGGGTTTCTGCCTCGGCAAGCGTTGGGTCGAGGTTCGACGGTACGGCTTTCGTGTCGGCAGACGCCGCGACCGCGGCCTGCACTTGCGCGAACGCGTCCTGCACCGCCGCGTCGTACGCATTCACGCTGCGGCCCATGGGAAGAGGTGCTGCAGTGACTGCCAGCGTCGCAGCGGGCGTGCCCCGGCCGACTGGTAGGGGCACCAACACCAGTAACACCACTCCCGCACAGACCGCTACTGCGGTGGCGACGCCGCCAAGGGCGAGACTGCGCATGGGAGAGCGGCGTATGGGAGCGGCGAATCGCAATGGATTCTCGATGAGATGCAGTGTGAGCACGGCCAACACGAGGGAGACGAGGGCCGCCGTCAACCTCCCGGGCAGCCCCAGCGGGTGGCCCAGCAATGGCGGTGCGAGCAGCAACACAGGCCAGTGCCATAGGTACCACGAGTACGACACCCGGCCGATCGCCCGCATCGGCGACAAAGACAAGACGCGTCCAGACCCCTGAGATGCTGAGGCACAGCCAGCGCCGATTACCAGCGCCGTGCCCACCACCGGCAGCAGCGCGGCTGTACCCGGGAAGAGCGTGTTCGTGTCAAACAGGGTGCAGGCCAGCAAGATCAGCGTTAGCCCTCCCCATCCAACGATCGCGGCCGGTAGTGCCGGTAGTCGGCGCCACTGGCCGGCCGTGAGGGCCACCAGCCCGCCTGCGGCCAACTCCCAGGCCCGGGTGGGCAGCGAAAAGAACGCCACGAGAGGGACCCAGTACGTGATTGCCAGTGACAGCGCAAATGACAACGCTCCGACCAACGCGAGGACTACCAGATACGGACGTTGCGAGGACGGGGCATCGGCCCGCCTGGACCGACGCACACGCCGGATCAGCCAAGCCGTACCGATAATCAAGAACGGCCACACCAGATAGAACTGCTCCTCGACGCCCAAGGACCAGTAGTGCAGGAATGGCGACGGCGGTGTCTCACTGAAGAAGTAGTCGTTGCCCTGAAAGGCGAACCGGTAGTTACTCACGTACAACGCGCTGGCGATGCCGTCGCCGATGACCGTCCGCGCCTGCAAGGGGGGTAACAGGAGGGCCGAGCCGACCGCCGTAACGACGCCTACGGTGGCGGCGGCCGGCAGCAGTCTGCGAGCACGCGCCCCATAGAACCGGCGCAGCCGGACAGTGCCGACGGTGCTTACGTCGCGCCAGAGCAGCCCGGTGATGAGGAAGCCGGAGATGACAAAGAAGACGTCCACGCCGACGTACCCACCGCTGACACCAGGCACCTCAGCGTGAAATAGGACGACGGCCAAGACCGCGACGGCACGCAGACCCTCGATATCCCGGCGAAATTCCTTTTGTGGCGGGCGCCGACCCTGCGTCTCCTCGATCGGGGTCGCGCTGTCGGCCTGGCGCAAGGTCTCCAACTTGGTAAGGGGGACACGTTCTCGGACAGACGGATTGTTACATATCGAAGCGGTGCGTTCGCGAGCGGATCTGGTTTCGACTGCGCCGCTTGTGGCGGGTCATGGCCTTCTTGGCAACTGGCCCTCTTGTCCTTCGTGACTCATTGCCTACTGTCTCACCAAACAAATGCTGGACCGCCAATGATTAGCGGCTGCTTCCCACGGGAAGTGAGCGGCAAGCTTCCCCTCGTCAAATGTTGAGGCTCGCTGACGATCTCACTCCACCGCCGCGCTTTGTGGATCTCGTACTGGTACCGGCGGGTTCGTTCTCACTACCACAAGCGGCGATGTGAGCCAGGAGCGATCATGCGTCGGATTGCCTGTCGATCCACTCGAGCAGCGCAGGGAGGCCGTCCGCAAGCACCCATTTCGGTCGCCAGTCGAGCTGGTTCTCCGCCGACTCGGTGGTGCAACTTGCGGCCCGGACGTCACCGTCGCGAAATTTCCCTACGACGGTCGGCTCAGGGGCGTCGCACATCGCGGCGATCTGGCGTCCAAGCTCGTGGATGGTGGTCGGGATGCCGGACCCGATGTCCACGCAACGCGTTCCCGGTCTTTGCACCGCTGCAAACAAAGCGTCGACCACATCATCGATGAAGACGAAATCGCGCACAATGCGACCGTCCTCATAGATTTCGATCGGACTTTTCTCGCGGGCCAACCGCGCGAAGAGAGCGACGATTCCGGTGTACGAATTCGTCAGAGACTGGCCCGGCCCATAGACATTCTGCAGACGCAGCACACTGAGTTCGGTGTCGTGCGCGGCCGTCCACGCCGCCAGGATGTGTTCCTGCGCGAGCTTCGTCGCCGCATAAATGTTGGTAGGTCGGGCCTGAGTTCGGCCTGCGCAACTTGGCACCGGCATCGCCGATGCACCGGCTGGCCCCTCCGGATCCCACTTGCCGGCCAGCAGTTGAGCATGGCTGCGCGGCGGCGGATAGAACATCTCTTCGCCGCTTTGCCAAGCGCCTTCCCCGTAGACGGCCCTCGACGAAGCCAGAACGAATTGATCGGGTACGAGTGCCGAACGGCTCAAGGCGTCGAGCAGCTGGGTGGTGCCCACGACGTTGACCGACCCGTGTCGTGTTGCCTCTGCCAGTGATTGGGCGGTTCCCGTCTCGGCCGCCAAGTGCACGATCTGGGACGGACGGAACAACCGAAGCACGGCATCACAGTCCGGGCCGTGGGTGACATCGCCGGTGAACAGCCTCACCGACGGCGGTAGGTCGATCTGGGCGCCGCCGCTGTGCACCTGCGGGTGCAGCACGTCCATCACCGCGACGTCGTAACCGGCTGTGACGAGACGACGCGCAAGTGCAGACCCAATGAACCCTGCGCCGCCGGTGAGAAGTACGGACGTTGACAAGCGCCGAAGCCTCCGGTTCGTCTGCGACAAGTAACTGACCGGCACGCTATCCGAGTGCCGCCGATTTCGATCCTATCCGGCCCGGACCCTAGAGTTGCTGGCGTCGACGAAAGCGTTGACCGCCGGTCAAGCCGGCTCCGGACGGGGGCGCATGAAACTCGGGCAAGTGTTCGATCCGCGGAACAACGCGCTCAATGCCTGGCGGCTGACGCTGGCGTTGGGGGTGATCCTGTGGCACACCTACCCGCTCACCGGCCGGACAATCTCGTACGAGCCGCTTCACCAGTTGCTGAGGGACGCATGGGTCGACGGGTTCTTCGCAATCTCGGGATTCCTCATCACGTCGAGTTGGTTCAACAACCCGCGTCTGCGCAGCTACTTCGCCGCTCGAAGTCTTCGCCTCCTGCCGGGCTTGTGGGTCTGCCTGGTCTTCACGGCGTTCATCGTCGCCCCGATCGGTGTGGCGATGCAGGGCGGCGCGAGTTTACGGCTGCTGGTCTCCTCCGCGCCGTTCGAATTCGTACTGAAAAACAGTGCAGTGGCAATACTCCAGCCCAAGGTTGGCGCCACGCCGTCGGGAGTCCCGTGGCCGAACGGGTGGAACGGCTCCCTTTGGACCCTCCAGTGGGAGCTCTTCTGCTACATCGGGATCGCAGCCCTCGGCGTACTCGGGCTTCTCACTCGCCGCTGGGTCATTCCAGCGGCGATGGCTGTTGCGCTGTTGGCGTCAGCGCTGGCACCGGCTTGGGCAATGTCCTTGCTCGAAGAACCTCAAGACTCGCAGCAACAGATCGATCCCAAGACTGCCATGCTGGTGGTGGGCGCCATCGCTGCACGCTTCGCCGCCATGTTCTTGGCCGGCGCCCTGCTGTACCAACTTCGGGATGTGATTCCTGCTCGATGGTCGCTCGTCGCGTTGTGCGCGGCCCTTGTGCTCGCGGCGAGTCTGATGCCGAATTACCGTGTGATCGGCGCTATTCCGTTGGCTTACGCGATCATCGTCTCCGGTGCCCTCCTTCACAACAAGCGGTTGCGGTTGCGCACGGATCTCTCATACGGCGTATACATCTACGCATTTCCTGTCCAGCAGCTATTGGTCATCGGCGGGCTGGCCAGTTTGAATCCCTTCGTGTTTGCGATCATTGCGGCCATCGCCACGTTGCCGCTTGCCGTGCTGAGTTGGTTTCTGGTCGAGAAACCTGCGTTGTCTCTGAAATCTCGGTTCAAACGAACGAGCGCCGCCCCGGCAGATACGCATCAGCCTGTTGGAGAGGGTTCCAAGTAAGCGGGGATCGACCGCCATTCCAACTAGGAGCGTGGGCGGGTTGGTATCTTGGCAAAGCCGATGAGCCATCGTCGTCGCCTCCGGAAGCGTCTGGCTCCTAGGTTGACCGAGGAGCTAGGGGGAGACCTGGATTGAGCGAGCCGTCAAATCAGCGATTCAAGGCCAGTGAGCGCAAGCGCGATACGCACCCGACGCGGCCTGACCGACATCTTGGAGGTGGACCGGTGACGGCAGCCGATAAGCGGCCCGTCGATCGCACGAACCTTCATCGCACGTGGAGGGTGATCCTCGTCGGCATCGGGCTTCTGGTGGCCGTTGCTTGCTACTTCTTCTTTCCTATTTTCTTGATCGCGATCGGCTGCCTTCTGGTGGTGCTCTTATGCGCTCGCTTGGCCTATCGAGATCGCGACCGATTCATCCCGAACTTGTACACCGGTGACACCAAGGTCTACGACGACGCTTATCGGGGCTTCATCCGCAACACGCTGTCGGATATTCGCCAGCGCAAAATTCGGGGCCACACGCTGTTGTGGGAAGCATCGCAGTTGGTGCCGACACGTCCCGAACAGTCTGCCGAACTGGTTCTCGATCTCGGCGTATGGATCGGCTGGTCGACAAGGCTGACGTCCGAAGCTTGCCGCCGCAAGGTCTATGGCTTCGACACCTTTTCTGGGTTGGTCGAAGACTGGCAACTCGAGAATCAAGTCGTCAAACGTGGAACTTTTTCGCTCTCAGAACCATTGGCGCAGGGTGCGCTGCGATTGACCGGCGTGAAGCTGCAAGACGACGGCACGCCATCTACCCTCGGTCGCAACGTGCAGTTCATCAAGGGCAGCACCTATGAAACATTGGCCCCTTTCTTGGCCGAGCACCCAGGCGCGCCGATCCGGCTTTTTCACATGGATTTGGATACCTACGAGAGTTGCCTGCACGCCTTAGAAACCTGCAAAGATCACTTCGTCGAGGGATCCATCCTGGTTTTTGACGAATACCTGGTCACCAGCGGAGAAATGCGCGCATTTCACGAATTCCAGAGCCGGTACGAGTTGGAATGGCGTTATCGGGCGTGGGGGCTCGAGATAATGGAAATGAATCTCGAGATGATTGTTTCTCCGTGGAAGCGCTCGATGTATTACCTCCTGTGGATAGCAATGCATTGGCTCATCGGTGACGGCCGTTACGTGTGGCGATTCTTTGAACGGCCGTTCTGGCGATTCTGGCTGGGCGCCCCAGTGGGCGACATCGCGTTCATGCTCGGCGCCGCAGGGCAACGTAAGTCCGTGAGTCTCGAGATCACGGGTCTCGGCAAGCTCGACCCGACTCGAAGAGTGTGACCGGTTGGCGATGAGGGCCAACCCTGCGCCAAGCGCGGAAAAATAACTCAGCCGAATCGAAAACGGCAGTCCGCCCGATGTGTGGCGGATCTGCGCAGGCGTCGGCTCACGGAAGCGGGGTCCCGACCGGAGCGTCGCCGAATCCGTCCCACGGCGGACGCGCCGATGTCCGTGTCCCTGTATTTGAATTGAACTACCAGCGAACGGTTCGTTACGAGGACGTTGCGATCGTCGCAAGCGGTCGCCGATGAATGATTTCATTCGAATTTGTGAGGTCGATGAAGACATCATCGCTCGTCAAATACCCAGTTGCGGCGTGGAGCCACAGTTTGGCATGAGTAGCGCGGTCAAGGTATTGTTCGCTCTGGGCGTCGGGGAAACGTTCGTCTAGCTCGGAGGGCCCGCGCCTGTTCAAAAGCAAAAAGCGATAATTTCGTGTGCATCGTCGCAGGTCAGGGGATCGGGAGCCGCCATTGTTCGACTCCGTAGTCTCGGATCCACTGCAGAACTGCTTAGGGGAGCCACGTTGGAAGACCCGCTAGAAACTTTGCCGATCTTGGTACCGGCCCGGATGGGCCGGCAGTAAGGTTTGAACGGCTTCACTGATGTCGACTATCAGTCTGGAGGACTGTGAGCACCAATCCGTTCGATGACGACAAGGGCAGTTTCCTCGTTCTGGTGAACGACGAGGAGCAACACAGTCTGTGGCCGACTTTTGCCGATGTGCCAGCCGGCTGGCGGGTGGTTTACGGCGAAGCGGACCGCGGCGCTTGTCTGGACTACATCGAACAGAATTGGACCGATATACGACCGAAGAGCCTTCGCGAGCGGCTCTCAGCGGGCTGAGGTCCAGATAAAGCCAGAGTATGAGGGAGTCCGATGGAGTTCGCTGACGGGGCGCTTCCGCTAACCCGCGGACAGCTGGACATCTGGCTTGCGCAGGAAACCGGCGAATTCGACCCGGAGTGGCACATCGTCGCGTTCGACATAATCGAGGGCGCAATAGAGCCGGACGTGCTCGAACAGGCGATTCGCCTTGCCTTGGTAGAAGCCGAGCCGATCAGGGCCGTGTTTTACGAGGTGGATGGTCGGGTCCTGCAGCGGCCCGTCGACAACCCCGATGTCGAACTTCCTGTCCACGATCTCACGCACTTACAGAATCCCGTGCAGGAGGCGTACCGACTGGCCGAATTGATCCGGTCGACGCCAATGCCCGCGACCGGGCCGCTATTCAAATTTGCGTTATTCCGGACGCGGCCCGACCAATTCTACTGGTTCGTGTGCTTACATCACCTGGTCGCCGATGGATTCGGTGGCATCCTTTTCGCCAATCGGGTCGCCGCCGTCTATTCTTCGCTCATTTCCGGCACGCCGGTACCGCCTCCGTTTTTTGGCTCCTTAAAGGATCTGGTTTCGTGGGAAACTGAATACGAAGCGTCCGAGGAATATTCCAAAGACTTGGCGTATTGGAGCAAAAATCTTCCACCCGAAACTCCGCAATACCTGACGGATGCGGACGAAGGCGGTTCATGCACGGTTTCTGAATCAGTTCAATTGGACCCGTCGGTTGTCCAACGGGTCCATGAGTTATCCGACTCTTTGGGCATGCGCCGGTCATCGGTGATCACCGCCGCCTGCGCGTTGTTGGTGCGTGGGTGGCGCGCCGAGGGCTCGCAAGTGGTGCTTGATTTCCCGGTCAATCGGCGGACAAGTCCAGAGTCCTTCACGTTTCCCGCGATGGTTTCCGGGATCGTGCCGTTGGTTCTGACCGTTTCACCCGGCTCGTCGGTCGCTACATTTTGTGAGTATGTCGACGCCCGGATCCGCGAGGCGGTGCAACACCAGCGTTTCCCGGTTCATGCCCTCGAGCGCAAGGCAAACGCGGGCGGCCCGAGGAAGTCGCCCCAGCGGGTGGGTATCAACTTCATTCCTTCGCTGACTGCGGTGCCTTTTGCTGACGCACCTGCATCGGGTTCGGTTACGCGATTTGGCCGCGTCGATTACTTCGGGTTGTTCTTCTTGAGCGCCGGTGGCCAGATCCATCTGCATTCGGTGAGTTCTGGGCAGCCGTTCGCGAACCTCGGCGTCGCGGACCTGGCGGCGCGGTTGCAACAGATCTTGATGGCGATGACGACGGATCCCGCAGGAGCGATCTCGTTGATCGACGTCGTCGACGAGGCCGAGCATGCGCAACTGAACGGCTGGGGCAACGAGGCGGGACTGGTCCGTTCGGCGGCGAGGCCGGTCTCGATTCCGGAGATGTTCGCCGCGCGGGTTGCGGAAGCCCCTGAGGCAGTGGCTGTCACCTGCCAGGATTCTGTATTGACCTACCGTGAGTTGGACGAAGCCACGGACCGCTTGGCCCACCTTTTGGCCGTTCGAGGTGCGGGGCCGGGGCAATCGGTAGCGATTCTGTTTCCCCGCTCCATCGAAGCGATCGTGGCGATCCTTGCGGTGCTCAAGACCGGCGCTGCCTATCTGCCGATCGATCCCGCACACCCCGAAGCGCGGATCAGCTTCATGCTCGAGGACGCCGCACCGATCGCCGCCGTCACGACAGCCGATCTGCGGTCGCGGCTCGACGAGCACGAGCTGCTCGTCATCGACATCAATGAGGCCGGAGCAGACTCTCAAGCCACCTTTGTGCTGCCGCCGCCGAGCCCGGACAACATCGCCTACTTCATCTACACCTCCGGCACCACTGGGGTGCCCAAAGGGGTGGCGATCACCCACCACAACGTCATCCAGCTGTTCGAATGCTTAGAGACCGACCTGGACCTGGCGCCGAAACAGGTGTGGTCGCAATGGCATTCGCTGGCGTTCGACGTCTCGGTGTGGGAGATCTTCGGCGCACTGCTACGTGGCGGACGGCTGGCGATCGTGCCCGAATCGGTGGTCCGCTCACCGGAAGACTTCCTCGCGCTGCTGGTCCGCGAACGTGTCACCGTCTTGAGCCAGACCCCCTCGGCCTTCTACGCGTTGCAAACCGCCGATGCGCTGGCACACGAACTGGGCCAGCAGCTCGAACTCGAGGCAGTGGTCTTTGCCGGCGAAGCGCTTGAACCGCAACGTCTTCGGAGCTGGCTGAACAATCACCCAGAGTCACCGCGGCTGATCAACATGTACGGCACCACGGAGACGACGGTGCACGCGTCGGTTCGGGAGATATGCGAGAGCGACGCCGACCGCCATGTCAGCCCTATCGGGGTGCCGTTGACCAATCTTGCGTTTTTCGTGCTCGACGCGTGGTTGCGTCCGGCGCCCGTCGGTGTGGTCGGCGAGTTGTACGTGGCCGGCGCCGGGCTGGGTGCCGGGTATTGGCGTCGCGGCCCGTTGACGGCGTCGCGTTTCGTCGCGTCACCGTTCGGAACTCCCGGCACGCGGATGTATCGCACCGGGGACCTCGCCAGCTGGGGCGCCGACGGTCAACTGCAGTATCTGGGCCGCTCGGATGAGCAGGTCAAGATCCGCGGCTACCGCATCGAACTCGGCGAAGTGCGCGCAGCGCTGGCTGCCTTGGACGGGGTGGAGCAGGCGGTGGTCATCGCACGGGAGGACCGCCCCGGCGACAAGCGACTGGTGGGGTACTTCACCGGTGCAGCCGACCCAGCCGGAATACGCGGCCAGCTGACGGAGCGGCTGCCCGCCTATATGGTGCCAGCCGCCGTGGTGCTCCTCGACGCGCTGCCGTTGACGGTCAACGGCAAGCTCGACAAGCGCGCTCTCCCGGCACCCGAGTACATCGATGTCGATCACTACCGCGCCCCCGCCAACGAAGTCGAGGAAATCCTGGCGGGCATCTACGCACACGTGCTCGGTGTCGAGCAGGTCGGCGTCGACGACTCGTTCTTCGAACTCGGCGGCGACAGCATCTTGTCGATGCAGGTGGTGGCGCGCGCACGTGCTGCCGGTGTGCTGTTCCGGCCCCGCGATGTGTTCGCCGAGCAGACTGTGGCCCGGCTGGCCGCAGTGGCCAAAGAGGCCGATGCTGCCAGCGGCGTCATCGATGAGGGTGTCGGGCCGGTGGACTCGACGCCGATCATGTCGTGGCTGCACAGCGTCGACGGACCAGTGGAGCAGTTCAACCAGACGGTGTTGTTACAGGCTCCGGCGGGGATCAGCCAATCCGACGTGCTCGTGCTTTTGCAGGCGTTGCTTGACCGGCATGCCATGCTGCGGCTCCGCGTCGAAGACGACGGCGCCGCGGGCTGGTCGTTGCTGGCGCCCGGAGCGGGCTCGGTAGACGCTTCGCGGGTACTGCAATCGGTCGACGTGCTGTCCGAAGAGGCTTTGCTCGAGGCGCGGTCACGGCTGAACCCGGCGGCGGGTTCAATGCTGAGCGCGCTATGGGCGAATTCCACGAATCAGCTCGTGCTGATCATCCACCATCTCGCTGTCGATGGCGTGTCATGGCGAATCCTCTTGGAAGACCTGAATACCGCCTGGGCGCAACTGCGCGGGGGCCGGCCGCTGGCCTTGCCGACGTCGGGTACGTCGTTCGCCCGCTGGGCGGCGCTGCTGGCAGAACACGCCCACCACCCCGATGTGGTGGCCACCGCGCCGGCGTGGCAACAGGTGGCGTCGGCGCCGGCGCTGTTGCCCGCGGTGAGACCAGCAGTGGACACCTATGAAACCGCTGAATCGTTGTCGGTGACCCTGAATGCCGAGACGACCCGGATGCTTCTGAGTGAGGTGCCTGCGGCGTTCAATGCCGGGGTTCACGACATTCTGTTGATCGCATTCGGTTTAGCGGTGGCGGAGTTCCTGGATGCCTCCGGCTCAGCTCCGATCGGCATCGACGTCGAGGGTCACGGACGCAACGAGGACCTGGCAGACGATATCGACCTGTCGCATACCGTCGGGTGGTTCACCACCAAATATCCCGTGTCGCTGAGGGTTGAAGCACTCGACTGGACAGAGGTGATCGCCGGAGAGGCGGCGGTGGGTGCACTGGTCAAGGACGCCAAGGAACAGCTGCGGGCCCTGCCCGACGATCTGACCTACGGGCTTCTGCGTTACCTGAACAACCACGTCGATCTGGCCGTGGCAGACCCGCCGATCGGATTCAATTACTTGGGACGCCTTGGCTCCGTGGGTGATTCCGCGTCTCACGATGATGCGTGGCAGATTCGCCCGGACGGATTGTCGCTGTCCGGCACGGTGGCGTCGATCCCGATGCCGTTGATGCACACAGTCGAGCTCAACGCCAGTACCATCGACACCGAGGCGGGCCCACAGTTGCACGCCACCTGGACGTGGGCGCCGTCAGCGCTGGACCGCGACCGGGTAAGTCGGTTGAGCCGGTTGTGGTTTGAAGCGCTGGGCGGGATCTGCACGCATGTCGGCAACGGCGGCGGCGGCTTGACCCCGTCCGACATCGACCCGGCTCGACTCCGTCAACAACAAATCGACGAGCTACAGAAGCGATTCCGAGTCGCCGATATCCTGCCGCTCACACCTCTGCAGCAGGGCTTGCTGTTTCACGCGATCACCGCGGCAGGCACTGACGACCACGTGTATGGCATGCAGCTGGACATCACTTTGGCCGGCCCGCTGGATGCCGAGCGGTTGCGCGATGCTGTGCACACTGTGGCCACCCGGCATCCGAACCTGGTGGCGCGGTTCGTCGATCGGTTCAGCGAGCCGGTGCAGATCATTCCGGCGGATCCGGCAGTGCCCTGGCAAAATCTGGATCTCCGTGCCGCAGGCGACGCCGATGAGCAGATTCACCGTTTGTGCGCCGCCGAACGCGCCGCCGTCTGCGATCTGGCCGAGCAGCCGCCGTTCCGGGCGGCATTGATCCGTACCGGAGATCAACAGCATCGGTTTGTGCTGACCAATCATCACATCGTGCTCGATGGCTGGTCGCTTCCGATTCTCCTGCAAGAGATCTTCGCCGGCTACCACGGACAGCGCCTGCCGGCGGCGGTTCCTTATCGGAAGTTCGTCAGCTGGCTGGCGGAAAGAGATGTCGACGCCGCCGAATCTGCTTGGCGTCAAGCGTTCGACGGTTACGACACTCCGACACTGGTGGGTCCGCAGGGCCGTGGGCTGGGCCGACGAAGCGTGGTTTCGGCTCGGGTCGCAGAAGACGTCACCCGAGCGGTGAATGAGCTGGCACGTTCACGCCACACCACGGTCAACACCGTTCTGCAGGCGGCGTTCGGCCAGTTGCTCACCCAAATGACCGGGCAACACGACGTCGCTTTCGGGACAACGGTTTCCGGGCGACCGACCGAGGTGGTCGGTGCGGAATCGATGGTCGGGTTGATGATCAACACGGTGCCGGTCCGAACGCGCGTCACGTCGGCGACCACTACCGCCGACCTGCTGGACGAGCTGCACGCGGCCTACAACCACACCCTCGAGCATCAGTACCTCGCGTTGAGTGACATTCACCGCGTCACCGGACACGAGCAGCTGTTTGACACCCTTTTCGTCTACGAGAACTACCCCCTCGACTCCGCCGCGTTCTCGAGCATCGAGGGCCTTTCCATCTCCGAATTCGTCAGCCGCGAATACAATCACTATCCGCTTGCGGTGCAAGCCATTCCGGGCAACGAATTGGGTCTTCGCATCGAATTCGACACCGAAGTGTTCGACGCCCGAGGCGTCGAAACGCTGATCGAGCGGTTCGAACGGATGCTGTCGGCGATGACCGCTGATCCCGCGCGGCGGCTGTCGTCGATCGACGTGCTCGACGACACCGAACTCACCCGTCTGGGTGAGTGGGGAAATCGGGTGGTGTTGAGCGAGCCGATCGCCAGGTCGGTCTCGATTCCGGCGTTGTTCGCCGCGCAGGTGGCGCGCGGCCCGGAGGCCACTGCGCTGACTTTCGATGGCCGGTCGCTGACCTACCGGCAGCTCGACGAATCGGCGAACCGATTGGCGCACTTGCTGGCCCGCCATGGCGCACGGCCCGGTGAGCGTGTGGCCTTGCTGTTGCCGCGGTCGGCCGAGGCGATCGTGACGATCCTGGCGGTACTCAAGACCGGCGCGGCCTACCTCCCGATCGATCCCGCGCACCCCGAAGCGCGGATCAGCTTCATGCTCGAGGACGCCGCACCGATCGCCGCCGTCACGACAACAGATCTGCGGTCACGGCTGGACGGCCGTGGCCTGCTGATCATCGATATCGATGACCCCGCGGTCGACGACCAACCAAGCACCGGCCTGGCGGCGCCGAGTCCCGACGAGATCGCCTACCTGATATACACCTCGGGCACCACCGGTACGCCGAAGGGCGTGGCGATCACCCACCGCAATGTGATCCAGCTTCTGGACGCCGTGGATTCCGACCTCGAACTCGCGGGACAGGTGTGGTCGCAATGGCATTCACTGGCCTTCGACGTCTCGGTGTGGGAAATCTGGGGTGCGCTGCTACGTGGCGGACGGCTGGCCGTCGTGCCCGAATCGGTGGTCCGCTCTCCCGAAGACTTCCTCGCGCTGCTGGTGACCGAACAGGTCAGCATCTTGAGCCAGACGCCCTCGGCGTTCTATGCGCTGCAGACCGGCATTGCGCTACAGCCGGAGCTGGGACAGCAGTTGAAGCTCCAAGCTGTGGTGTTCGCCGGCGAAGCACTTGAACCGCAACGTCTTCGGGCGTGGCTGGAGAATCATCCTGGGACGCCGCGCCTGATCAACATGTATGGCACTACGGAGACGACGGTGCACGCCTCGTTCCGCGAGATCGTCGAAGCCGATGCCGACAAAGCTGTCAGCCCTGTCGGTGTGCCGTTGGACCATCTCGCGTTCTTTGTGCTCGATGGGTGGTTGCGCCCAGCGCCCGTCGGTGTGGTCGGTGAGTTGTATGTGGCCGGTGCGGGGCTGGGAGCCGGGTATTGGCGTCGCGGTCCGTTGACGGCGTCGCGGTTCGTGGCATCTCCGTCCGGGGCGCCTGGGACACGGATGTATCGAACCGGAGATCTGGCCTGCTGGGGCGATGACGGGCAGCTGCAGTATCTGGGCCGCTCTGATGAGCAGGTCAAGATCCGCGGCTACCGCATCGAACTCGGTGAAGTTCAGGCCGCGCTGGCCGCGCAGGACGGAGTGAAGCAGGCGGTGGTGATCGCCCGCGAGGACCGGCCCGGCGACAAGCGCCTGGTGGGATATGTCACCGAATCGGTGGACGCGGCGTTGGACCCGTCCGCAGTCCGCGCCGCACTGGGCGAACGGCTGCCGAGCTACATGGTGCCGGCGGCGGTGGTGGTGCTCGACGCGTTGCCGCTGACGGTCAACGGCAAACTCGACAGGCGCGCATTGCCGGCACCGGAGTTCAGCGGCGTGGATCGGTATCGTCCTCCGGCGACCGCGGTCGAGGAGCTCCTGGCCGGTATCTACGCCCAGGTACTCGGCGTGGAGCGGGTCGGTGTGGACGACTCGTTCTTCGACCTGGGCGGGGATTCCCTGTCGGCGATGCGCTTGGTCGCCGCCATCAACAACGGCCTCGACGCCGATCTTTCAGTGCGCGCCATCTTCGAGGCGCCCACCGTTGCCCAGCTGGCTCCCCATATCGGTGCGGAAGGAGAGCGGCGGGCGCCGTTGGTGCCCATGGAGCGCCCCGCGGTGATTCCGTTGTCGTTCGCCCAGCAGCGGTTGTGGTTCCTTGGCCAGTTGCAGGGCCCATCGCCGATCTACAACATGGCGACGGCACTGCGCATCAGCGGAGAACTCGACGCGGACGCCTTGGGGCAGGCGCTGGCCGATGTGGTGGACCGCCATGAGAGCCTGCGCACACGGTTCCCCGCGACCGAACCCCAGCAACTGGTGGTGCCCGCCGAGCAAGCTGATTTCGGCTGGCAAGCGATCGATGCCCGCGACTGGCCGGCCGGGCGGCTCAACGACGCCATCGGCGAGGTCGCGCATCACCCGTTCGATCTGGCTGCCGAGATTCCTTTGCGAGCAACGCTTTTCCGCATCGCAGACGACGAGCATGTGCTCGCGATCGTGGTGCACCACATCGCCGCCGACGGCTGGTCGATCACTCCGCTGGCGCGTGATCTGAGTGTCGCTTACGGCAGTCGATGTGCCGGACGGATCCCTGGCTGGGCGCCGTTGCCGGTTCAGTACGTCGATTACACGCTGTGGCAGCGCGACGAGTTGGGTGATCTCGACGATCCGGACAGTGCCATCGCCGCACAGGCGTCCTACTGGGAGCAAACGCTGGCCGGGATGCCCGAACGCCTTGAGCTGCCGACTGATCGGCCCTATCCGCCGGTGGCCGATAACCGCGGCGCGCGGATCGCAGTCGACTGGCCGGCCGAGCTCCATGAGCGGATTGCTCGGGTGGCCCGCGAGCACGACGCGACCAGTTTCATGGTGGTGCAGGCCGCGTTGGCGGTGGTGTTGTCGAAGCTGAGCGGCAGTTCCGATGTGGCCGTTGGCTTCCCGGTTGCTGGGCGGCGCGATCCCGCCCTCGACCAGTTGGTCGGCTTTTTCGTCAACACCTTGGTGCTCCGGGTGGAGTTGACCGGTAACCCCAGCGTCGCCGAGGTGCTGAGCCACGTGCGGACGCGCAGCGTCGCCGCCTATGAGCACCAGGACGTGCCGTTCGAGGTGCTGGTGGAGCGGCTCAACCCCATCCGCAATCTGACCCACCACCCGTTGGTTCAGGTGATGTTGGCTTGGCAGAACAACCAACCCGCGGCGCTGGCCCTCGGCGATCTGCAAGCGACCCCGATTCCAGTCGACGTGCGCACCGTACGAATGGATCTGGCGTTCACGCTGGCGGAGCGGTGGAGAGAGGACGGGTCACTCGCCGGGATCGGCGGCGAGGTGGAATTCCGCACCGATGTTTTCGACGCGGCCAGCATCGAGGCGCTGGTCGAGCGGTTACGGCGGGTGCTGGTGGCGATCACCGCCGACCCAACCCGGCGGCTCTCTTCGGTGGACCTTCTCGATGGCGGTGAGCGCGCCCTGCTCGATGGATGGGCGAACCGCGCGGTGATGAACCGTCCGGTGAGCGCGCCGATGTCGATTCCGGATCTGTTCGGCGACCAGGTGTCGCGGGCGCCTGAGGCGGTGGCGATCAGTGGCGGTGGCGTCGAGTTGACGTACCGCGAAGTGGATGTGGCCTCTGATCGGTTGGCTCGTCTGTTGGTCGGCCATGGGGTGGGGCCGGGCGACTCGGTGGCGCTGTTGTTGCCGCGGTCGGCGTCGGCTGTGGTGGCGATGCTGGGGGTGGTCAAGGCCGGGGCGGCCTATGTGCCGATTGATGCTGGGGTGCCCCCGGCGCGCATCGAGTTCGTGGTTGGCGATGCCGCGCCGGCGGCGGTGATCACCGCCGTGGGACTGCGCTCACAGCTCGACGGGTTCAACGTGGCGGTCATCGATATCGACGATCTCGCTGTTGATTCTGCGCCCGAGATCAGTTTGCCGACGCCGGCCGCCGATGATGTGGCGTACGTGATTTACACCTCGGGGACGACGGGTGTGCCCAAAGGGGTGGCGGTCTCTCATCGCAACGTGACGCAGTTGTTGGCGAGTTTGGATGCGGGGTTGCCGGCGGCTGGGGTGTGGCCGCTGTGTCATTCGTTGGCTTTTGACGTCTCTGTGTGGGAGATCTTTGGGGCGTTGCTTCGCGGTGGGCGTTTGGTGGTGGTGCCTGAGGAGGTGACCGCGTCGCCGCAGGACTTCCAAGAAATGTTGGTCGGCGAGGGGGTCAGTGTGCTGACCCAGACCCCGTCGGCGGTCAAGATGCTCTCCGCGCAGCGGTTGGCCGGCACGGCGTTGGTGATGGCCGGTGAGGCCTGTCCGCCAGAGGTGGTGGATCGGTGGGCGCCGGGGCGGCTGATGCTCAACGCCTACGGTCCGACCGAGACTACGATGTGTGTGGCGATCAGCGCTCCGCTGGCGGCCGGATCGGGCGTGGTGCCGATCGGGTCGCCGGTGTCGGGTGCGGCGTTGTTTGTGCTGGACGGGTTGTTGCGCCAGGTGCCGGCGGGGGTGGCCGGGGAGTTGTATGTGGCCGGCGCCGGGGTCGGTGTGGGCTACGTGCGCCGAGGCGGGTTGACGGCGTCGCGGTTTGTGGCCTGCCCGTTCGGCGGTGCGGGGAAGCGGATGTATCGGACCGGGGATCTGGTGCGCTGGGGCGCGGATGGGCAATTGCAGTATCTGGGCCGCATCGATGAGCAGGTCAAGATCCGCGGCTACCGCATCGAACTCGGCGAAATTCAGGCCGCGGTGGCTTCGCTTGATGGGGTAGCCGAGGCGGCGGTGATCGCGCGGGAAGACCGCCCCGGCGACAAGCGTCTGGTGGCCTACATAACTGGCACCGCCAATCCGAGTACGGTGCGCGCTGCGCTTGCTGAGCGGCTGCCCGGCTATATGGTGCCTGCGGCGGTGGTGATGCTCGAGGCGTTGCCGTTGACGGTCAACAACAAGCTCGA
Source organism: Mycobacterium sp. IS-1556 (assembly GCF_001499985.1). Taxonomy (NCBI): domain Bacteria; kingdom Bacillati; phylum Actinomycetota; class Actinomycetes; order Mycobacteriales; family Mycobacteriaceae; genus Mycobacterium; species Mycobacterium sp. IS-1556. The sequence goes on from NZ_LQIM01000005.1 coordinate 114,839, forward strand.
CACCCGCGCGCTGCCCGCCCCGGCGTACAGCGACACCGACCAGTACCGCGCCCCCACCACCGCGGTCGAAGAACTGCTGGCCGGTATTTACGCCCAGGTCCTCGATGTCGAACGCGTCGGCATCGACGACTCCTTCTTCGATCTCGGCGGCGATTCCCTATCGGCGATGCGCCTGATCGCCGCAGTCAACAGCAGTCTCGATGGCGACTTGTCGGTGCGGACCGTGTTCGAGGCGCCGACGGTGGCTCAGTTGGCCCCCCGCATCGGTGCGGATTCCGCCCGGCTCGAACCCTTGAAGCCAGTGGAACGTCCGACGGAAGTTCCGTTGTCGTTCGCTCAGAAGCGGTTGTGGTTCCTCGACCAATTGCAGGGTCCCTCAGCGATTTACAACATGGCGGTGGCACTGCAGCTCCGCGGTCGCCTTGACGTCGAGGCGTTGCGCCAAGCGCTCACCGACGTGGTCGCCCGTCACGAGAGCCTGCGCACCCTGTTCGCGATGGTCGACGGGGCGCCCCAGCAGCTGGTGTTGCCGGCCGAGCAGGCCGACTTGGCTTGGCAGGTAATCGATGCCACCGGCTGGTCGACGGACGAGTTGCGCGAGGCGGTCAACGTCGCGGCTTCCTACACCTTCAACCTGGCCTCCGAAATCCCCATGCGGGCACAGCTTTTCCGGGTCGCCGATGACGAGCATGTGGCGGTGGCGGTCGTGCACCACATTGCCGCCGACGGTTGGTCCATCGCGCCGCTGATGCGGGATCTCGGAGTGGCCTATGCCAGCCGGAGTGAGGGGCACGACCCCAACTGGGCGCCGTTGCCGGTGCAGTATGTCGACTACACGCTGTGGCAACGCGACCAGTTCGGTGACCTCGACGATCCGGACAGCCGCATCGCCGGCCAGTTGGCGTTCTGGGATGACGCGTTGGCGGGATTGCCCGAACGCCTGCAGTTGCCGACCGACCGGCCCTACCCGGCTGTCGCCGATCATCGCGGCGACCGGGTGGCCGTGGATTGGCCCGCCGAACTGCAGGACCGGGTCGCTGCGGTGGCCCGTGAGCACCACACCACGAGCTTCATGGTGGTCCAGGCCGCCCTTGCGGCGCTGTTGTCGAAAGTCAGTGCCAGCACCGATGTGGCCGTCGGGTTTCCAATCGCCGGGCGGCGCGACCCCGCACTCGATGAGTTGGTCGGCTTCTTCGTCAACACCTTGGTGCTGCGGGTCGATCTGGCCGGCGACCCCACCGTCGCCGAACTGCTGGAGCACGTTCGAACGCGAAGCCTGGCCGCCTACGAACACCAGGATGTGCCCTTCGAGGTACTGGTGGAGCGACTCAACCCCGTCCGAAGCCTCGCTCACTCCCCGCTGATCCAGGTGATGTTGTCCTGGCACTTCGCCGGGCAGTCGTTCGGTCCGACCTCCTCACTGGACTTGGGCGATCTGCAGATCAACTCGCTGCCGGCGGACACGAACACCGCCCGCATGGACCTGACATTCGGCCTGGCTGAACGCTGGACCGAGTCGGGCGAACCCGCCGGAATCGGCGGCGACGTGGAGTTCCGCACCGATGTGTTCGACGCGGCCAGCATCGAGGTGCTGGTTGCGCGGCTACGGCTGGTACTGGAAGCGATAACGGCCGACCAGAGCGTCCGCTTGTCGACGGTGGATGTTCTCGATGCCGGGGAGCATGCCCAGTTGTTCGGGTGGGGCAATCGGGCCGCGTTGACCGAGCAGCCGTCGGTTTCGGAGTCGATTCCCGCACTCTTCGCCGGTCAAGTCGCGCGGTCACCGGAGGCGGTGGCGGTGTCGGGTGACGGTCGCTCGTTGACCTACGCCGAGTTGGATGCGGCGTCGTCGAACCTGGCACGGGCGTTGACCGCCGCAGGTGTGGGTCGCGGTGACCGGGTGGGGTTGTTGTTGCCGCGGTCGGTCGATGCGGTCTTGGCGATGCTGGCGGTACTCAAGTGTGGTGCGGGATATGTGCCGATGGATCCGGCACATCCTGAGGCGCGCACCGAGTTTGTCCTGGGTGACGCCGCGCCGGTGGCAGTGGTCACGACCGCGGACCTGCGGTCGCGGGTGGACGGCCGTAGCGCAGTGGTCATCGACATCGCCGATGCGCCGTTGGATTCGAATTCCGTTGCTGAAGAATCCTTCTCGGCGGCGAGCCCCGAAGATCTGGCGTATGTGATCTATACGTCGGGAACTACGGGTGTGCCCAAGGGCGTTGCCGTTCCCCACCGCAACGTCGTGCAGCTGTTGGACACACTGGATGCCGATCTGGAGTTGGCGGGTCAGGCGTGGACGCAGTGTCATTCGTTGGCGTTCGACTTCTCGGTGTGGGAGATCTGGGGGGCGCTGCTGCGCGGCGGTCGGGTGGTGATCGTGCCCGACACGGTGGTGCGCTCCCCGGAAGAGCTGCTGGCGTTGCTGGTCAGTGAGCAGGTCCGCGTGTTGAGCCAGACCCCGTCGGCCTTCTATGCGCTGCAGGCTGCCAACGGTCTGCAGCCGGAGCTCGGCCAGCAGTTGAAGCTGCAGACGGTGGTTTTCGGTGGAGAGGCCTTGGAGCCCGCGCGGCTGGGGCCGTGGATGCAGTCGCATGCGGGCTCACCGCGGTTGATCAATATGTACGGAATCACCGAGACGACGGTCCATGCCTCGTTCAGGGAGATCACCGAGGCTGACATCGAGCGCGCGGTCAGCCCGATCGGTGTGCCGTTGACGCATTTGGGCTTTTTCGTTCTCGACGGCTCGTTACGTGCGGTACCCGCCGGTGTGGTCGGTGAGTTGTATGTCGCCGGCGGCGGATTGGCTCACGGCTATGTCGGGCGGGCAGGGCTCACCGCGTCGCGGTTTGTGGCGTGCCCGTTCGCGGGGGCCGGAGCGCGGATGTATCGCACCGGCGATTTGGTGCGTTGGGGCGCCGACGGGCAGTTGCAGTATGTCGGCCGCATCGACGAGCAGGTCAAGATCCGCGGATACCGCATCGAGTTGGGCGAGGTGCAGGCGACTCTCGCCGGACTGGACGGCGTGCAGCAGGCGGTCGTGATCGCGCGCGAGGACCGTCCCGGCGATAAGCGCCTGGTGGGGTATGCCACCGGAACGGTGGATGCGGCGGAGCTGCGTGCGGCGTTGGCGCAGCGGTTGCCCAGCTACATGGTGCCCGCGGCGGTGGTGGTGCTCGAGTCGTTGCCGTTGACGGTCAACGGCAAGCTGGACACGAGGGCGTTGCCGGCTCCGGAGTACAGCGATACGGATCGTTATCGCGCTCCCGCCACTGCGGTAGAAGAGGTCTTGGCCGGTATCTACGCCCAGGTGCTGGGGCTGGAGCGGGTCGGGGTCGACGAGTCGTTCTTCGAACTCGGCGGGGACAGCATTCTGTCGATGCAGGTGGTTTCGCGGGCCCGCGCCGCCGGGGTGCTGTGCCGTCCGCGCGATGTGTTCGTCGAGCAGACCGTGGCCAGGCTGGCCCGGGTGGCGCGCACGGCAGACGGGGCTGCTGCCGGTGTGATCGACGAGGGCGTCGGGCCGGTGGTGGGCACACCGATCGTGCGGTGGTTGCAGGAGGTCGACGGCCCGACCGGAGAGTTCAACCAGACGGTGGTCTTGCAGGCCCCCGACACGGCGGACCGGGGCGACGTCGTGGTGCTGGTGCAAGCGTTGCTGGATCGCCATGCCATGCTGCGGCTGCGGGTCGACGACGATGGGGCCGGCGGCTGGTCGTTGCAGGTGCCCGAGTCGGTCGAGGTGCGCGCGGATGAGTGCGTGCACGCCGTGGATGCGTTCTCGGACGCGGCCTTGGTGGCCGCGCGGTCGCGGCTGAACCCGACCGCGGGGAGGATGCTCAGCGCGCTGTGGGTCGCCTCCACGAGTCAGTTGGTGTTGATCGTGCACCACCTCGCGGTCGATGGCGTGTCCTGGCGAATCCTGTTGGAAGACATCAACTTCGCTTGGGCATCTCATCGTGCTGGGCGGCCGGTGGAATTGCCTGGGTCCGGAACTTCGTTTGCGCGGTGGTCGGCGCTGCTGGCCGAACACGCCCGCGACGAACAGGTCGTCGCTACCGCCGATGCGTGGCGACAGGTGGCGTCGGCGCCTGCGTTGTTGCCGGCGGTCGTGCCTTCGGTGGATACCTTCGCCAATGCGGGGAACCTGACGGTGCCGTTGGACACCGAGACCACCCGGTTGTTGCTCGGCGAGGTGCCCGCGGCGTTCCATGCCGGAATCAACGACATCTTGTTGATCGCATTGGGACTCGCGCTGGCCGAGTTCGTCGATGCCGATACCGCTCCGGTGGGCATCGACGTCGAAGGCCACGGCCGTCACGAGGAGCTGGGTGACGAGGTGGACCTGTCGCACACGGTGGGCTGGTTCACCACGAAATATCCGGTCGCGCTCAACGTGGGTGGACTGGACTGGGCCGAGGTGCGTGGCGGTGATCCCGGCCTGGGGGCGGTGCTCAAGGCCGCCAAAGAACAGCTGCGGGCCCTGCCCGACGGACTCACATATGGGCTGCTGCGGTATCTGAACCCGGAAGTGCAACTGCGCGACGAGGATCCGCGGGTCGGATTCAACTATCTCGGGCGCCTCGGTGCGGCCGCCGGCGAGCTTTCCGAGGATCTGTGGCGCCTGGCGCCCGACGGTTCGTCGGTCAGCGGTGTGGCCGCGGCGATCGCGATGCCGTTGATGCACACCTTGGAACTGAACGCTGCCACGGTCGACACCGCGACCGGTCCGCAGTTGCACGCGACCTGGACGTGGGCGCCTTCAGCGCTTGATCATGGGCAGGTCGATCGGTTGAGCCGGTTGTGGTTTGAAGCCCTGGCGGGCATCTGCGCCCACGTGCAACACGGCGGGGGCGGGTTGACACCGTCGGACATCGCACCGGCGCGGCTGAGCCAGGCCCAGATCGAAGCGCTGGCCCAACGCTACGACGTGGCTGACGTATTGCCGCTGACCTCGCTGCAACGGGGCTTGCTGTTCCACGCCTTGACTGCGGCGGGCGACGAGGACGACGTCTACGCCGTGCAACTGGACTTCACCGTCACCGGCCCCTTGGACGCCGAGCGGCTACATGACGCGGTGCAAACCGTCGTCAACCGGCACCCGAACCTGGCTGCTCGTTTCCACCACCACCTCGGCGACGAACCAGTACAAGTCATCCCGGCCAACCCTGAAATCTCTTGGCAATACCTTGATCTCAGTGGTGAAGCCGACGTCGATGAGCGAATTCAGCGCATGTGCGCCGCCGAGCGCGCCGAGGTCTACGATCTCGCAGAGCAGCCGGCCTTGCGTGCGGCGCTGGCCCGCACCGGCGAGGAGCGCCACCGGTTCGTGCTGACCAATCACCACATTGTGCTCGACGGCTGGTCGATGCCGATCCTGCTCGGGGAGATCTTCGCCACCTATTTCGGGCAGCGACTGCCCGCCTCGGTGCCCTACCGCAGGTTTGTCTCCTGGCTGGCCGAACGCGACGTCGAAGCCGCCCGGGCGGCCTGGCGTGAGGTGCTCGACGGCTTCGAGACCCCCACGCTGGTCAGCCCACCCGACCGACTGGGCTTGGGCCCCAGGGACATCCGATCCTTCCGGGTTCCGGAAGACACCACCCGGGCGATGGCCGAGCTTGCGCGTTCGCGGCACATCACCGTGAACACTGTGCTGCAGGCAGCCTGGGCGCAGCTGCTGATGTGGCTGACCGGCCAGCACGATGTCGCGTTCGGCGCCGTGGTTTCAGGGAGGCCGGCAGAGGTCGCCGGTGCGGAGGCGATGGTGGGCCTGTCGATCAACACGGTGCCGGTGCGCGCCCGCATCGCGACCGAAACCACCACCGTCGAGTTGCTCGATCAGCTTCAAGGCGCGCTGGAGCAGACCTTTGAGCATCAGCACCTGGCGCTCAGCGACATTCACCGTGTCACCGGGCAGAACAGATTGTTCGACACCGTTTTCGTCTTCGAGAACTATCCGATCGACGCCGCCGGATTGTCGGGCGGCCACGATCTGGGTGTCGCTGGGTTCACCGTCCGCGACTACTACCACTACCCGCTCACGGTGCAAGCGGTGCCGGGCGACGAGCTGGATCTGCGCGTCCAGTTCCGCACCGACCGGTTCGACCCGGCCACCATCGAAACGCTGATGAGCCGGTTCACCCGGATATTGGCGGACATGACCGCCGATCCGACCCGACCGTTGTCGTCGATCGATTCGCTTGACGCCGGAGATCACCAGCAGCGCAGCGGATGGGAGAACCGGGCTGTGACGACCCCGTCGTCCGGTGGTTATCGCGCGCCGGTCGATCTGGCCGAGCAGCTTCTGGCAGACATCTTCGCGCAGGTGCTCGAGGCAGACCGGGTAGGGGCCGACGATTCGTTCTTCGACCTGGGCGGGGATTCACTTGCCGCGATGCGGGCGATCGCCGCGATCAACACGGCCTTCGATGTTCGCCTGCCGGTGAGCGCCCTGGTGGACGCGCCGTCGGTGAGAAGCTTGCGTCAGCGGTTGCCTGAAACACCGCGGTAGCGCCGGGAGTCGGTTTCGCGCAGGCGTTCCGGTTCAGTACATATGGCCGGTCAGCTCGAACTCGGCCAACGTCTTCGCAATCAGCTCGTGCAAAGCGGGCTTGGTGTCAACCACGCCCGGTTGGTAGGCGTTCACGGTGAAGTAGATCTTGGAGCCGCCTGCGACGCGCCACGACTGCAGAGCCATCTGACCCCCCGTCAACTCGAGCCACTGTCGCGTTACGCCTTGCGCTGTGGCTCGCGTCAGAATGATCTCACCGTCGGTGCCATCGGGACGGTACACAATCGGGTCGAACTCGTCGAGGTTCGAGCAAAGCGCGGGGGCATCGGGGTCGGCGAGCCCCGCATCGACCATCCGCTTCAACGCGAGTTTCGGCGTGAACGGGACCAGTGACCGCAACTGAAGCGTCTCATCCGGCGTCTCCCGCAGGGTGTTCAGTGCCTGCTTGATGGCAGCGCGGAGGTCATCGAGTTCCGTCGTTACGCGTGTCGGGTCGACGCTCACGCTCGCAATCGACATTGCATTGGCACGCGTATCACCCTCCGTGCGTTCGTTCATGGGGAGGTGCAAGGTGACGAAGCCGTCGCCGGCGCGACGGCGCCCCATGCGCTCGGCGAGTTTCGCACCCAAGGCTGCGATCAGCGTTTTACCGGTTGCACCGAGAGCCGTTGCGCGGGCATCCCACTCGGCCAGGTCGATTTGGATCGAGACAGCCGGCACGACGACCGCATCATCGCCGTCGACTGCGCGCAGGGCGACGGGTGCTGGCGAGGCCGTTGATCGGGCAGCATCCCGCCGTGCATGGCGGGCCAGCCTTGCCGCCGCGACAAGCGCCCGCCCGACCTCAGGCGCCTCCCGTGCCGTTTCGCGGGCGTCCTGAAACACCGCGCGGCGCCGAGGGCGTGAATGCGACGGTGGATAACCAAGATTGGCAGGGTTTCCCCGAACCGCGTCAGCTACCACCTGATGGAGCCCGATGCCGTCGACCACGTAGTGAGAGAGCACCAGGCTGACCGCGGTCGCACCGTCGGCAAGGGGAAGGACGCCGAGATGCCAGCCGGGGCCGCATTCCGGATCAACAGGAAGCTGCGAGCGTTCATCAGCCCAGTCGCTGAGTTCGGTGCGCGGACGGGCGCGTTCGGCGACATCGATGTCCGATGGACCCCGATCTGTTACCCACCGATGCCGGGCGAACGGCAGCGGCGAACGCTCGATACGCCGTCCCACCAACCCTTGTCCGAGATGGTGGTGAAAACGCTCTAGTCCGTCGAAGTCGATCGCGCGCTCATAGAGCCACACGACTTGGATCACCAGGTTCAGTCCAGCGGCGCGATGCCCCGCGAACAAGGCCTGGTCCACCAACGCAAGACGATTGTCCAGCCGCTCATCCATGGCCGCAGGATAGACGGTGACCCGGCGCTATCGCGGTGAATGCCTATTTGGTCGCACTATCCGGGGCGGAAACCGCCGCGCGCTGTCTTAGCGAGGGCACTTTATCGTTAGCGGCCTCGGAATCCGATGTGATTAGCCGGATTCGGGATCGGGCCGCCGATACTGCGTCGGTATGCGTCAGTCGCTTAAGTCGGCCTGGACATCGTCTGTGGCAACGCTTAGTGTCTACCTCTGATCAGTCCTCTTGGCGGAGAATACGCCACGGTTCAGGCGCGTTATAGCGTCCCGCGTCGCGGGGCGGTCGGAATTCTGCGAAGGTAGGTCACGATGTGCGAGGCGGAGCGACCTTTCATCGGATGGACCGCTTCACCCATCGATACACAGGGCGCGCAGCAATCGGTTGGCTCGAGGATCGACCCCGTTAACGAGATTAGTAAAGACTGCCGAATATGCGGATCGGTTGGCCCTCATAAGACTATCTGGGTTCGCGAAATGATGTTCGGAACTCGGGAGCATTTTGAATACTACTTCTGCGAAGCATGCGAGACATTACAAATTGTGAATTTGCTTGAGGGTGACGAGCTCCAGCGCCATTATGCGACGGATTACTACTCATACAAGCCCGGCGGTGCGCGGCTGTCTCGATGGCTCATCACACAGCAAGACCGCAAAAAATTGGGTGTAGGCGGCGGGTTCGCCGGTGCGCTACTGACGAGGCGGCTGCCCGACGGCATCCTTCGCGCACTTCTCGGCGGAGACGTCGCCGGAATTCTCGCTCAGCTTCAGCTCAAGTCGGACGCGCGAATTCTGGACGTGGGATGTGGTGGCGGTGCGCTCCTCGACCGGTTGGCCAGAGTGGGGTTCACCAACTTGCTTGGTACGGATCCGTTCATCACAGCCGACCGTGAGACGCCTCAAGGGGTGCGGCTGAAAAAGGGGCATTTGAGCGAAGTGACCGGCGAATTCGATCTCATAATGTTCAATCATTCGCTCGAACACGTCCCCAACCCGATCGCGGCGCTCAAAACGGCATCCGAAAAGCTCGCTGCTGACGGCATCTGTCTGGCTCGCACGCCGACGACCTCATCCGAAGCGTGGAAAACTTATTTAGCGGATTGGGTGCAGATCGACGCTCCTCGGCATTTCGTCGTGCCTTCTCGAAGGGCAATGGCATTGGCGGCGGAGAAGGCCGGGCTGGTCGTGGAGCAGACATTTGACGATTCGAATTTAGGCCAGTTCATGGGGAGCGAAGCATATAGGCGAGGGGTTGCCGTGACCGACACGAAGATTCTTCGACTGTTTAGTCCGAAGCAAATTTGGGAGTGGGAAAAGAGCGCAGATCGGCTCAATCGGCTAGGCCGCGGTGACCAAGCAGGGTTCGTCATGCGGGCCCGATAAGGCAGGGCGAGTCGCTGATAGCGGAGCCGCCGACCAGAACCGAAGTCGAAGTGCGACGCGGAACTTGTCTTGAATACCGGTTTGATGGGCCTAAGCGGCGCACTCGTCTCATGCTGTGAGCGGCGACCAAATCGCCCATAGCAGAAGGGTATTCACGCTAAAGAGGCCAGTTTGACCCGATCCACCGTTATCCTGGTGCCGTGACAAGCGGCCCCTACACTGCCACGACCGGTGCGGCGCACGTGGTTCCGAGCACAGAGTTTTGCCGGTGAGCCCGGCGCAGCAGCCCGCGGGTGCTGCGGCTCGCCCGGTTGCTCTGTTCGTCCTGGGCGTGACCCGCTCGGGCACGTCGGCGCTCACGCGGATGCTCTCACTGTGCGGCGCTGCGCTCCCGCCCGGCCTGGCGGGAGCCAACGCTTCCAATCCACTCGGCTATTGGGAGCCGCGCGCGTCGCACCGGATCAACATCGGTATCTTGCGCCGCCATGGAAGCGAATGGTTCGACCCGACATTGCGCTTGCAGGAGGAAGGCGCGTTCGACACCGACGAGAAGGCCGCAAGCGTCGCCAAGATCAGCGCGTTCCTCACCACATTGCCGGCCGCGCCGCTGGTTGTCATCAAGGACCTACATATAACGGCACTGTCGGACATGTGGTTCGAGGCGGCGCGTCATGCCGGATTCGACGTCGCGGCCGTGATCACGGTGCGCCATCCGCAGGAGGTTGCCAAGTCGCTTGCGAGGTTCAATGGGGCCTCACCGGAGCTCGCGGCCGCCCTGTGGCTGAAAGCCAATCTGCTGGCAGAGCGAAACACACGAAACCTGCCAAGGGTATTCGTCGAGTACCCCAACCTCCTTGACGATTGGCGCAGGGAAGTAAAGCGGATTTCCGCGGCGCTGCCGATCGATCTCAACACCGACAACGAGCGCGCCATCGACGAGTTCCTCAAACCTGACCTCCACCGCCAGCGACAGAGTGGCCCGGTGACTGCGCCCTTCGGCACAGGTTGGATTTCCACGGTCTACGACACACTGCGCGCGGCGGCGCGGGACGAGTCTTTGAATCAGTCCGCGCTGGATCGCGTTTTCGAGCAGTACCGGGAGAACGAATACGGATTCCGGATGGCGTTGGAAAATTTCCACCGCCTCCACAAGTTCAACTGGCTTGTCCGGCCGTCCATCGTGAGCCTCGCCTACGAGGCCCTCGCTATAGCTCACCGGCGCCGCGGGCCTTGGGCGTGAGCTGCCCCAGCTGAAGGCCGCTCATATTCAACAGCTCAGAAGATGCCGATGCCCTTGCCCACCGTGAAGAGCCCGACCAGGGTAAAGATGGCTACCAGCACATGCCGACGGTGAGCCAGCGCCCAGTCATGCAGCGGTTGCAGTATCGCTTGGGTTTTCGTCGGCGCGACCAGATAGCTGAGCAGAGCGATCTCGACGACTGAAAACACCGCGATGACGAACACGATGACCGCGAAGACCTGCGTGCCGATCCCGGCTCCTGAGCCAACGATGGTGGCACCTACGAATAGCACCAGCAACGGAGGCGGCAACCCGAGGAGCCCGAACACGAAGGCGACCCACAAGGATCCGTCGTCCCACGCATTTTGGAGGCGGCCGAGCAGCCGGCGGATCGCCGATCCGCCCTCAGCGGCGGCAGCACCCAGCGGCCCCAGGGGTGACGTTGCGGTTGGTGTGTTGCCGCCCGGGGCCGGCACGGACGCCCGCTGACGCGCGAAGGACCGCACGGTTATCACCGCTGCGATCAGGAGCATGAGCGTTCCCATGCCGAGCTGAATGTGCCGGGCGGCGGCGCTTGCCGACGTGGCGGGCACGGTCATCTCTTGCGAAAACGACGCGAATGCCGGTATCAGGTGCAGCACCATCAGCGGAAGCAGCAGGCAGGAGAGATACATGATCATGCCGCCGACCCAGTAGGCCAGCAGGTTTCGCACGGGCCGTGGCCGGGAGACCATCAGAAGGATGACCGCGAGAAGCACCGGATTGATCGCCACCAGAAACGCCAGTCCCAGCAGCGAACTCCACACGGCGGGGAACGCTACCTTGTCGAGCGCTCCATCTCAGACGAAGGGCACGCGAGGACACCGGTCTGGGGCGAGCCAGGCCCAGTTACTGGCTGATGTGGAGAATGGTCTCGACCGCGACCGCGCTACCACCGGCGACCGCAGCGATCGCGAGGGTCACCCAGTCCGCCAGTTTCGGCCGCGCCGGAGCGGCAGAGAACTGCCCGGTTCCGCCGCGAGCGGTTATTGCGTCGCCCATTTCGTCGGCGCGTCGCATAGTCATGGCCAGGGCCGCAGCGATCAGGTCGATCACGTCTCGCGCCTGCTGTCGACGACGGGCCTTACGATTTGGCTGCGGCTGCCTGGACCGTAACCGATGGGCCGCGTAGAGGGTCTGGAACTCGTCGATCAGCATTGGGAAGGCGCGCAGCCCGAGCGCCAAGGCCACCGCCCATTCGCGTACGGGGATTCGCAAATAGGTGAACGGGCGGGCCAATGTCGTTATTGCAGGAACGATTTCGGAGACGTTGGTGGTCCAGGACACCATCGCCGCCAGCCCGATCAGGCCGAACGCCAGCAGGGCGGCCCGCAGGGCGTGCAACGCACCACCGAGTGCGATGTCGACTCCGCCCACCGAGATCACCGGACTACCGCCGGCCAGCGTCGCAAACACGACAGCCAACGCGATCAGAATCCACAGCCGACGAGGCCGCGACGGCAGAGCGCCACGCGGAATGCGGGCGACCCGGGCCGCGGTCAGCACCAGAATCCACACCATCCCGATCATCACCCAGCCGGGATAAAACCACAGCAGCACCGAAAACCAAAGGACAACAAGCAGTTTGGTGCCTGCCCACAAATTGTGGATCGGCGATCTTCCGGGCACCGGAACCAGTAACAGACCCCGACGAGGAGATCGCCTGGTCGGGCCCTTGGTCGGGCTGTGGCCAGAGGAGGTTGCCGTCACAGCCCACTCCCCGCCGCGGACGAGGCCGTTTCCAGTACGCCATTGTGTAAATGCAGGATCCGCGGACAAATGTCCTCCAGCCCGACGGGGTCATGCGAAACGGCCACCACCGTCAGACCCTGTTCACGGCGCAGGCTGGCCAGCAGCTGCAGCAGGCCTCGTTGGCCGGTCGTGTCCAGGCCTGCCAGCGGCTCGTCGAGAATCAACGCTCTCGGGGATCGCGCCAACAGCCCGGCAAGCACCACACGGCGCATTTGGCCCCCGCTGAGCTGGTCGATGCGCCGATCGGCGAACGCGGGCCCCAACCCGACGGACGCCAGCGCTGCCGCCACGCGGTCTTCGTCGTGGTGCGAAAAGCCTGCTGCGGACGCAACTTCCAAGCCGACGAAGCTGCGCATCAACTGGAGCCGGGCCGCTTGGAACGACAACGCCACCGCGCCGACGTGCTCGTAGGCGGGTTCGCCATCAATCAGGCAGACGCCGGAGGTGGGAACCGTCAACCCGGCCATGATCCATGCCAGCGTCGACTTACCCGAGCCGTTCCCACCGTGGATCAAGACCCCGTCTCCTTGCTCCACCACGAAGTTGATATCGCGCAGGGCGGTCTTGGCCCACGGTGTGCCACTGCCGTATTCGTGTCCGACACCGACGAGTTCCAGTACCGGCACGTGCGAGCAGTTCTTGACCGCGATGGTGGGCACTGCGGTTGGCACGGCTGTTTCGACTTCGCCGGTGTCATCCAGTGAATCGCTGAGGTTGACCGTCCGGTCGGCGCACGCGGCCGCGTTGTCGTCGTGGGTGATGTGCACCAGAGCCGTCCGGTGCCGTGTGGTGAGACCGGACAGCACACGCAGCAGCGCGTCGCGACCCGGTTGGTCAACCATTGCTGTGACCTCGTCGGCGATCAGGAGTGCCGGTTCCCGGGCGAGCGCCGCTGCCAACGCAAGGCGCTGCAGTTCCCCTCCGGATAGGCTGCCGGTCTCGTGTTCGGCGAAACCCGCCAGCCCGACCTCGCTGAGCAACCGGGCGACGTCGACATCGGTACCCGGTGGTAGTCCCCAGATCACATCGTCGATGACCCTTGTGCCCAGGACTTGGCTTTTCGCGTGCTGCAGGACAAGCGCGGTGCCGCCCATCTGGCCCAGACCCACCGCGCCGGGCCGGTCCACCGAACCCGAGGTCGGTTCCCGGCCGGCCAGAATCTGCATCAACGTGGTCTTGCCGGAACCGTTCGCGCCGGTAATGGCGACGTGTTCGCCGGGATGCACGTCCAGGCTGACGTCGCAGAGCGCGTCTTTCGCCGCGCCCGGATAGCGGAACCGCACCTTGTCCAACCGCACCGGCACCGGCGCGATCGGAACTTCCTGGGACGCGTGCGCGCTGGGCTCCGCAGCGTCCAGTTCGTAGCCCCCGGGCATGATGTCGCGGAGCCGGTCCAACACCCTGGACAGCACCGACCACGCGATCAAACATGCGATCGCGGAACCGAGGACGAGATAGCCGAAGAGCAGCAACGGCCAGTGGTCGAGCCCCTCGGCGAGGTACCGCTGTATCGCCGCGCCGAGCCCCTGCAGGTGCACCCACGACAGGAAGGCAGCGATGCCGTCCACCGTCGCGGTGATCACCACGAACATCAACTGCCGCAGCTGAGTCGACACGGCAAAGACGCCGACCCAGAAAGCGGCGTTGATCACCCCGACGACCAAAGACAGGCCCAGCAACGTCGGCGTGCCTCGACCCGTGCGTTTGACGAACCCGGCCAACCCGCCGACACTGGCGCAGTTCAGAACCGCAAAAAAGCCGCCCAGGCCGGTGATCAGAAAGGTAATCACGCCACCGGTGACCGTTGCCGCGACCACGGCCCGAAGGCGGAAGCGGTAGGCCAGCAGACCCGGCAGCAGAATCCCCAGCACGCCCAAGGACTTAGCAAACGGGATCACCACGGCAATGATCACGATGACCGCAGAGAGTCCACCGATGACCGCGGCATGCGCCAACTCGTGGGGTCGAAGCGGTCCACCCGGAACGCTCCGAAGACGATCACGGGCGGTCACCTGGGCGATTGTGCCAGGGCAGCAATCCACGAATTCACGAAACCCTTTCTGCGCCTGTTTTCGGGTGAGGTGTGGGATCTGGTTTCGTGCCGCAAAGCGGAGGCAACACGCGCGCTCGTCGAGCAGAATCCGACCCGGAATGCAGAAGCTGAGGCTGCCATGACTGTCACGTTGACCGGAGCGACGGGATTCGTCGGAAGGCGGATCCTGCGCAACCTTCTCGAGCGGGGCTGCTCGGTGCGGGTGCTGGTGCGCGATCCGTCTCGTCTCCCTGACGTCCCGGCACGTGGACGGCTAGAGGTGGTGAAGACGCCCGATCTGTTCGCAGAAGTAACGGGCCGATTGGAAGAATTGCTCGAGGGGTCGGAAACCTTGGTGCATGCGGCTTGGCATGGGGAGCCCGGTCATTACACGTCGCGGTTGAACCTGGCCTGCCTTACCGGCACACTCGACCTCGCGTCCGCGTTCGCCACAGTCGGGGGCAAGCGATTCGTTGGTGTCGGAACGTTCGCGGAGTACGACCCTTCCGCAGACCTGATGGCGACCGATACCCCGTTGGTGCCGAACACTTTGTATGGCGCATGCAAGGCGTCCGCCTTCCACGTACTCCGGTGTTTTTTTGACACCACGAGCGTCAGCTTCGCCTGGTGTCGGATCTTCAACGTGCATGGAGAAGGTTTGGATGAAGATGAGCGGGGGCTGGTTTCATACATTCGCAGACAACTGGGGGCGGGCGAAGAAGTGCTCCTCACCCGCGGCGATCAGGAACGTGACTACCTCGACGTGAAGGCCGCCGCCGGGATGATCGCCGATGTAGCGCTGGGGTGCCAGCAGGGCGCGGTGAACATCTGCTCTGGTGAAGCGGTGACCGTTCGACAACTCGCCGAACGCATCGCCGACGAGTACGGTCGGCGCGACCTATTACGTTTTGGGGCTCGGCCCGAAAACATTTTCGACCCACCGCGGGCCATCGGCGTACGCAACGACGTGGCGACCGGTCCGGAGGAGAGTGCGACGTGACGAGAGACCGATCCGATTCGACCGGAGCCGGGCGTGACTGATTTTGAAGATGAAGTCGTAGACCGGATCGACGCCATGTCACGCAACGACCGCCTCCAAGCGCAGGCGGCCGAATTCATCCATACCTCGGCGCTTTCCAAGTACTCGTACAACTTTTTCTGGATGTCGCGGCCGATCATCCAGTATCCCCAAGACGTTTTCGCCATGCAGGAGTTGATCTGGCGTGTCCGTCCGGACCTGATCATCGAGACGGGCATCGCCCACGGCGGATCGATCATATTCAGCGCGACCATGCTGGCGCTGCTGGACATGACCGACGCCATAAACGCCGGTGTCACGTTCGATCCGACCAAGTCCAATCGCAAAGTGCTGGGCATCGATATCGACATCCGGGCGCACAACCGTGCAGCCATCGACGCGCACCCCATGGCCTCCCGCATCCAGATGATCGAGGGCTCGAGCATCGCGC
Organism: Mycobacterium sp. IS-1556; assembly: GCF_001499985.1. Lineage (NCBI taxonomy): Bacteria > Bacillati > Actinomycetota > Actinomycetes > Mycobacteriales > Mycobacteriaceae > Mycobacterium > Mycobacterium sp. IS-1556. Next base: position 130,672 of record NZ_LQIM01000005.1, read on the forward strand.
CCGAGGTGGTGGCGCAGGTGCGCGAGATAGCTGCCGGCCACCAGCACGTCATGGTGTGTCTGGACAGCAACCACACCCATGAGCACGTGCTGGCCGAGCTGGAGGCCTATGCGCCGCTGGCCTCAGTGGGCAGCTACTGCGTCGTCTTCGACACTTACGTTGATGACTTGCCCGCCAACACCTTTCCCGATCGCCCATGGGGTCCCGGTGACAACCCGAAGACCGCCGTTCGGGAATACCTCAAGACCCACTCGGAGTTCGAGATCGACAAGAGCATTCAGCACAAGCTGGCGATAACCGTGGCGCCGGACGGGTATTTGAGACGGGTGGCCTGAGATTCTTCACAGGAACTTCAACTGGGGGACTGCCGTCACGAAACGTGTGCCGCTGCGGGCAAGATCAGCCATTTGAGTCCGCACCTCATCGGCGATGTTCCAGGGCAAGATGATCACATCGTCGGGCGGATTCTCGCGCAGTGCCTCGGGGGAGCGGATGGGGATGTGGCTGCCTGGCATGAACTTTCCCTGCTTGGACTCCGCGGCATCGCAAACGTAGGGCAGCAAGTCGGCCCTCACACCTGCGTAGTTCAACAAGGTGTTGCCTTTTGCCGCGGCACCGTAGGCCGCGACGCGCCGACCGGTGCGCTTCTGATCGATGAGGAAAGCCAAGAGGTCATCTTTGACCCGGTCGGCCCGCGACTGGAAGGCCGTGTAGGTCTCGAGTCGCGTCAACCCGAACTGGCCCTCGCGCGCCAGCAGCGAGCTGACCGAGTCTGTGGTCGAGATCGGTGCCGCGGCGTGACAACCATAGACGCGCAGGCTTCCGCCGTGGGTCGGCAACTCTTCCACGTCCCACGCACGTAACCCGGCCATGGCGAAGATCTGGGCCACCGTGGTGAGCGAAAGGTAGGAGAAGTGCTCATGATAGATGGTGTCGAACTGGGTCCGTTCGATCAACGGCATCAGGTGCGGAAACTCCAGCGTGACAACGCCTTCCGGCTTCAGCGCCGCGGCCAACCCGCGGGTGAAGTCGTTGATGTCAGGAACGTGGGCGTACACGTTGTTGCCGACGATGAGATCCGCCCGCCGTCCTTCGCTCGATAGTCGACGTCCTAACGCCTCGCCGAAGAATTCCCGCGCCACCGGGATACCCAGCGCCTCGGCGGCAGCCGCCGTGCTTGCCGTCGGCTCGATGCCCAGGCAGGGGATCTCCGCTGCCACGAAACTTTTCAGCAGGTAGCCGTCATTGGATGCAACTTCGACGACAAAACTCTCGGGACCGAGCTGCAGCCGGTCGATGATCGTGCGCGCATAGCCGGCCGCGTGATCGAGCCAACTGCTCGAGGTGCTGGAGAAGTAGGCGTAGTCGGCGCTGAACAGCTCCTCCGCGCGTGCGTAATCTTCGGTTTGCACCAGCCAGCACCGGTGGCAAACCTGAACGCGCAACGGGTAGTACATCTCCGGGGAACACAGGTCCTCGGCTTGCAGGTAGGCGTTTGCGGGCGGCGCAAAGCCGAGATCGATGAGGCTGTGCTCCAAGGGCACGCCGCAATGTCGGCACTTCATAACGCAATCGCGGTGAAATCGGCGCTCAGCATTGGATGGGCCCGGTCACGAGGTGACAGATCCTGCGGCGGCAACGGCCAGGTGATGGCGAGTCTTGGGTCGTCGTGACGAAGGCCGCCTTCGGATGGTGGGTGGTAGAAGGCTGTGTGCAGGTACAGCAATTCGCTCGCGGGCTCCAAGGCCTGAAAGCCGTGGGCGAAACCCTCCGGTATCACCAGCATTTTCGCGTCATCTTGCGCCAATTCCTCGGCGTGCCAATGCAAGAACGTGGGCGAACCGGCGCGCAGATCCACCGCGACATCCCAGACTCGGCCGCGCAGGCACCGGATCATCTTCATTTCCGCGTGTGGTGGCCTTTGGAAGTGCAGGCCGCGCACGGCGCCGGCGTGGCTGGTTGTGGAGTGGTTGATCTGTGCGATCTGGCGGTCGCCCAGCAGGGGCTGAAGTTCCTCAGCGCAGAACAGGCGGACGAAGGTGCCGCGGTTGTCCCGGTGGCACAACGACTGGACGATCTTCAGACCGGCCAGTGGGGTATCGAGGATCTTCATACTCTCGCCCAGTCCAGGCCTGCGTTGGCGGCATCGGCGACATAGGCGGCCAGTTCGTCAGCGCTCGACACTTCACCGCCTTCCAGCAATCGGTGATACCAGTTGGCCGTGCGGTGGACCGCTGTCTCGATATTCCAGACGGGACGCCATCCCAGATGCCTCTTCGCCTTGGCGCTGTCGAGTTGTAGCAAGCCCGCCTCGTGTGGTTGGGGATCGGATGAGACTTGCCACCGAAGCTGTGGCCACGTGCGAGCAAGGTCTCGGAGCAGCTGCTCGACCGTACGATTTCCGTCCCCGTCGGGGCCGAAGTTCCAAGCATCGGCACAAGTGTTGTCGCCGGCCAGGAGCCGCTGGCCAAGTAGTAGATAGCCGCTGAGGCAATCCAGCACATGTTGCCAGGGGCGCGTGGCATGCGGCGAGCGTATGACCAGTGGTTCGTTGGCGAGTACCGAACGTACTAGGTCGGGAATCAGTCGGTCCTCAGACCAGTCGCCGCCGCCAATCACGTTGCCGCCCCGAGCGGTTGCGACCAGCGGAGCCGACGGGCGTTGCGACAGCGCGGTTCGGTAGCTCGCGGCCACCAGCTCGGCGCCGGCCTTCGACGCACTGTAGGGGTCCTGACCTCCGAGCCGGTCTTGTTCTCGGTAGGCCCAAGGCCATTCGCGATTCTCGTAGCACTTGTCGGTCGTGACGACTACCACGGCACGCACGTCTGGCGTGTGCTGGGCGGCCTCGAGCACATGTACCGTGCCCATCACATTGGTGGCCCAAGTGGTGACTGGCTCGCGGTAGGAACGACGGACCAGCGGCTGGGCAGCCAAGTGGAAAACAATCTCCGGCCGCTCCGCGGCGAAAACCCTACGGACGGCTGCTTCGTCGCGAATGTCGATGCGATGATCGTCGATGGCCAGCTTCAACAGCTCCCAATGGCTGGGCTCGGACGATGGGTCCATAGCCAGCCCGGAGACGCGAGCGCCGAGCGCGTGCAGCCACAGACACAACCAACTGCCCTTGAAGCCCGTATGGCCAGTGACCAGGACCCGGCGCCCGCGATAAGCAGTTCCGAAAGCGTTCAACGCCAGCATTTCCAGGGTGCTTCGCTGCGATTCCACAGATCTTCGAGCATGTTCTTGTCTCGAAGCGTGTCCATCGGTTGCCAGAAGCCCGAATGCACGAAGGCCATCATTTCGCCATCGGCGGCGAGACGTGCCAAAGGCGGCCCCTCCCAAGAGGTCTGGTCGCCCTCAATGTAATCGAGTACCGCGGGCGACAGGACGAAAAATCCTCCGTTGATGAGGCCGCCATCGCCACGTGGCTTCTCGACAAAGCGCGCGACCCGGTCGCCCTCGCACTCGACCGCCCCGTAACGCCCCGGCGGAAGCACCGCCGTGACCGTGGCGTGGCGGCCGTGCTGACGATGGAATTCGATGCTCGCGCCGATGTTCACGTCGCTGAGCCCGTCACCGTAGGTGAAGCAGAAAGCCTCGTCGTCCTGGATGTAGGAGGCCACGCGCTTGAGGCGTCCCCCGGTCAGCGTGTCGTCACCGGTATCCACCAGCGTCACCCGCCAGGGCTCCGCGTCGTGCCGATGCACTTCCATCTTGTTGAGGGACATATCAAAAGTCACGTCCGACATGTGCAGGAAATAGTTCGCGAAATATTCCTTGATGACGTAGCCCTTATAACCACAGCAAACGATGAAATCATGAATACCGTGGTGCGAGTAGAGTTTCATGATATGCCATAGGATCGGCCGCCCGCCGATCTCCACCATCGGTTTGGGGCGGATGGCGGTTTCTTCGCTGAGGCGAGTCCCCATACCGCCGGCCAGCAATACTGCCTTCACCGGACTTGCCTATGTTTGCGGTTATACGAATCCAAGCGGTTCTTCGGCCGATCTGTTAATCCGGCGGAGTACCTCGAGTCCCCTTCGACTATCACCGTCATATACCCAAAAATATCTGCCGGAATGTTGTTCGAGTATTTTTCGACAAGGTGCCGAATCAGAATGAACGATCCCAGTCTCTCCGAGAGAAATCCGACCGCCCTTATCTGGAAAGCGTTGTATTTCTTCACACGACTGCCATATCGATTGAGAAACTCCCTGCCCAGAAGTTCGATACTCGACAACGTTTGCACTAACCACCCCTTGGGATAGATGCCGAGTTCAATGCCGCCAGGAATGAAGTGCTTTGCCGCCAAGAATTCCGACGCGGACTGTGAATCAAGTATGCCCATCTCAACCGCGAGGGATGTGTAATCGAGAATATCTTGCCGGCGATGAACCGCTGCGTAATGACCGAGTATCGAATTCTTGACGTGCAGAGGCTGCGCGATCAGAAATTCATGCTCAGCTCTCGGGATGAATACTGATAGCTCGGCTGCCCTTCCAAAGTTCTCGAGGTTCAGCTCCCTGAGAGTTGGGAATTTATAAGACTCCAGCCCTTCCGCAGAAGGCAGGATTCTCTTCCTGTAATTGGAAATTTCAATGAAGTCAGCGTCGCTGGAGAACCGCTGGATCGCGATCGGCAAGACGTATGTTCCTGCGGCGCCATACGCTATCGGTCTTGCCTCGTGCCAGAACCGATCAAGTTGGCTTACATGAACCACAGATTCGGATCGGAAATCCCCAAGTGCGATGCAATGGTCATACCAGTCTTCAGGCAGTAAAGGCCTCTTATGGCTAATGCAGTATCTGTCGATCATGGGTGTGAGTCAGGCCCTGCGGATAGGCTTCCGGAGATTTCCCACCCGCTGCTCCCTGCGATGCGCGCGCGGAAACCCAGCAGTTCTCGGTCAGCGATACTACGAGAGTCTACGGCTGCCACTGGGCGATATCTTTCCGCGTTCTAGGTACTTGAGCACCACAGTATACCAAGGACAATTCTCCGAGAACTAGCCTGACCCATTTCCCTCCGAACCAGTTGAGATCACAATTGCTCAGCGAATGCTTTCCGCAATTTGTACTCATGAACTATCTGTTTAGATCAAGTCGCTGTGACCTCCACTCTTGACGTTACTGACCACGTCGATCGACTCGGAGGATCGGAGATATTGGAAATGGAGAGATTACGATGATGACCACTCAGGACCGGTCGGTGCCTCGCGCCAAGTCTCCAGCGGCGCGGCGCGCAACGACGAGGTGACCACCTCGGAAGTTGGCTATGTTGGTGGCGACCTGGTAGTGGCCACGCACGGCATCGATCAACGCGCTGACGCAATCGGTGAGCGATAAGCCGTTGTACAACGACCAATAGTCACAATAAACGTCTCCCAAAACGTAAACGCCACTGCTGCTCAACGCATTTTCGAACAGGCAGTGGAAAGAATCCACCATACGTGAACTCGTTTGGCTTCCGGCATCGATGATGACATCGAACGGGCCGAATTCTGCGGCCACTTCTCTCAGGAAAGACAGATAATGCTCACCGCCGATGCGGACGTGAACGCTTCCTGAATCGGCGATTCTCAACAACTTTGAGTCAATGTCAATTCCAACGATAAGCGAATCGGGGTGAAGGTATTCCTGCCACATCTGTAGCGAGTCTCCGTAGAAGCTGCCGATCTCCAACATCCTGATCGGGCTGGTTCGGATGTCGCTACCTTCGTAGATCGGCAAGTAGTGCGACAACTTATGGACTCTCGGAGCGCGGTCGATTACCTCGGCCATCTCACTGTGCAGCTCGGTGTCCACAGTCGACCAAGTGGTCACTGAAGCGAGATCTCGCCCCAGCGCTCTCAACATTCTGCGTACGCCTCCGTAGCGGCTGCGCCGCGCGATGGGCGAATACTTCAGAATGACCTTCACAATAGGCAGCCTGTCATTCGCAGTGTTCAGATGCCGGTGGTATGGCTCGCTGCGATGGAGTGTAGGGCGGGGGTTCCTGATGGTAACGGTAGATCTGGCAAGCTCAGAACGAACAGCTCTACATCGCCATGTGTGCCGTAGCTCATCGGCACATGTTTCGCAGCGGTGTACCGCTTCGAAGAAGTCGTCGGAAGTACTGTACGACAATGGAGAACGTACTCGATCCGCTTGACCAGTTCACGTTTGACGCTGAGCGAGCGACGGGAGTCGCGTCGATCCCCCACCCTTTCTGGGTGTACAACCGCCCGGTCGACATCGACGGTCTGCGGAAGTTTCAGCATCACCTTCGGAAGGGATTGCTAGCGCGCCGCATCCAACCGTCACCACTGCCGTTCGGCCGCCACCGCTGGGTATCAGCTGAGGGTCCATCTGACATTGAGATTGTCGCGACGCCTCGCCCGCGTGAAGAGCTCGACGCCTGGTTCGAGGAGCAGGCCACCACTCGAATCGATCCCGAGCATGGACCGGGATGGCATCTTGCGGTGCTGCCCTTCACCGACGGCGGCGCGGCGGTGAGTATGGTCATCTCGCACTGCATCACCGACGGAATCGGGCTTTTCACGGCGATTGCGGATGCGGCGGAAGGCCGCGATGCCCCGATCAGCTGGCCTGCTGCTGGGTCGCGCCGGCGGTGGCAGGCTCTGCGCGAGGACGCCGGTCAGGCCGTGCGCGACATTCCCGCTCTCGGCCGCGGCGCCGTTGCCGCGGTGCGGCTGGCCCGGCGTGCCAGCCGCGAGGCTGCCGGAGCCGCGTCGTCGACCAGACCGCTTAAGCTGCCCACTGGCGCCGACGAACCCGTCACGCCCTCCGTGGCAACGGCTTTCGTCAACGTCGACAAGTGGGATGCTCGTGCCGACGCGCTCGGCGGGACCAGCAACGCGTTGCTTGCGGGATTGGCGGCCAACCTGGCCCAGCGAAAGGGTCGGGTCACCGCAGACGGCTCAGTTCTCATGAAGCTGCTGGTCAACGAGCGCGTCGCCGGTGATACGCGCGCCAACGCGATCAGCAGTCTCACGGTCACCGTCGACCCCGCTTCTGCGACGACAGACCTGCGCGAGACCCGGGCCGCAGTCAAGAAAGCGCTGACCAGCCACCAGGAGTTGCGCGGCGACGAGCGGGCGGTGATGTCCTTCGTTCCCTTGTTGGGCCTGTTGCCCAAGCGGCTTGTCAGGCTCTTCGACAAGACCGTCGTCGTATCCAGCATGGGGGCGGTCGAACCGGCCGTCATCCGGCCAGACGGCACGGATGCCGACCTCTTCGGCGCGAGGGTTTCCTATCCGACCGTCAGCAAAGCGTTGATGGACAGCATGGGCGGAGTGCTGTACGTGTTGTCGGCAACTACGCAGCGGCAGGTCTCCGTCACGGTCACCGCTTATGAGCCTGGCTGTACCAACTCGAATGAATCTCTGCGACAAGATCTTTCGAGCGCCCTGAACGACTTCTCGCTCACTGGCACGTATATCGGCGTGCCCCCAACCGCGTAACAGGGGACGAACCAGCGAGGTCGTCAATATATTGCCGTATGTTCGAAGACCCGGGCGAGAAACCGCGCGGAGTAGTGAAAGGCCAAGACCTGCGATGAAGTTCGTGCTGGCATGTTATGGAACTCGCGGCGATGTCGAGCCCTGCGCCGCCGTCGGCCGTGAGCTGCTGCGCAGAGGGCACGACGTGCGCACGGCCGTAGCGCCTGACCTGCTTGGCTTCGCCGAATCGGCTGGGCTCCCGGCGGTTACTTATGGACCGGACGCGCGGAAGTGGCAAGACCTGCACCGCGACGTGTTGACGCATATGTCCCGCAAGTTCTGGAAGGTCCCGGAGCTGGTCAGGTTGGTGCGCCAAGATCGAGAACTCTTCGACCAGTGCTGGGACGACACCCGCACGACGCTGATGTCGCTGGCGGACGGCGCCGATCTGCTGCTCACCGTGGTGATCGCCGAGCAGGTCGCCGCGAACATCGCTGAGTACTACGACATTCCGCTGGCCACGCTGCACACCGTCCCGATGCGGGCCAACGGTCAGCTCATTCCGGTCCTGCCGGCGCCGCTGGCCTGGTCCGCAATGACGGTGTCCGAGTGGCTGGGTTGGCCTGCCGTGAAAAGGCTCGAGGACGCACAGCGGCGCGAACTGGGATTACCCAAGGTGATGGGTCCCGCGTCGCGACGGATTGCCGAGCGCGGATCGCTGGAAATCCAGGCCTATGACGAGGTGTGTTTCCCCGGGCTGGCTGCCGAATGGGCGAAATTCGGCGGCCAGCGCCCCTTCGTCGGCGCGCTGGCGACAGAGTTGGCGACGGATGCAGACGAGGAGGTCGCCTCGTGGATTGCCGCGGGAACACCGCCGATTCTGTTTGGCTTCGGCAGCACGCTGGTCAAGTCTCCCGCCGATACGGTCGCCATGATCAGCGCGGCCTGCGCGGAGTTGGGCGAGCGGGCATTGATTTGCTCCGGCGCCACCGACTTCAGCCAGGTGGCACATTCGGACCATGTCAAGGTCGTCGGCGCAGTCTCGTACGCCGCCACCTTTTCCGCCTGCCGCGCTGTGGTACACCACGGTGGCGCGGGGACCACGGCCGTCGGACTACGCAGTGGAGTCCCCACGTTGGTCCTTTCGACGTGGGGCGATCAAACGATCTGGGGGACGAGGATCAAACAACTCAAAGTGGGTACCGCACGGCGCTTTTCGGCAACCACCCGGGAGTCACTCGTCGAAGACCTGCGCACCATCCTCGCCCCGGAATGCCTCGCCCGGGCCCGCGAACTCGCGACTCGAATGAGCAAACCCGCCGAAAGCGTCACGGCGGCGGCTGATCTGATGGAGAACTTTGCGCGCACCCGCCGTATCGGCTGATCGGCAGCGGCCATCGGTTAAACTTCGGCCGCTGAACGGGGGCCGAAGCTGAGAGGCAAGGATCCGCGATGAAGTTCGCGTTGGCATCCTATGGAAGTCGTGGCGATGTCGAGCCTTGCGTCGCCATCGGCCGAGAGTTGCAGCGTCGGGGCCACGACGTCCGCATAGCCGCGCCGCCTGATCTGGTGCGCTTCGTCGAATCGGTTGGGCTGGCGGCGGTCCCGTACGGACCGGATGTGCAGGCCATCCTGGGAGCGCACCGCGAATTCTGGACGTACTTCTTCCGCAACTTCTGGAAAGTGCGACAGCTGATTCAGATGCGACGCGAAATCGCGAACCCCGTGATCCAGCGTTGGGACGAGATCGGCGCCACGCTGACCTCACTGGCGGACTGGGCCGACGCGTTGGTCACCGGCGTGAACTTCGAGCAACCCGCCGCCAATGTCGCGGAGCGCTACGGCATTCCGCTGGCCACGGTGCATCTCTTTCCGATGCGGGCCAACAGCCACTTCCTGTCGTTCCTGCCGGCGGCGTTGGGCCGCTCAACGATGAAAATGTACGAGTGGCTGGGATGGCGCGCGGCCAAGAAGCTCGACGACACACAGCGCCGCGAACTACGTCTACCGAAGGCCACCGGCCCCTTGCCGCAGCGGATCACCGAACACGGATGGCTGGAAATCCAAGCCTACGACGAGGCGTGCTTTCCCGGGCTGGCCGCCGAATGGGCCGAATTTGGTGGTCAACGGCCATTTGTCGGCGCGCTGGTGTTGGACTTGCCGAGCGATGCCGACGAGGATGTGGCGTCGTGGATTTCGGCGGGACCACCACCTATTTTCTTCGGCTTCGGCAGCGTGGGGGTGGAGTCTCCGGCCGACACTCTCGAGATGATCAGCTCGGTCTGTGCGCAATTGGGCGAGCGGGCGTTGGTGTGCTCCGCTGGATCCGACTTCACCGACGTCTCCCCTCCTGAGCACGTCAAGGTGGTGGACACGATGAATTACGCGGCCGCTTTTCCGGCTTGCCGCGCGTTGGTGCACCACGGTGGCACCGGCACCACGTCGATCGGTCTGCGCGCTGGCGTCCCGACGCTGATCCTTTCAACGGACATCGACCAGACACTCTGGGGATCTCGGGTGAAGCGGCTGAAGGTGGGCACCGCCCGTCGCTTGTCGCGTACCACGCGCGAATCGCTGGTGGCGGATCTGCGCACTGTCCTCACCGCGGAGTCCGTCACCCGGGCCCGCGAAGTCGCCACCCAGATGACCAACACCGCCGAAAGCGTCGCGGCCGCCGCCGATCTCATCGAGAAGCTCGCCGGCCCCGGGCTCGATGAGTGATGCCGGTCCTCGTCTTCGAGGCCACGCCTGTCCGCTCAGCGAATCTCCGCAAACAGCAATCCTTCGTTGCAGGTCGCAGGACCGCAGGCCTACCAGCGAACCTTTGCCGCCGCACATCGTGACAGAGCCTGCCATATTAAATGGCAGATACTGCCACATAAAAATGGCAGATCCTGTCAGAATTAATCAAAATTGACTTCCGCGAAAGCGCGCATAGGCTTGGCAGGACTTTAGTAGCGTCCCCTACCTACGTCGACTAATTGCGGTGGCGAACTGCTGGCGGGAACCGAGCCCGAGGCAGTAGCCACCATGTAGTCGTGGCTAACGATGAGGAGCAGTACAGCTTGAGACCGACCTTCGCTAATGCACACAGCACCAAGCATTTGAGCTACGAAAAGACCTCGACCAAGACGCCGCTGAGGAGTTCGCGCGAGAGGCTGGCACTGGGCCTGACTGACGAGTGAACCGTGCGCTCGGGGGCAATTGGACAGAGGGGGATGACCGGGCACTTCCGCTGACGCGCGCCCAGCTGCATATATGGCTTGCGGAGGAAACGGGTCGGTTCGGCGCGAAGTGGCAGCTAGGCGCACTTGTGCGGATCGCGGGCCCAATCGATCTTGGCTTGTGGAAGTCGGCGCTCAGCCAAGCGGTGCGCGAGGCCGAACCGCTGCGAGTTTCCATCTTCCCGGCTGATGGCCGGGTTTTTCAGAAGGTCGTTGACTATCCCGACGTCGAGCTCGCCCAATACGATCTCGTGGACTCGCCGGATCCCGTCGGGGAAGCGAATCGGCTGGCATCATCGATCCAACGCGCGCCGATGCAATTCAGTGGCCCGCTGTTCAAATTTGCGTTGCTGCGGACGCGGGCCGACGAATGGTATTTTTTCGCGTGCTGCCACCATATTGTGGTTGATGGAATAGGCCTTGGTCTTTTCTGCCATCGAATCGCCGAAATCTACAATGCGCTTGCCTCCGGCGCGCCGATTTCCCCTGCCTTCTTCGGGTCGTTGCGTGACCTGATTGAGTGCGAGTCGGCATATGAGGCATCCGCCGATTTCGAGAATGATCATGCCTATTGGGTCGATAACCTGCCGCCGGAAAGTGAACTGCGTGATCGGTTGACGCCCGCCGCCTCGGGTGGGCGTGATTCAGATGAGTGTTCTGAGCCAGTTCAATTGGACCCGCTCGTGGTGACCAAGATTCAGGAATTGTCTCGGGCTTTGGGGGTGCGTCGCTCGTCGGTGATTACCGCGGCGTGTGCATTGCTGGTCCGTGAGTGCGACGTCGAGGGTACGGATGTCGTGCTCGACTTTCCGGTAAGCAGGCGTGTGCGTCCGGAGGTGCAACTGGTGCCCGGAATGATTTCCGGGGTCGTCCCGCTGGTGTTCAAGACTTCGCCGGAAACTTCAGTTGCCGGCTTTTGTGAACATGCCGACGCGCAATTACGGGCAGCGCTGCAGCATCAGCGGTTTCCCGTGCAGGCTATCGAGAACACGGCGCGATACCGGACACCGAACCGGGTGGTCGTCAACTTCATTCCGCCTGCCTATGTGGCGGATCTCGCGGGTTCTCCGGCATCGGCGACCCTGACCAACTCCGGGCTCGTCGATCAGTTCGGGCTGCTCTTCACAAGGATCGACGATCAGCTGTTTCTCAGCACGGCGGGCGCTGGGCCACTCTCTGCGAATGGTGATGTCAACGAATTGGCACGCCGGCTGGAGCGTGTGTTGGTGGCGATGGCCGCCGATCCGACGCGGTCGTTGTCGTCGCTCGACGTGCTGGATCCCGGCGAACACGCCCAACTGGACGGGTGGGGCAACCGGGCGGTGTTGACCGCCGATCAGACTGCACCGGTTTCAATTCCCGAGGCGTTCGCCGCTCAGGTAGCCCGCACGCCGGAGGCGGTGGCGGTCAGTTTCGGTGATCGCTCGTGGACCTACCGCGAACTCGACGAGTCCGCCAATCGACTGGCGCACGTGCTGGCCGCTCACGGCGCCGGCCCGGGTGAGTGTGTGGCACTGCTGTTCTCCCGTTCGGCCGAGGCGATCGTGGCGATGTTGGCGGTCCTGAAGACCGGGGCGGCGTATGTGCCGATCGACCCGGCGCTGCCAGCGGTGCGGATCGGGTTGATGGTTGCCGATGCCGCGCCGATCGCCGCGGTCACCACGACCGGGTTGGCCGACCAGCTCGACGGGTCCGGTCTGCTGGTCATCGAAGTTGACGACCCCGCTGTTGACACCCAGCCCAGCGTGACATTGCCGGGGCCGACCGCCGACGATATCGCTTACCTCATCTTCACCTCCGGCACCACCGGGGTGCCCAAGGGAGTCGCGGTCACCCACCGCAACGTGACCCAGTTGTTCGACGCGTTGGACGCCAACCTGACATCGGGCCCCGGGACGGTGTGGTCGCAGTGGCATTCCTTGTCTTTCGACGTCTCGGTGTGGGAGATCTTCGGGGCGTTGTTGCACGGTGGGCGGCTGGTGGTGGTGCCCGAAGAGGTGGTCGGCTCGCCGGATGACCTGCATGCGTTGCTGGTTGCTGAAGACGTCAGCGTCTTGAGCCATACGCCTTCGGCGGTGGGCATGCTCTCGCCGCAGGGCTTGGAGTCGACGGCTTTGGTGGTGGCCGGTGAGGCATGCCCGGCCGAGGTGGTCGATCGCTGGGCGTCACCCGGACGGGTGTTGATCAACGCCTACGGCCCGACCGAGGCGACGGTGTACGCGGCGATGAGTGCGCCGCTGAGCGCCGGATCGGGGGCGCCGATCGGTTCGCCGGTGCCGAGGGCGGCGTTGTTTGTGCTCGATGGCTGGTTGCGGCCAGTGCCGGCGGGTTCGGTCGGCGAGTTGTACGTGGCCGGTCATGGCGTGGCTTGTGGATATGTGCGTCGCGGCGGCTTGACGGCATCGCGGTTCGTGGCTTGCCCATTCGGGGAAGCGGGCGCCCGGATGTATCGCACCGGCGACTTGGTGTGCTGGGGCGCCGACGGGCAGTTGCAGTACCTCGGGCGCGCCGACGAGCAGGTCAAGATCCGCGGCTATCGCATCGAGTTGGGTGAGGTGCAAGCGGCGCTTGCCGCGGTGGACGGGGTGGAGCAGGCGGTGGTGCTTGCCCGCGAGGACCGTCCCGGCGACAAGCGGTTGGTGGGCTATGTGACGGGAGCCGTCGACCCGTCCGGGGTGCGGAGCGTGCTGTCCGAGGCGCTACCGGCCTACATGGTCCCGGCCGCGGTGATCGCATTGGATGCACTGCCGTTGACGGTGAACGGCAAACTTGATCGCCGGGCGTTGCCGGCTCCGGAGTACCACGGCGTCGACCGTTACCGCGCCCCGACGAACCACGTCGAGGAGATGCTGGCCGACATCTTCGCCCGAGTGCTGGGCGTCGAGCGTGTCGGTGTGGATGACTCGTTCTTCGAGTTCGGTGGGGATTCACTGTTGGCGATGCGGGTGGTCGCCGCCATCAACACCAGCCTGGACGCCGATTTCTCGGTGCGCGCGGTGTTCGAGACGCCCACGGTTGCCGAGTTTGCGTCGCGCATCGGTCGGGATGCCGGTGGCCTCGAGCCGTTGGTGGCCGGCGACGGACCTGCGGTGGTGCCGTTGTCGTTTGCGCAGAGTCGGTTGTGGTTTGTCGATCAGTTTGGTGGTGCTGAGGGTCAGCAGCCGGTGTACAACATGGCGTCCGCGTTGCGGTTGTGTGGGCGGCTTGATGTTGGGGCGTTGGGTGCGGCGTTGGGCGATGTGGTGGGTCGTCATGAGAGTTTGCGCACGGTGTTCCCGGCTGTTGATGGGGTTCCTCAGCAGGTGGTGGTGCCGGTTGAGCGGGTGGGGTTGGGGTTTGAGGTTGTTGATGCTGCGGGTTGGCCGGCGGGGCGGTTGACGCAGGCGGTGGCCGCGGCGGCGGGTCATCGGTTTGATTTGGCTGCTGAGATTCCGTTGCGGGCTTGGCTTTTCGCGGTGGCTGCCGATGAGTTCGTGTTGGTGGTGGTGGTGCACCATATCGCCGCTGATGGTTGGTCGTTGGGTGTGTTGGCCGCTGATGTGGGGGTGGCTTATGGGGCTCGGTCACCCGCGA
>NZ_LQIM01000006.1:0-126380 GCF_001499985.1 Mycobacterium sp. IS-1556
GCAGGCCTAAACCACTAACACCGAGTGTCAAGGATCAACCGAAACAGATTCGTCAAGGATCAACCGACGTCAGACAGGGGCGCAGGGATAAGATCTCCGGCCTGCTACACATGACCCGATGCCAACCAACGAGGTCGAGCACCGGCTGAGTCCGCTACCGCAGACCGGTTACGTCTACCGGACTGCATGGCCGGTCGCGACCGGCGACATCGACGGCAACCTGCATCTGCGCCTGGACGGCGTGGCGCGCTATATCCAGGAGGTCGGCGCGCAGCACCTCGTCGATGCCGGCGAGGCCGACGACCACCCGCACTGGCTTGTCCAGCGCACCGTCATCGACGTGATCGAGCCGATCGAGTTTCCCAACGAGGTCTCGTTCAGTCGGTGGTGCTCGGCGCTGTCGACCCGATGGTGCACGATGCGCGTCGACCTGGTCGGCAGCGACGGTGGCCGGATCGAGACCGAGGGCTTCTGGATCGCCATCAACAGCAAGACGTTGACGCCGCAGCGCGCCTCCGACAGCCTGATCGCGCGCTTCGCGACAACCACCGATGAGCTGCGCCTCAAGTGGCGGCCGTGGCTGACGAACCTCGAGGACGCCACCGACGAGACGCCATTTCCGTTGCGTCGCACCGACATCGACATCTTCGAGCACGTCACCAACACCGCCTACTGGCACGCCGTCCACGAAGTGATGCCGTTGACCCCCGAGGTGTGCCGCGCCCCGTATCGCGCGGTCGTCGAGTACCGCAGGCCGATCCGCTACGGCGAGGATGTCAGCCTCCGGTGGGCGCAGCGCGACGATGGGGTGCACATCGCGTTGACCGTCGGCGACGACGTCCGCGCAGCCGCGCTGATCGCCAAACTGTAGCGGCCGGCCTCGCGTACCATTTCCGGCAGCCGCGCGCGTTTGCTGCGTGGGGGGCGGGAAGGACGACGGGATGGCCGGATCCGGGGGCAAGCGGGCGACGAGGTTCGCGATGACCGTCACCGCGGCCGGCGTCGCGACCAGTGTGGTCGGCCTGGCCGTAACCCACCCAGCCTCGATCTCGGCAACGCTGGTCGACCTGTCGGCCCTGATCGTCGTCGGCAGTTCGACGAACCCGACCGGCGAGGGAGTGGCCGAATTCTTCGGCGGGAAGTTCAACGATCCCATCTACACGAACTACGACGGCGGCAACGACATCGTCTACGTCGACTTTCGCACCGGGCCCGCCGGCATCCAGCAGGCGCTCGATGACAACGCCGGCGAGCGCAACGCGGTGCTGGCCTCCGGCTGGGGCGCGGCCAACGCCAGTTTGCTGCTGCTGCGGGACCGACCCGACTTGGACCAAACCGTCTTCATCCTCGACAACGACGTCGCGCGGCCCGATGGCGGTTTCGGCACCAGATACCCGTGGTTCGCGCTGATCGGGGTCAACCCGATCCCGACTCCGAGTGACGTGCCCGCCCTGCGCGCGGTCAACATCGGCTACGAGTACGACTACAACTCCAACGCCCCGGCCGACGTGCTCAACCCGGTGGCCGCGGTCAACTCGTTGGTGGGCTACCTCTACACGCGCCTGAACCAGTCCGAGCGCGATCTGCCGGTCGACGCCGAGGGTAAGCCGACCGTCTCCTGCGGCGCGAACACCTGCGCGATCACGGTGTCCGGCGCCGTCCTCGACTGCCCCGACGCGCGCTGCAGCTCCCCCGCGGACAGGATCACGACCTACGTCACCACCAGAAACAACACGACGTACGTCACGTACACCGCCGAAGAGCTGCCGCTGACCCGGCTGATTCGCGACGTCTTCGGTGACCAGATCGCCGATCTGACCGGGCCGCTGCTGAAGGTCGTCGTGGACTCGGCGTACTACGGCGGCAACCCGATACCCAGCGATCCCAGCGCCTACCGCCCGGCCCGGCTCTTCCCCTCGCCCGCCGAGCTGTTGGCCACCGCGGCGAAGGTCCCGACCGCGATCCAGCAGGGCCTTACGTCGGTCTCGCCGCCCGCTCAGTCGCAGGAGCCGGCCACCACGGACAACGAAGACAACGAGGACACCGAGCGACGGTCGCTGGCGGCGACGTCGGAACAGTCCAATCCGGACACCACGCCGTCAGCGGTCAAGCGCAAGCCGCAGATCAACGTCGTGCGGGACAGCATAAAGGCCGAGCCCGGTACCCCCGGTGCGGACGACACCAAAGAGGATCCGGAAGACGTTGCGGCCGAGGAAGAGTCGATCACCACAGCTCCGTCGGAGCAGGTCGGCACCGAGCCGATCGATGCAGACCCGATCGGCCGCGACACCGACACCGACACCGATACCCAGGACGACTCCCAAGACTCCGCCGCCGGAAACGCCGACGCCGCAGCGTAATGCGCACGCGGTCGATACACTCGTCGACGTGAACATCGGGCGCGGCCTTGCGGCCCTGGCAGCCAGTGCAGTGCTGATGGGATCGCTCGCGGCACCCGTGCACGCCGGCCCGCCGAGCTATGGCAGCAACGGCGTCTTCAACGTCATCACCAATCCCCGGCCGGGGTGGGCGACGGCAACGATCGAACCGGGCCGCTACCGGGTCGACCAGGCACCGAGCATGCCGCCGTATCAAAGCGCACAGGGCTTCTGGTACCGATGCCACAACTTCCCGTGCAGCCCGAGCTACCCCGCGAATGTGATCGCCTCGGCGCCGGCCGACCGTAACGCCCCGACCTTCGTCGAGATCCTGCCCACCGACGTCGCCGTGGCACTGCACAACGTCACGCTCACGGTCGCCAACTGAACCCGGCCCCGCAGCGGTCATTAGGCTGAGCGGGTGTCTGATCCGGTACTGGTCCACATCGAGGACCGCATCGCAGTCCTGACCGTCAACGACCCGGAACGCCGCAACGCCGTCACCTTCGAGATATCCGCCGCGCTGCGCGAAGCCGTCGATGCCGCCGAGGCCGATCCCGATGTACACGCGCTGATCGTCACCGGCGCGGGCAAGGCGTTCTGCGCCGGAGCGGATCTGAGCGCGCTCGGCGAGGCCACCGAGGACGGCTTGCGCAAGATCTACGACGGTTTCCTGGCGGTCGCCCACTGCACGCTGCCGACGATCGCGGCGGTCAACGGTGCAGCGGTCGGGGCGGGACTGAACCTGGCGCTGGCCGCCGACGTGCGCATCGCGGGGCCGGCGGCGCTGTTCGACCCCCGCTTCCAGAAGCTGGGCATCCACCCGGGCGGTGGTGCGACCTGGATGCTGCAGCGCGCCGTGGGGCCGCAGGTGGCGCGCGCCTCGCTGCTGTTCGGCATGCGTTTCGATGCGGAATCGGCCGTGCGGCACGGGTTGGCGCTCGCGGTCGCCGACGATCCGGTGGCCGCCGCCCGCGAGTTGGCCGCAGGCCCGGCCGGCGCACCGCGCGAGGTGGTGCTGTCGACCAAGGCGTCGATGCGGGCGACGGCCAACCCCGGCGCCGTCGACACCGACCAGCACGGCGTCGCGGTCGGCATCGAATTGCGCCCGCAGGCCGCCTCGATCCAGTCGCCGGAGTTTCAGCAGCGCCTCGCCGCCGCGAAACGCAGATAGCTAGAGATCGAGCAGCGCTGTCTCCGGTGCTTCGATGAGGTCGCGCAGTTCTCCCAGGAAGGCTGCCACCTGCGCACCGTCGGCGATGCGATGGTCGAAGGCGCAGGTGAGGTTCATCGTGGGCCGCGCGACGACTGCACCGTCGACGACGACCGCGCGCGGCTTGAGCGAGCCGACGCCGAGGATGGCGGCCTCGGGGTAGTTGATCACGGGCACGCCCTCATCCAGTCCGAGCGCCCCGAAGTTCGACACGGTGAACGTCGAGCCCTGTAGTTCGGTGGGTTTGACGGTGCCCGCCCGGGTCTCGCGGATCAGCCGCGCAACCGTCATCGCCAGTTCCCGGGTCGTCTTGAGATGCGCATCGGTGACCACCGGCACCAACAGACCGCGCGGCGCCGCGACCCCGAACCCGAGATGCACGGCCGAATGCAGGTGGATCTGCGCGCCGTCGGTGGTGTCGACCCAGGTGGCGTTCAGGTTCGGGTGATGCCGCAGCGCGATCGTCAACAGCCGCAGCGTCAGCACGAACGGCGTGACCGGCGCGTCCTCCTCGCCTCGGTCGCCCAGCCGGTCGCGCAGCCGGAGCAGGTTCGTCCCATCGACCTGGACAGAGGCGTGGGCGTCCGGAATCTCCCTGCGTGACAATGTCATTCGGTGCGCCATCTCGGCCTGTACACCGCGGACCGCCACCATGTCCGGGCTCGGCGCGGACCGACCCGCGGCTGCGAGCACGTCTTCGCGGGTGATCACACCGCCGGGACCGGAACCGGCCAGCGCGCCCAGGTCCACGTTGAGCTCGGCGGCCAGTTTCCGGACCGGTGGCTTGGCGCGACCGCGGTGTGGCGGCGACGTACTCGACCGCCTGCTGTTGTCCATGGCGTCGTCGGCGCCGTACCCGACCAGTACGGGTTTGCGCTTCTCGGCGGGCGGCTCGGCATCGGTCGCGATGCGCACCAGCGTGGCGCCGACGGGCAATGTGTCGCCCTCGCGCCCGCCGAGTGCGACGATGCGGCCCGCATAGGGACTCGGGATCTCGACTTCGGCCTTGTTGGTCTCGACGGTGCACAGCGTCTGGTTCAGCTCGACGTCGTCGCCGACCGAGACGCTCCACGCGGTGATCGTCGCGTCTTCGAGTCCCTCGCCGAGATCGGGAACCCGGAAATCCATCACGCTCACGGCTGCTCCAACGTTCGTTCGACGCAGTCGAGCAGCCGGTCCACCCCGGGCAGCCACAGTTTCTCCAGCCGGGCAGGCGGATACGGCGTGTCGAATCCCGTGGCCCGCAACACCGGAGCCTCCAGGTCGTAGAACAACTCCTCCTGGATTCGGGCGGCCAGTTCGGCGCCGAAGCCCAACGTGCGCGGGCCTTCGTGCATCACCACGACCCGGCCGGTGCGTCGCACCGATTCGGCGACCGCGTCGAAGTCCAACGGGTTCAACGTGCGAACGTCGAGCACCTCGATGCTCCAATCATGATGCTCGGCAGCGATTTCCGCTGCGCTCAGCGCGGTGGCGACCAGCGGACCGTATGTCACCACGGTGACGTCCGCGCCGGCACGCCGGATCGCCGCCCGACCGAGCGGAAGACCCGGTGTGGTGGTGTCGACCGGTTCACGCACCCAGTACCGGCGCTTGGGCTCGAGGTAGATGACGGGGTCGCGGCTGGTGATCGACTGGCGCAGCAGCCAATACGCATCCGACGGTGTCGACGGAACCGCCACCTTCAATCCGGCGGTGTGCAGCCAATAGGTTTCGGTGGACTCCGAATGATGTTCGACGGCACCGATTCCGCCGAACGACGGGATGCGGATGGTCACCGGCATGTCGAGGCCGCCGCGGGTACGCATCCGGTATTTGGCCAGATGGCTGACGATCTGATCGAATGCCGGGGCGGCGAACCCGTCGAACTGGATCTCCGGGACGGGCACGAGTCCGCGGATCGCCATTCCGACTGCGATGCCGACGATCGCCGACTCCGCCAGCGGGGTGTCGAAACAGCGCTGCTCGCCGAAGGTTTCGGCCAGGCCCTCGGTGACCCGGAACACGCCGCCGAGGGTGGCCACGTCTTCGCCGAACACGAGCACCCGATCGTCGGAGGCCATCGCGTCGTGCAGGGCGCGGTTGATGGCCTGCGCCATGGTCAGCGTCGGCAGAACAGAGTCCGCCGGCACCGGCGTCAGCAGCGGTCCGCGGGGCTCCGGTGTGTCGTCGCCGTGCATCGGGGGCCGTTCGATGATCTGGGTCATTTCACGCCTCCGTCGCCAGTTCGGCCGTCAGTTGTTCGCGCTGGGCCGCCAAGTCGGGCGTGATGTCGTGGTAGACGGTGTCGAAGATCTCGGAGACGTCGAAGTCCTCGGCCCCGACGATGGCCTCGCGTAATTCGGCGCGCAGCCGTTTCGATCTGGCCCGCACGCGTTCCTCGAGCCGGTCGGTCCAGACGTCAATCGACTGCAGATACGTGCGGTAGCGACTGATCGGATCGCGGGCCGCCCATGCGTCGACCTCCGCCTGCGACCGGTAGCGGGTCGGGTCGTCGGAAGTGGTGTGCGGTCCCATGCGATAGGTGATGGCCTCGATCAATGTGGGGCCACAACCCTCGCGTGCCCGAGCTGCCGCCTCCGCCACCACCTGATAGCAGGCCAGCACGTCGTTGCCGTCGACGCGGACGCCGGGTATGCCGTAGCCGGGGGCGCGATGCGCGATCGACGGCGCGGCCAGCTGCTTGCTGACGGGCACCGAGATGGCCCACTGGTTGTTCTGCACGAAGAACACGCACGGCGCCCGGTAGACCGCGGCGAAGTTGACTGCCTCGTGGACGTCGCCCGCGCTGGTGGCGCCGTCGCCGATGAACGCCACCGTCACCGAATCCTCACCGAGGCGTTGCGCGGCCATCGCGGCGCCGACCGCGTGCAGTCCGTGGGTGCCGATCGGGATCGCGACCGGGGCGACGCATTTTTCGGTGAACCCGAGCCCACCGTGCCACTTACCGCGCCACACGGCGCCCATCTGGGCGGGACTGATTCCGCGCAGCAGAAACGCGCCGATCTCCCGGTACTGCGGGAACAGCCAATCGGTTTTGCGTAGGCAGGCGGCGGCGCCGATCTGCGCGGCCTCCTGCCCGCGGCACGACGCGAACAGCGCCAACTCGCCCTGTCGCTGCAGGTTGACGAACTCGGTGTCGATTTCGCGCGTGACGACCATCGACTCGTAGAGCCACGACAACGTCTCGGGTGGGAGGTCTCGGCGGTATCGAGAGGCGGCGCTCGAGGTGGTCGGCGTCCCGTCCGGGGCGACCAGTTGAACCGGCTGCAACTCGACCAAGGATGCCTGAACAGACCCTGCCATACCGCCTCCTAGGGTCACTGACGGCGGATCGCGCCGTCAGGCGACTGAGGTGCTCAGCACGGAGACGTTCAGAGCAGGCCCCCGGTGTGGGGGTGTCGGCTAGTCGCCGGGGTGTGGCGCTAACGCGACGATTCGCTCTGCCCGCCGTAGTACTGGGGCATCCACCATTATGCCTTCGAATTGGAAGACACCCCTGGCATCGCGGGCGGCAGCCAGCACGTGTCGCGCCCATTCGACCTGCTCAGCCGACGGAGCATAGCCCTCCCGAATGACCGCGACCTGCGACGGATGGATGGCGACCTTCACGTCGAAACCGACGGCCACCGCGTCGTCGACCTCGGCGCGCAGACCGTCGAGGTTTTTGATGTCGAGAAACACCGAGTCCAGCGCCAGGCGCCCGTACGCCTTGGCTGCGAGCAGCGTCTGCGACCGCACGTGCCTGGCGACCTCGCGGTAGCTGCCGTCGGGATAGCGGTTGGCCGTGCCGCCGGTGACCGCGAACAGGTCCTCGGCGCCCCACATCAGCGCGACCGCGTTGTCCTTGCGCGCCAGATCGGTCACCGCGAGCGCACCGAGCGGCGTCTCGATCAGCACCACGACATCCAACGGTGCGAGGTCGCGCACCTGTTGCGGGTCCTCGGTTTTGGCGAGCATGACAGTCGTGTAGGAGGTTTTCGACAGCGCCTCGAGGTCCAGTTGGTGATCGGCGGTGGCGCTCGGGTTGACCCGCACCACCGTGCGGGCCGGGTCCAGCGGATTGTCGACGAGCGCTGCGCGGGCGGCCTCCCGGTCCTTGGCCGCGACCCCGTCCTCGAGGTCGAGGATCACGATATCGGCGGCAGCGGCGGCCTTTTCGAACCGTTCCGGGCGGTCGGCCGGGCAGAACAACCAGGCGACGCCCGGCTTGTCGAGGGCCATCAGCTCTGCTCCGCCGGCTTCATGCGCACCATCGTCTTGCGCGACGCCGTCGCCACGATGTCACCGTGCTGGTTGCGGCCGGTGTGCGCGAACGTCACGATCCCCTCACCCGGCCGGCTCTTCGACTCCCGCTTCTCGAGCACCTCGGACTCCGCGTACAGGGTGTCGCCGTGGAAGAGCGGCTTCGGGAACGCGATCTCGCCGAACCCGAGATTGCCGACGATGGTGCCCTGCGTCAGCTGCGCCACCGACAGCCCGACCAGCGTGGACAGCGTGAACATCGAGTTGACCAGCCGCTGGTTGAACGGCGGCAAAGCATCTGAGAACGCGGCGTCCAGATGCAGCGCCTGGGTGTTCATCGTCAGCGTCGTGAACAGGACGTTGTCCGCCTCGGTGATGGTGCGCCCCGGCCGATGCTGGTACAGCACGCCGGTCTCGAACTCCTCGTACCACAACCCACGCTGGATCACGACCTTCTTCGAAGCGTCTTGTCCGCTCACAGACCCAGCTCCCGTCCGATCAGCATCAACTGCACTTCGGTTGTGCCCTCACCGATTTCGAGGATCTTGCTGTCACGGTAGTGCCGTGCAACGGGATATTCGTTCATGAAGCCGTAGCCCCCGAAGATCTGCGTTGCATCGCGGGCGTTGTCCATCGCGGCCTCACTGGCAACCATTTTGGCGATCGCAGCCGCCTTCTTGAACGGCTTTCCGGCCAGCATCAGTGCGGCGGCGTCGTAGTAGGCCGTGCGCGCGATATGCGCCCGTGCCTCCATCCGCGCGATCTTGAACGCGATCGCCTGGTAGGTGCCGATCGCGGCGCCGAACGCCTCGCGTTCCTTGGCGTAGCGGACACATTCGTCGACGCAACCCTGCGCGGATCCGACCGACAGCGCGGCGATCGCGATGCGGCCCTCATCGAGGATGCGCAGGAAGTTTGCGTAGCCCCGGCCGCGTTCGCCGAGCAGGTTCTCCTCGGGCACCCGCACGTCGTCGAAGCTCAACGGGTGGGTGTCCGACGCGTTCCAGCCGACCTTGTTGTACGCCGGTTCGGCGGTGAAGCCCGGCGTCGGAACGGGCACCAGGATCGCCGAGATCTCCTTTTTGCCACCGCTTTCGCCCGTGACGGCCGTAACCGTCACGAGCTTGGTGATGTCGGTGCCCGAGTTCGTGATGAACTGCTTGGACCCGTTGATCACCCAGTGCCCGTCGTCGAGCTTGGCCGTCGTCTTGGTGGCGCCGGCGTCGCTACCGCCGCCGGCTTCGGTGAGCCCGAACGCACCGAGGGCCTTGCCGCTTGCCAGCAGCGGCAGCCACTCCTGCTTCTGCTCCTCGGTTCCGAACCGGTACACCGGCATCGCGCCCAGTGACACACCAGCCTCGAGCGTGATCGCCACGCTTTGGTCGACCTTGCCGAGTTCCTCCAGCGCGAGGCACAACGCGAAGTAGTCGCCGCCCATGCCGCCGTACTCTTCGGGGAATGGCAGGCCGAACAGGCCCATGTCGGCCATCCCCGCGACCACCTCGTACGGGAACGAGTGTTCCTCGTCGTGTTTGGCCGCGACCGGCGCCACCACGCTCTGAGCGAAGTCGCGGACCGTCTTGGCCAGCTGTTCGTAGTGGTCCGGCAGCATGCCGGTCGCCAGAAATTCAGTCATAGCTCTTCCTTCTCCGCTGTGGTGGTCTCCGCGGCGACTCGTGCCAGCAGCTGGCCCACCTTCACCTGATCGCCCACGGCGACAAGGAGTTCCGCCACGCCGTCGACCGGCGCCGCCAGGGCGTGTTCCATCTTCATGGCCTCGACGGTCACCACGACTGCGCCTGCCGCGACCCGTTCTCCGTCGGTAACTCCGACGGCGACGACAGAACCCGGCATCGGGCTGGTCAGCTCGGCGTCGCCGCTATGCGCGTCGTCGGGCCGCACCGGGGCTTCGCGGACTTCCTCGACCGCGACGGTGCGACCGGGACCGGCCAGCCAGGTCCGTCCGTCCTCGGCTGCGACGACGTAGTCGGTGCGCACGTCGTCGAACGTGACCGCCAGCCGGTCACCGGCCAACGATGCCGACAGCGAATGTGGTTGACCGTCCTCGATCACCGCGCTCGCCGCTGTCGGCGTGCCGCTCAGGTGGACGTGGTCGGTGCGCTCACCCGATCGCAACCGGTACGTGGTCGGCGCGTGCCGGCCCATCCGCCAGCCCGACGGGACGGCCCACAGGTCACCGACGGGTTGCGGCCACGCCCGCAGCCACTTGTAAGCCGCGGCCGCGGCCAGGTCGGCATCCTCCGCGGTCGCCGACCGGAAGTCCGGGCTCCGACGGTCGAGCAGACCGGTGTCGAGCCGGCCGGCCACGACGTCGGGGTCGGCGAGCAGGAATCGCAGGAACTCGATATTCGTGGTGACACCGAGGACCGCGGTCTGCGCGAGCGCCCGGTCCAACGCCCGTAGGGCACCGGCCCGGTCGTCGGCGTGGGCGACGATCTTCGACAGCATCGGGTCATAGTCACTGCCGATCACCGAACCCCGGGTCAGGCCGGAGTCCACCCGGATGCCGGGCCCCTGCGGTTCGGCTAGGTCGAGCACCCGGCCACCGGTCGGCAGGAAGCCGCGCCCAGGATCCTCGGCGTAGACACGGGCCTCGATCGCGTGCCCGGACATGGTGATGTCGGCTTGCGCGATGGACAGCTTCTCCCCCGCCGCGATGCGCACCTGCTGCTCGACGAGGTCGACGCCGGTGACCATTTCGGTGACCGGGTGCTCGACCTGCAGGCGGGTGTTCATCTCCATGAAGAAGAACTCGTCGGGCCGATCGGCGGACACGATGAACTCGACGGTGCCCGCACCGGTGTAGTCGACACTGCGGGCGGTGTCGCACGCGGCCGCGCCGATCCGCGCCCGCGTTGCCTCGTCCAGCAGCGGGGACGGCGCCTCCTCGACGACCTTCTGGTGGCGGCGCTGCAGGCTGCACTCGCGCTCGCCGAGATGCACCACGGCGCCGTAACCATCGGCGAGCACCTGCACCTCGATATGGCGCGGGTTCAACACGAACCGTTCGAGAAACAGCGTGTCGTCGCCGAATGCGGCGGCGGCCTCGCGACGCGCCGAGACGAGGGCGGCCGGCAACTCCGTGGGCTCATGCACGACGCGCATACCCTTGCCGCCGCCGCCCGCCGACGGCTTGACGAGGACGGGGAAGCCGACCTCTTCGGCACCCGCGACGAGATCGTCGTCGGTCAGGCCCGGGCGGGACACGCCGGGCACCACAGGCACCCCGAACGCGGACACCGCGGCCTTCGCCGCGATCTTGTCCCCCATGGTCTGGATCGCACCGACCGGTGGACCGATGAACACGATCCCCGCGGACTGCAGCGCAGCGGCGAATTGCGCGTTCTCCGAGAGGAATCCGTAGCCGGGGTGGACGGCCTGCGCGCCGGTCCGTCGGGCCGCCGTGATCACCGCGTCGATGTCGAGGTAGCTCTCCCGCGCGGCCGCCGGACCGATGCGGACCGCGACGTCGGCCTCGGCGACATGGCGAGCACCGGCATCGGCATCGCTGAACACCGCGACCGAACGGATACCCATCGCCCGCAGCGTGCGGATGACCCGCACGGCGATCTCGCCGCGGTTGGCCACCAGAACGGTGTCGAAGTTCATGTCTTCACTCACATCCGGAACACGCCGTAGGAAACCGATTCGAGCGGCGCCTGACCGACCACCGAGAGCGCCAGCCCCAGAACGGTTCTGGTGTCGGCGGGATCGATAACCCCGTCGTCCCACAACCGTGCGGTCGAGTAGTAGGGGTTGCCCTGGTGTTCGTACTGCGCGCGGATGGGCGCCTTGAAGGTCTCCTCCTCCTCGGCCGTCATCTCGCCGCGCACGGTCGCCAGCACCGCGGCAGCTTGCTCACCGCCCATCACGGAGATCCGTGCGTTGGGCCACATCCACAGGAAGCGCGGGGAATACGCGCGCCCGCACATCGAATAGTTGCCCGCTCCGTAGGAGCCGCCGATGACGACGGTCAGCTTCGGCACCCGCGCGCACGCCACCGCGGTGACCATTTTCGCGCCATGCTTGGCGATACCGCCCGCCTCGTAGTCACGGCCGACCATGAAGCCGGAGATGTTCTGCAGGAAGAGCAGCGGTGTGTTCCGCTTGTCGCACAGCTCGATGAAATGCGCTCCCTTGAGCGCTGATTCGCTGAACAGCACGCCGTTGTTGGCGATGATGCCGACCGGATGGCCGTGGATGCGGGCGAAGCCGGTGACCAGTGTGCTGCCGTACTCGGCCTTGAACTCGGCGAACTCGCCACCGTCGACGATGCGGGTGATTACCTCGTGTACGTCGTAGGGAACCCGCGAGTCGACCGGCACCACATCGTAGAGCTCCGTCTGGTCGGCCACCGGTTCCTCGACCGGCCGGACGTCCCACGGCAGCGGCTCGCGGGGACCGAGCGTGGCGACGATGCGCCGCACGATATGCAGTGCATCGCGATCGTCATGGGCCAAATGGTCTGTCACACCGGAGGTTTTGGAATGCAGATCGCCGCCGCCGAGTTCCTCGGCCGTGACCACCTCACCCGTCGCCGCCTTCACCAGGGGTGGTCCGCCCAGGAAGATGGTGCCCTGATTGCGCACGATCACGGCCTCGTCGCTCATCGCGGGCACGTACGCGCCGCCCGCGGTGCACGACCCCAGCACAGCCGCGATCTGCGGGATGCCCTCGGCCGACAGATTGGCCTGGTTGTAGAAGATTCGACCGAAATGGTCCCGGTCCGGGAACACCTCGTCCTGCCGCGGCAGGAAGGCGCCGCCCGAGTCGACGAGGTAGATGCACGGCAGCCGGTTCTGTCCGGCGACCTCCTGGGCGCGCAGATGTTTCTTGACCGTGATCGGGTAGTACGTGCCGCCCTTGACCGTCGCGTCGTTGGCGACGATCACGCACTCCCGGCCCGAGACCCGGCCGATACCGGTGATGATGCCCGCGCCCGGACACTCGTCGTCGTACATCCCATCGGCGGCGAGCGGGGTGAGTTCGAGGAACGGGCTGCCGGGATCGAGCAGGCCGTCCACCCGGTCGCGGGGCAGCAGCTTGCCGCGGCTGACGTGGCGCTCGCGGGCGCGCTCGGAGCCGCCGAGCGCCGCAGCGGCGAGCTTCGAACGCAGTTCGTCGACCAACGCGAGGTGTTCCTCGCGGTGTGAAGACCGCGGTGTCATCGATGAACCCGTTCCGGTTGAGTTAATAACGATTAACTCGTGGTATGTTAGTCACGATTAACCCAAATGTCTACCAGCAGGCGGGAGGCGCGTTGTCCCCTACTCCGGCCCCTCAGCTGCCCACCACCAACCGCAGCAAGGCGAAATCGGACCGCCGGTCGCAGTTGATCGCCGCGGCCGAACGACTGGTGGCCGAACGGGGATATCTGGCGGTGCGGCTGGAGGACATCGGCGCCGCGGCAGGCGTCAGTGGACCGGCGATCTACCGGCACTTCCCCAACAAGGAGGCGTTGCTGGTCGAGCTGCTCGTCGGGATCAGCACCCGGCTGCTGGCCGGCGCGAGGGAGGTCGTCGCGGCCGCCGAGGATCCGGCCTCAGCATTGGACGGCCTGATCGACTTCCATCTGGAGTTCACGCTCGGCGAGCCCGACCTCATCCGAATCCAGGACCGCGACCTCGGCAACCTGCCCGCCTCCGCCAAGCGCCAGGTGCGCAAGGCGCAGCGGCAGTACGTCGAGATCTGGGTGGATGTGCTCAGGCAGGCGAACGACTCACTGGCCGAGGCCGACGCCCGATTGATGGCGCACGCGACGTTCGGCCTGTTGAACTCCACACCGCATGTCCTCAAGCCCGGAGCGACCAAAACGGCCGAGGCCAACCCACGAGCCGTCTTGAAGGCGATGACGGTCGCAGCGCTGACCTCGGCCGGTCGGAACGGCTAGGCGCTAGTACCAGACTTTTCGCCCACCGACCGGACGTCCGACGGACCCGAGGATCCAGAAGACGGCACCGATGACGAGCAGCACCACACCGATATAGGTCAGGATCGAGATCCCGAACACCAGACCGAGGATGAGCAGAATTGCTCCGAGAACAATCATCGTGACTCCATTCCTTTTGAGTTGTTCAGTGCCAGTTGGTCACTGGCTTGGTTCAGGCAGGTTGCAGTTCGTGACCTTCGGGTTGACGCCCGCGTAGTTCAACGGCCCGACGACCACGGTGAGGGCGATGCTGCCCGCTGTCGCACAATTGGTTTCGCTATTGCTGAAGTAATCCCGCTGATACGCGGCAACCACACCGATCAGCAACCAGATGAGAACTACAACGCCGAGAATTCCGCCACCTCGCATGCTGCGCCTCCTTCAACAGCGCCGGTCGGCGCGTGCGCAGCGTGTTTACCCCGCAGATAATTTCGGTAAACCTGGCTACGGCCACAATCGCGTTACAAGCTGCGGTGAGCGCCGAACGACGCAATCAGCCACTCGCGCATGGCTTTGACCAGCACCGCGCGGTTCTCGCGTTTGTCGATCTCGTGGCCGTCGTCGTCGAACATCAGCAGTTCGACCCTTCGGTTAAGCGCTTGCAGCGCTTCGAACATTTGCTGGGATTCGGTGGGCGGAACGTTCGTGTCATTGGCGCCGTGCACCAGCAGCAACGGCGCCGTCATTGCCTCGACGCGCTGCAGTGGGGACAGCTGCTCGAGCAGCTCGCGGTCACTGATCGGGTGGCCGTACTTCGGGTATGCGGCGGCCGCGATCCACGGCTCGGTGGTGCGGTACCAGGTGTTCAGATCGCTCATGCCGCAGATGCTGATTCCGGCGGCGAACCGGTCCGGGTGGAAGGTGAGCGCCGCCTGGGTCAGGTAGCCGCCGTAGGACCATCCGCAACACGCGATGCGTTCAGCGGGCGCGACGTCGTGCTCGACGAGGTACGCCACCGCATCGGCGACGTCGTCGATCGCGGCGAACCGTCGCTCCCGGTCATCGGCGTGCATGAACGACCGGCCGAATCCGCCCGAGCCTCGCACGTTCGGCAGGAACACACTGATGCCCTCCTCGAGCAGCGCCGGGAAGAACTCGTTGTACCCGGGTCTGCCCTGCCCCTCGGGTCCGCCGTGCAGGAACAGCATCGCGCCGATCGTCGGAATGCTCTCGGGCGGGCGGAACAGCCAGCCGGTGAATTGCAGGCCGTCCCGCGCCGTCACGGTCTCCAGGGTCGGATCGGCGCTGAGCGGTCCGGAGCTGGGTTCGCGGTCGACGATCTCCCACACCCCGGTGCGGGGGTCGACCAGTTCGACGGTCGGCGGGGTCGAGGGGCCCTCGACCGTCACCGCCAGCATCGACCCGCCCGCGCTGATGCTCAACTGGGTGGCCACCATGCCGGGCAGCGGGATCGGCTCGTGCAGGGTGTTGTCGCCGAGCTCGAGGATCTGTAACTCGCTGGCCCCGTGGATGTTCCACAACATCGCCACGGTGGACAGGTCATCGCTGACGGTGAACTCGTCGAGCTCGTGGTCCGGACGCTCGGCGAGGACCTGGTAGGCCACACCGTCGGCCGTGGTGGTGACCTCCAGTAGACGCGCGTACTCCGCGCCGTTCTCGCTGCGGATCAGTGCCCGCACAAAGCCTTCGGTGCTGTTGTCGTAGGCCTTCGCCGGGTAGTAGAGCTTGGTGGTCTCGCCTTCCAGTCCGGCGCGTAGCCGGCGGGGGTGATGGTCGTCAAGGATGATGCCGGTATCGGAGGTGGAGCCCGGATCGTATGGCAGCAGCGCGGTTTCGGTTCGTCCGCGCAGCATGATCAGGTCTCGGTAGCCGCGCGGCCCGACCCGCACCAGCGCGGCGCCGGCCCACGAATCGACCAGTCGACCGCTCGTGCGGCGGTCCAGCACGACGGTGTCACCGGTCGCGGGATCGATCAGACAGGAACTGCCGACACCGTCCTCGCCGGTCAGGATCGCGGCGACTTGCGTACCGTCCCAGCTGATCAGCTCGGCGGCCCCTTCCAGCATCTCCGATGGCCAGGTGTCGATACGACGCGCGTCGCGGTCATCCGGATCCGTTGTGACAACCCAAATCTGCGTGCGGGTACCACCGTCGGGCGCAACCTCGCAGGCGAGCCAGTGGCCGTCTGCGGAGTGCAGCACCCGGGTGACGGCACCCTCGATGGGCAGCTCGACGTCGCGTGACGAACTCGCGCGCCAGCCGCGCAGGAACCGCTGCACCGCGCGGGGGAAGCCGCCGTCGTCGACCAGGTGTGCGAACGCGGTCGCGTCGGGCGACATCGACGCGCCGTAGACCCGGCGAACCTGTTCTCCCACCGGACCAATTCTGCATACCTGGCGAGCCGGGCGCCGAGGGGCGGTCAGTTGAGCGGTCGCACAGGTACCCTCGCACCCATGAGGTGGGTATGACCGACACACCACGGCCCGGCCGCGATGAGCAACCGCAGGGCTACCCGTACCTGGAATACAACGATCCGGCATACGCCAGCCAGGCCTACGGCCCCACCTATCAGGCACCTCCCGGACCTGCACCGACGGAGCAGCTGCCGTCGTCCGCGTATGGGTACGACCCCTACGGAACCGGCCAGTACGGCGCGCCGTACCCGCCCGGCGACCCGTCCCAGCCACCGCCGGAGGGACCGAAGTCGCCACGCTGGCTGTGGCTGCTGGCGGGCATCGCGGTGCTGACCGTGATCGGCCTGGTGATCGCGCTGGTGATCGTGAACTCTTCGCAGCAGCAGACGGTCGTCGCGCCGCCCCCTATGCAAGAGCCCAACTACACCACGCCGACCCCGACGACAACGCCGCGCACGCCCACCAACCCGGGCCTGCCGCTGCCGACTGTGCCCACCGTGCCGTCCTCGCCCGGCCGGACCACCCCCGGTGCGACGCAGACCGTCGTCTACGTCGTCAGCGGCACCGGACGTGCGATCAACATCACCTACGTCGACAGCGGCGGCCTGCTGCAGACCGAGTTCAACGTGATGCTGCCCTGGAGCAAGGAAGTGGAGTTGTCCGAATCGGCCGCCGCGTCGGCGAGCGTCAGCATCATCAACGTCGGCCGCGAGGTGAACTGTTCGATCACCATCGACGGCGCCGTGGTGCAGCAGCGCTCCGGCGCGGGCCTGACCATCTGCACCGCCAGCGGTTAGCCCGTCGGCCGGGGCGGGACGCGCACCGCGAGCATGGCCAACAACCCGGCGGCGAGCACGACGACCAGCCCGCCCATACCCGCACGGTCGGTGTCGAAGACCGCGATGAACACCGAGAACAGCATGGGCGCCAGGTACGAAACGGCGCGGCCGGTGGTGGTGTAGAGGCCGAACGCGACGCCCTCCTTGCCCTCGGCCGACAGGCGCATCATCAGGGTGCGCGCAGACGACAGCGTCGGGCCGATGAACAGGCAGAGCGCCAGCCCGCAGATCCAGAACGCGAGCGCCCCGTCGAGCGTCATCAGCGTGAGACCGACGGCGATCATCGCGGTCAACGCGGCGACGATCACCGGCTTGGCGCCGAAGCGGTCGTCGAGCAGACCGCCGAGGACGGCGCCGACCGCGGCGATGGTGCTCGCGCTCACGCCGAACAACAGCACGTCGGCCTCCGAGACGCCGTAGACGCGCACGCCGAGCACCGCGCCGAACGCGAAGATCCCGGTGAGGCCGTCGCGGAAGACCGCGCTGGCGATCAGGTAATAGACGACGTTGTGGTCACGACGCCATTCGCTGCGGATGTCCGTCCACAGCTTGCGGTATCCACCGATGAAGCCGACGGTTTCGCGGCTGTCCATCGGCCCCGGCATCGCGCTGGGCACGGCGAGCAGCACCGGCACGGCGAACAGCCCGAACCAGACGGCCGTGAAAACCATGGCGGCCCTGACGTTTTGGCCGTCGTCGACCGGCAGGCTCAACATTCCACCGTCGCCCGAGATGAACCCGAGGTACACCACCAACAGCAGCGTGACACTGCCGAAATAGCCCAGGCCCAAACCGAATCCGGAGATCTGCCCGGATGTCTGCGGTGTCGACAGCTGGCGCAGCATCGCGTTGTAGGGCACGGTGGCGAGTTCGTTGCACGCCGAAGCGCAGCCCAGGAGCAGCAGGCCGAGCGCCAGGTAGCGGTAGTCGTCGCGGACAAAGCTCGTCGACGCGATCAGCACCACAGCGGTCGCGCTGAGCACGGCCAGCACGCGCCGCCGCCGCCACGGTGCGTCGACCCACACCCCCGTCACCGGGGCCAGCAGCGCGACCACGAGCCCGGCCAGGCCCAGCGCCCACCCCAGCCAGCTGGTTGCGCTGATGTCGCCAGGCAGGTCGTCGCCGACGGAGTTGGTCAGGTAGATCGAGAACACGAAGGTCACCGCCACCGCGTTCATCCCGGTCGCCCCGAAGTCCCACAACGCCCACGAGATGACCTGCCGCCGACTGGCGGTCCGCGCGGGCAGCAGGTCTGAATCGGGTGGGTCGGTCATGGTCCGCCCACGATATAGTCCGTCGCGTGTCAGTACCCGCTCCCAGCGCCGATGCCCGCGCAGTGGTCACCGGCGCATCGCAGAACATCGGCGAGGCGTTGGCCGCCGAACTCGCCGCCCGTGGACACCACCTGATCATCACCGCGCGCCGCGAAGATGTCCTGCGAGCGCTGGCGGACCGGCTCACCGAGCAGTACGGCGTGACGGTGGAGGTGCGACCCGTCGACCTGGCCGACCCGACCGAACGCACCAAGCTGTGCGACGAGTTGGCGACCCGCAACATCTCGATCTTGTGCGCGAACGCGGGCACCGCGACGTTCGGCCCCGTGGCATCGCTGGATCCGGCGGACGAGAAGGCGCAGGTCCAGCTGAACGTGCTGGGCGTGCACGACCTGGTGCTCGCCGTGCTGCCCGGGATGGTCGAGCGCAAGGCCGGCGGCATCCTGATTTCCGGTTCGGCGGCCGGGAATTCGCCGATTCCCAACAATGCGACCTATGCCGCGACGAAGGCGTTCGTCAACACATTCAGCGAGTCGCTGCGCGGTGAGCTCAAGCGCGCCGGCGTGCACGTGACGCTGCTCGCCCCAGGCCCCGTGCGCGAGACGCTGCCCTCCGCGGAGGAGCAGTCGCTGGTGGAGAAGCTGATTCCCGACTTCTTGTGGATTTCGACGCAGTACACCGCCAAACAGTCACTGGACGCGTTGGAGCGCAACAAGATGCGCGTCGTCCCCGGCGTGACGTCGAAGGCGATGTCGGTGGCGGCGGGGTACACGCCGCGGTCGATAGTGACGCCGATCGTCGGAGCCGTCTACAAGAAACTCGGCGGCGGCTGAGGCGGATAACCCACGCTCTGGTGCGACGAGACTGCTCACAGATCGCGAATTTCCGCCGGATCGCGATCTGTGAGCAGTCTCGATGGGCGGCGTCAGCGGCGACGGCGGCTCCGTCGGCGGCCGGTGCCGAAGATGCTGCGGGTGATCTCACGACCGATCACCGTGCCCGCCGAGCGCATCGCGCTCTTGAACGCGGGGCTGCTCATCATCTTCTCCAGCATCCCGGGTTCGGCGGTGTCGCGCGAGCGCACCTCACCCGAGGCGGTCGCCCCGCCGACATCCGGTGGCAACGGCGGAGGTAACGCGTCGTCGGCGGGCGGCGCCGGCGGTGCCAGCTTGGCGTTGAGCCGTTCGTAGGCGGACTCGCGGTCGATGGTCTGGCCGTATTCGGCTTGCAGCGGACTGGCTTTCGCCGCCGAGGTGATCGCCTCCGGTCCGATGGTGTCCATCAGCGATCGCGGGGCACGCATCCGCGTCCACGCCACCGGCGTCGGAGCGCCCTTCTCCGAGAGCACCGTGACGATGGCCTCGCCGATACCGAGCGACGTCAACGCCGACTTGAGTTCGTACACATCGGTTTTCGGGTATGTGCGCACCGTCTTCGACAGCGCCTTCTCGTCGTCCGGCGTGAACGCCCGCAGCGCGTGCTGAATTCGTGCGCCCAACTGGGACAGCACGTCGTTGGGCACGTCGGTGGGCAACTGCGTGCAGAAGAACACGCCCACACCCTTCGACCGGATAAGCTTCACCGTCTGCTCGACCTGCTCGAGGAACGCCTTGGACGCGTCCGAGAAAAGCAGATGAGCCTCGTCGAAGAAGAAAACCAGCTTGGGTTTGTCGAGGTCGCCGACCTCGGGCAGCGTCGAGAACAAGTCGGCGAGCACCCACATCAGGAACGTCGAGAACATCACCGGCCGTGCGCCCTGGCTGCCGAGCTCGAGCAGCGAGATGATGCCGCGCCCCTGATCGTCGACCCGCAGCAGATCGTCGGGTTCCAGCTCGGGCTCACCGAAGAACGTGTCGCCGCCCTCGGCTTCGAGGTTCACCAGTGCCCGCAGGATCACGCCCGCCGTCGTTTTGGACACCGCGCCGAGCGCCTTCAGCTCCGGCTTGCCCTCGTCGCTGGTGAGGTATTGGATGACGGCGCGCAGGTCCTTGAGGTCGAGCAGCGAGAGGCCCTTCTGATCGGCCCAGTGGAAGATCAGGCCCAGCGTCGACTCCTGGGTCGCGTTCAGTTCGAGCACCTTCGACAGCAGGATCGGCCCGAAGCTGGAGATCGTCGCGCGCACCGGGACACCGATGCCCGACGTGCCCAGCGACAGAAACTCGACCGGATAGGTCGTCGGCGTCCAGGCGTCTCCGGTGTCTTTGGCCCGCGCCTGGATGTTCTCGTCGGCCTCACCGGGCCGAGACAGCCCCGACAGGTCGCCCTTCACGTCGGCCATCACGCAGGGCACGCCCGCGGCCGAGAGCTGTTCGGCGAGCACCTGCAGCGACTTGGTCTTGCCGGTGCCTGTGGCACCGGCGATCAGCCCGTGACGGTTGACGGTGGCCAGCGGAATGCGGACCTGCGCGGCCGGGTCGCAGGTGCCGTCGACGACGACGCCGCCGAGCTCGAGCGCCGCACCTTCGACGGCATAACCTGCGGCGATCTGCTGTGCGGGACTGGCGGTCGGCTCAGTGGTCATGGCTGGCACCTTAACTCGCGGGGCACGCCGTTCGGGCGGGTGCAACGGGCCACGCAGCGCTGTAAGGCTTACTGTGAGCGTCGTGCGCGACGAACTGGTATGGATCGACTGCGAGATGACCGGCCTCGACTTGAAGTCCGACTTGCTCATCGAGATCGCGGTGTTGGTGACAGACGCAGACCTCAACATCCTCGGCGAGGGTCTCGACGTAGTCATCCACGTCGACGACGAGGCGTTGTCGTCGATGATCCCGGTGGTCACCGAGATGCACACGCGATCGGGGCTCATCGAGGAGGTGCGAGCGTCGACCGTCACGCTGCCCGAGGCCGAGGAACTGGTGCTCGACTACATCCGCACGCACGTCAAACAGGCCAAGACGGCGCCGCTGGCCGGCAACTCGATCGCGACCGACCGCGGCTTCATCGCCCGCGACATGCCCAAGCTCGATGACTACCTGCACTATCGGATGATCGATGTGAGCTCCATCAAGGAGTTGTGCAGACGCTGGTATCCCCGGATCTACTTCGGCCAACCCGAGAAGGGCCTCGCGCACCGGGCACTGGCCGACATCCACGAATCGATCCGCGAATTGCAGTATTACCGCCGCACCGCGTTCGTGCCGGCCCCGGGACCTTCGACCAGCGATATCGCCGCCATCGCCGGAGAATTGGGCTCCTCGAACGGGGGCCCGAAGGATATCGATTCGGTCGCTGAGCGTCCGAGCGGCTAGTATCGACGTCGCCGTCCTGCCCGCTCGGGCACGCGGCGATGGTGGCTGTAGTTCAGTTGGTAGAGCACCAGGTTGTGATCCTGGCTGTCGCGGGTTCGAGTCCCGTCAGCCACCCCGCAGATACGAACGCGGCCCTCGGCAGAGATGCCGGGGCCGCGTTCGGCGTTTTCCGGGTCAGACGCCGGCGTTGCCCGCTTTCCACTGCTCCCACGGGATGTTCCAGTCGCCCAGACCGTCGGTGCCGGGCAGCGTCGATCCCACGGTGTTGACGATCTCGACGATGTCCCCGCGCTTGGAGTTGTCATGGAACCATCGCCCATTGCTGGTGCTGACGTTGATGCAGCCGTGGCTGACGTTGCTGTAGCCCTGGCTGCCCACCGACCACGGCGCGGCGTGTACGTAAATGCCGCTGTAGGAGATCTGGGTGGCCCAGTCCACCTCGGTGCGATATCCGTTGGGCGAGTTGACCGGAACGCCGTAGGTGGACGAATCCATCACCATGTGCGAGAGGCGGTCGCCGACGATGTAGGTGCCGTTGTTGGTCGGCGTGCTGTTCTTGCCCATCGACACCGGCATGGTCTTGATCACTTCGCCGTTGCGTTTGACCGTCAGCGTCTTGGTGCTGTCATCGACGGTGGTGATCACTTCGTCGCCGATGGTGAAGCGCGTGCTGACGTTGTCCTGGCCGAACAGGCCGTCGCCGAGGTCGACTCCGTAGGTGTTGACCGCGACCTCGACCTTGGTGCCGGGCTTCCAGTACTTCGCCGGCCGCCAGCGCACCTCGCGGTTGCTGAGCCAGTAGAACGCACCCTCGACCGGCGGGTCGGTCTTGATCTTGATGGCTTTCTGAGCGGCCAACCGGTTGGGGATGTTCTCGTCGAACCGGATTGCGACCGGCTGCCCGACGCCGACCACCTCACCCTCGTTGGGAATGACGTAGGGCATCGTCAGGTTTTCCGGCGAATGGGTCTCGAAGGTCATCTCCCTCTTGGTGGCCCCGCCGAGCCCGAGCGATTCCGCCGTCAGCGTGTAGCTCTTGTTGAAGCCGAGCGGTTCGGTGGTGGACCAGGACAGCCCGTCGGGACTGAACTTGCCGGCAACGGTCTTCCCGGACTCGTTCACCATGGTGACCGCGCCGAGCACGCCGTCCCCCGCGCTCACGGTCACCGGCGTATCCACGCTCACGCCGACGGCGCCGTCCGTCACCGACGCGGTGAGCTTCGGAATCAGCAGGTCACCGAACGGGGTGCCCTTGTGCTCGATCACCTGCGGCGGTGGCGGCGCCGAGTTGCCACCGCATGCGGACAGCCCGAGCGCCACGGCGGGAACCAGCGCAAGAGCCACCAACCATGCGCGTCGACGCGGACGGGCCACTGAACGGACTCGCCACATTGCTCACTCCACCTCGCAACCAGGGCTGACAAATCGATGATTCTTGGCAACAGTCTAAGGGCAATCTCGGACACGAGGCGCCATGCCGGCGTCGTCGACCATCCGAGTTAGCGGGAATTTCACCCTGCGTGGTGGGGCCTGTTATTGTCGCACCCGCGCGCCGTTAGCTCAGTTGGTAGAGCAGCTGACTCTTAATCAGCGGGTCCGGGGTTCGAAACCCTGACGGCGCACTCAGTTTCAACTTCGACGCGACCGTGGCCACTTCGTCACGGTCGCGTTCGGTTCTCGGGCCACATCGCCGTCCAGCGGCCAGCGGCTGATTGCCAGTAACTGTCGCGTAAATTATTTGCCTTGTTGGCGCGCGCGCCGGCAGCAAGTGTGCTGAGATGGGCAGGTGCCCGTTGGCAGAGATGTTGGCTGGGCAGTTCGGGCAGTTGCGGGTTGGCTCCGCTTCACGATATTTCGGGGTTCAAACTGCGGTAAGGTGGCGATCTCTGTTACAGTCTAGTTAGCTGAACAGCCAAACGCCTCCCGACGGGCGGTGACCGGAAGGAAACGGGTACTTAGCTGATGGTCCAGCTAGGCGGTTCATTCGGAGCCTGTGCAGGGGATGCGGATGCGCCCGACGAATTAACTGCGCAGGTCCCGATCGCCGTGTATTCGTGCAACCGGCTCGGCCGGGTCGCCAATCCCCCCGGTTTCTCCGTCGTCGACTGGTTCCGCTCGGCGCGACGTCGCTGATTCGCTTGCGCTCAGCGCTGCCGGATCCGACGCACCACAAGCACGAGCGTGAGCGCTCCCACGCCGGCGAGCGAGATCGCCACCGCCGGTTTCGTGACGAACCGCACGATCGCGGATTTGACGTCGTCGGCCAATCGGCTGGGGTTGGCGCGCTCGGCGAGTGTGTCCACTGTGGTCGCGAGCTGCTCCCGAGCCTGATCGATATCCCGCTTGATGGTCTCGGGATCGCGGTCCGCCACGTGCGCCTCCAAGCCGTCCAAGTCGCAGCTTCGGGGATGAAGCCTGCCGATCTACCCTAGAGCAGCCCGCGCTCGCCGCAGCGCACCGGTCGACAGAAGGGATGCCCCCGCGTGCCACAGACTCCGCGACTCGAGGTAGGCGACAAAGCCCCTGCGTTCAGCCTGCCCGACGCCGACGGCAACACCGTGAAGCTCGCCGACTACAAGGGCCGCAAGGTCGTCGTGTACTTCTACCCGGCGGCGTCGACCCCTGGCTGCACGAAGCAGGCGTGTGATTTCCGGGACAACCTTCGTGAGCTCAACGACGCCGGGCTCGACGTCATCGGCATCTCCCCCGACAAGCCGGAGAAGCTGGCCAAGTTCCGCGACAAGGAGAAGCTGACCTTCCCGTTGCTCTCGGACCCCGATCGCGAAGTGCTCACCGCCTGGGGCGCGTTCGGCGAGAAGATGATGTACGGCAAGACCGTTCAGGGTGTCATCCGGTCGACGTTCGTCGTCGACGAGGAGGGCAGGATCGCCGAGGCGCAGTACAACGTGCGCGCCACCGGGCACGTCGCGAAGCTACGTCGCGATTTGTCCGTCTGAGCCGCACTTCCCCAGTTCGGCCAACAAGAGGGCCTCGGAGACCGCGGCGCGCTCGAGCACTCCGAGGTGCAAGCTCTCGTTGACGCTATGCGCCTGCGTCGCAGGGTCTTCCACTCCGGTCACCAAAATTTTCGCCGACGGGAACGCGGCGGCGAACTCGGCGATGAACGGAATTGAACCGCCGATTCCCGTGTCGACCGGTTCGGCGCCCCACGCCTCCCGGAAGGCGGCCCGGGCCGCGTCGTAGACCGGTCCGCTGGCGTCGATCGCGTACGGCTGCCCGAGGTCACCCGCTGTGACGGTCACCTGCGCACCCCACGGCGCGTGCTGCTCGAGGTGCCGCGTCAACGCCGCCAGGTGCTCTGCGGCATCGCCGCCGGGCGCGACGCGCATGCTGACTTTGGCGCGCGCCCGCGGAATCAAGGTGTTCGACGACTTGTCGACGGGCGTGGCGTCGATGCCGATGACCGTGATCGCCGGTTTGGCCCACAACCGTTGCGGCACCGAGCCGCAACCGATTTCGGATACGCCGTCCAGCAGCGCGGCTTCCTTGCGCACACGTTCCGACGGATAGTCGAGGTCAGCAGCGGTGGCCTCGTGCAGACCCGCGACCGCGACATTGCCGTCGTCGTCGTGCAGGCTGGCCAACATCCGCACCAGCACACTCAACGCGTCGGGCACGACACCGCCCCACAGCCCCGAGTGCAGGCCGTGATCCAGCGTGGCGACCTCGACGATGCAGTGGGCCAGTCCCCGCAGCGACACCGTCAGCGACGGCACCTCCGTGCTCCAGTTGTCCGAGTCGGCGAGCACGATCACGTCGCAGGCCAGGGTCTTGCGATGCGCCGCCAGCAGGCGTGGCAGCGACGGTGAGCCCGACTCCTCCTCGCCCTCGACGAACACCGTGACACCGACCGGCGGATCGCCGCCGTGCGCCCGAAAGGCAGCCAAATGTGTTGCGATGCCGGCCTTGTCGTCAGCAGTACCGCGGCCGTACAGGCGTCCGTCGCGCTCGGTGGGCTCGAACGGCGGCGAATGCCACTGCGCCGGATCGCCCTCGGGTTGTACGTCGTGATGGGCGTACAGCAGCACCGTCGGCGCACCCGGCGGCGCGGGATGGCGGGCGATGACGGCGGGCGCGCCGCCCTCGCTGACGATCTGTACGTCGCCGAAGCCGGCGTCGGTCAACAGCTTTGCCACCGCGGTGACGCTGCGCTGCACCTCGCCGCGCCGCGCCGGGTCGGCCCACACCGACTCGATGCGCACCAGGTCTTCCAGGTCGCGCCGCACCGACGGCAGCACGTCGCGCACCAGCTGTTTCAGATCGCTCATGACATCGACGCTAGCGGGTCAGTCATCCCCCGCGAGCGACCGCATGATGCCAGCAAAGCGCGGCGTGTCGTGTGCAGACACGGTCGCTCGCGGAATAGACCTAGCGCTCTTCGAGGATGGCGACCGCGGCGGCGGTGCCGGCCTCATGCGTCAGCGACAGGTGGATCGTGACGTCGCGCAGGTGCTCGGCGATCGCCCCGGACAGTCGCACCTTCGGGCGGCCCCACATGTCGGTGATCACCTCGATGTCGCGGTGGATCGCCTCGGGCAGCACGGGCCGCTTGGCGAACCGCGAGCCCGACCAGGCCTTGATCACGGCCTCCTTCGCCGCCCACCGGGCCGCCAGGTGTCGCGCCGCCGACGAGCTCTTGTCGGCGGCGTCCCGCCGCTCGCCGGGCGTGAACGTCTCGGCGAAAACGGTCCCCGGCTGGTCGACCTGCTCGGCGAACTCGGGTATGGAGACCAGGTCGATCCCCACCCCGACTATCGCCATGGGCGAAACGCTATCTCACGCGTGTGCGGGCACATACACGTCGTCGTCGCCGAGCCGCGACGCCGGATCGAGCAGCATCTCGGCTTCCTGCCGCTTCTCCGGGGCGTCGTGGCCGAACCGGCGGTCGGCCGGTTTCTCGTACAGCGGCTTGCCGCCCGCGATCGCCGACGCGAGCCGATGCTGACCCGCCAGCACGCGGGCGTCCGCGCGCTGCTTGTACTGCGCGCGTTCCTCGGGGCTGAGCGCGGCGAGGAACGCCTGCGGATGCACCAGCGCGATCAGACCGGACACGTGGCCGAAGCCCAGGCTGGTGATCAGCCCCGCCTTCAGCGGGAACTTGTCCCCGAAGTCCAGCGTGTCCCGCAGCCAGACCAGGTGCGCAGCACCGGCGAGTTCGTCGTCGACACAATCGAGGCTGCGGTTCGGCGGGATGACGCCGTCGCGCAGGATCTGGCACAGCCCCATCATCTGGAATGCAGCCGCGCCGCCCTTCGAATGACCGGTCAGGCTCTTCTGCGACACCACGAACAACGGTGCCCCCTCCGACCGGCCCAGCGAGTCGGCGAGCCGCTCGTGCAGCTCCGTCTCGTTGGGATCGTTGGCCAGCGTCGAGGTGTCGTGCTTGGAGACCACCGCGATGTCGTCGGGTCCGACGCCGAGTTCTGCCAGCGAGCGCGCCAACTGCGAGCCGCGACCGCCACGGCCCGCCGCCAGCGCGCCGAGGCCCGGGGCCGGGATCGAGGTGTGCACACCGTCGCCGAATGACGACACGTAGCCGACCACCGCGAGCACCGGCAACCCCATCTTGAGCGCGAGATCACCGCGGGCCAGCAGGATGGTGCCACCGCCCTGGCCCTCGACGAACCCGAGCCGACGACGGTCGTTGGCGCGGGAGAACTTCGAGTCGCTGATGCCCTTGGCCCGCATCATCTCGGTGTCCGCGGTCGCGGCCATGTCACCGAACCCGATGATGGCCTCGAGCGTCAGGTCGTCGTACCCGCCGGCGACCACGAACTCCGCCTTGCCGAGCTTGATCTTGTCGACGCCCTCCTCGACCGACACCGCCGCGGTGGCGCAGGCCCCGACGGGGTGGATCATCGCGCCGTAACTGCCCACATAGGACTGCACGACGTGCCCCGCGTACACGTTCGGCAGGACCTCCTGCAGGATGTCGTTCGGCTTGTTCCGGCCCAGCAGGTTGCCGTGGTACATGGTCTGCATCGACGTCATGCCGCCCATGCCGGTGCCCTGCGTGCTGGCCACCAGGCTGGGGTGCACCCAGCGCATCAGTTCCGCTGGCGTGAAGCCGGCGGACAGGAACGCGTCGACGGTGGTGACCAGGTTCCAGATCGCCAGCCGGTCAATGGAGTTCATCATCTCCTGGCTGACGCCGTAGACCATCGGATCGAAGCCGGTGGGGATCTGCGCACCGACGGTGCGCGACAGCTTCGTCTTGCGCGGCACCCGGATCTCGGTGCCCGCCTTGCGGGTGACCTGCCAGTCACCGCTGTCCGAAACGGGTGCGATGACGGTGTGCTCCGGATCGGCGCGGAGGAACGCCCTGGCCTCCTCCTCGTTGGACACCACGAAGGTGAAGTCCTTGTCGAGGAACACCGAAACCAGCAGTGGCGCAGTGTGGTCGGCGTCGATCGCACCGTCGCCGACGAACTCGCGGATACCAACCCGCTCGATCACGGCGTCGTGGTAACGCTCCACCAGCTCGCCCTCGTCGACCAGCTCGCCGGTTTCGGTGTCGTACCAGCCCGGCGTCGGATCGTCCTCCCACTTGACCAGGCCGGTCGTCCATGCCAGCTCGAGCACGCCGGCCGCCGACAGCTCATTGTCGACCTCCATCTCGAAGCGGGTGCGCGAGGAGCCGTACGGCCCCAGCTCGGCGCCGCCGACGATGACCACCATGTCGGCCGGGTCGATGTCGAGGTCCGCCCATTCCGGCGGCGGCGCGGACTTGTAGCCCCGCGGCGGCGACGGCAACGCACGCACGGTGCCCTCGTGA
This sequence comes from Mycobacterium sp. IS-1556, assembly GCF_001499985.1. Classification (NCBI taxonomy): domain Bacteria; kingdom Bacillati; phylum Actinomycetota; class Actinomycetes; order Mycobacteriales; family Mycobacteriaceae; genus Mycobacterium; species Mycobacterium sp. IS-1556. The sequence goes on from NZ_LQIM01000006.1 coordinate 28,322, forward strand.
TCGGTTTCCTCGGTTCGGCTTTCGGTCACCATCTCATCGCGAGCCTTGGCGGCCAGTTCGGCCATGTCGATGTCGACGTCGGCCAACCCACCGGTGAAGTCGGCCTGCAGCGGCTCGCGCGCCGCGGCCACCTTGGACTCGATGTCGCACAACCCGAGCAGCATGTGGGCCATCTCGTCGGTCGTGTACGTGCGCACACCGGCCTCTTCGACCGCGCCGACGATCGCGTCGTTGTGACCCATCAGGCCCGTGCCCTTGGTCCACCCGATCAGCGCGTGGGCCAACGAAACCCGCTGCGCCCACGATGTTTCGGCCTTCCATCGGGTCACCAGCGCGTCGAGCGCGGACTTGGCCTCGCCGTAGGCGCCGTCACCGCCGAACATTCCGCGGTTCGGTGAGCCGGGCAGCACGACGTGCAGTCGCGCGGCGATGTCACGTTCGGCCCCGATGTGTGACAGTCCGCCGATCAGCCGCTGCACGGCCCACAGCAGCACCTTCATCTCCATCTCGGCGCGCGACCCGGCCTCGGACAGGTCGCCGGCCACCCGCGGCGCGGCGAACGGGAACAGCAGCGTCGGCGTCTGGGCGTCCTTGAGGTGGATCGACTGCGGCCCAAGGCTTTCGGTCTGCTCGCTGCCGACCCACTGAACCAGCGCATCGATGTCGGTGTAGGACGCCATGTTGGCCGGCACCACCCACAACTTGGCATCCCAGCGGGCGTGGTCGCGGTAGAGGGTGCGGTAGAACGCCAACCGGTCGTCGTCGAGCTTGGACGTCGTCGCGATGACCGTCGCCCCGCCGTCGAGCAATTGCGCCACCACGGACGCGGCGATCGACCCCTTCGAGGCACCGGTGACGACGGCGACCTCGTCGCTGTAGCGACCTGCGCCGGGGTTCTCCGCACCCGCCGCGGCGCGCCCGTACAGCGAGGCGTGGATATTGCGACCCGCCGCCAGCGCCTTACCCTGCCACCAGGTGGCCTGCGTGCCGACGACGTGACCGGCGCCCTCGAAACGCTGCGAGAGCCGCTGCCAGTCCGCGTCGATCTCGTCCTCGTCGAGCAGCCACAGCTTGGCCAGATCCTCGCGAGCACTGGCCCAGCGGTCGTCGAAGAGCACTGCCTTGCGACCGTCGAACACCGGCGCCACCAAACGCGGCCAGTCCGAACCCAGTTCGGCGGTGACCAGGTCGATCAGCTCGGCGTCGGTGGCCTCCGGTACAGGGACCGCGGTCTCGAGACCCAGCTGACCCAGGATCGTGCGGGCCACCGAGGCCAGCACGCCGTCGCGGCCGGTGACCTGCTCGGCGAACTCGGACAGCGCGGCGGAGTCCACCACGCCCCCGCTGCCGCCCGCGGCGGACGGCAGCGACACCGCAACACCGCGCCTTGCCGCCACCGCGGAGACCGCCGCGTCGATCACCTTGTCGACGGTGGCCGCGTCGGCCAGCGCGCCGTCGTGCAGGCCGCCCAGGTCGCCACCGCGGACGCTGGACCCCTCGCGGGTGCCGAGCGCCACCTCGACGGTGACGTGCTTGATCCATCCCGGGCCCAGTTCCCACGTCTTGGTGACGCGCTCGGCGATGTAGGCGGGCCGCTTGCCCGACGGACCGAACACCGTGCGCAGTTGGTCGTTGATCGCGTCGGACAGCACCGGGCCGAAGGGCTTGTAGGTCCTGGCCAGCTTGGTGACCTGGCCCTTGAGCCCGGCCAGATCCGCTTCCGCCGCACCGTCGATGGCACCGAGGTCGAGCTCCGAGCCCAGGTCGACCAGCAGTTGGTTACGTCGCGACGACGCGCCGTCGGTGATCGATTCGATGGAGTCCAGCGGCTCGATCTGGTCGATGCGCATCTTCGCCGACAGCGCGATCAACGCCATGGTGGCGTCGGCGGCGTCGAACGTAATGTCGTCCGGCCGCGGAGCGCCGGCGGGCGCTGCGGGCGCTGGAGCCGGGGCGGCCGGTGCGGCGGCCTCGACGGGTGCGGTGGCCTCAGGCGCGGGAGCGGGGGCCGGCTCGTCACCGAGTTCGGGCTCGGGGTCGGTGTCGGTGGCGAACAGCACCGCCGCGTCGCGCTCGGAGTTCAGCACTTCGGTTGTGCTGTGCGAGTATTCGGGCAGCTTCAGGGTGTTGGCCGCCAGGCCCGCCACCGTCGGCGCGGATTTCACGCCGATCTCGACGAAGCGCTCGATGCCCAGGCCGCCCGCGGCTTCCTCGATGAACAGCAGATCCTGGGTTTCGATCCAGCGCACCGGGCTGGCGAATTGCCATGCCAGCAGCTCGATCACGACCTTGCGGCAGAGCTCGGCCGGCTTCTCGTTCCGCCAGGTGTCGTAGTCGGCGAGGATCTCGTCGAGCGGCTCGGCCGGCACCAGGTCGCGGATCTCCTGGATGAAGTCGCGGTCGAGGGTGAACGGCCGCGGAACCAGGTTCGGGATGTAGCGGCCGACGATCAGCGCCGGGTCCTGGTCACGCGGCATCACGCGCTCCAGCGAGCGGCGGAAGTCGGCCACACCGACCCGCAGCACCGACGAGTGGAACGGCACGTCGATGCCCGGCACCAGGATGAACGACCGCTTGCCGCCGGTGATCTCGCGGCGCCGCTCGACTTCTTCCTCCAGTGCCTCCAGCCCGCGCACGGTGCCGGCGATCGCATACTGCGATCCGCGCAGGTTGAAGTTGACGATCTCTAGAAATTCCCCAGTATTCGCGGCGATGTCAGCGACAAACTGTTTGACGTCGGCGTCGTCGAGGTCGATCTGCGACGGCCGGATCGCGGCGAGCCGGTAGTTCGACCGGCCGAGGTGGTCGCGCGGCACGATGTCGTGCATCTTGCTGCCGCGGTGGAACACCACCTCCAGCAACGCTTCCAGCTCGTAGACACCGCTGACGCACGCCAGCGCGGTGTACTCGCCGACGGAGTGACCGCAGGCGATGGCTCCTTCGACGAACGCGCCCTGCTCGCGCATCTCGGCCACCTGGGCGGCGGCCACCGTCGCCATCGCGACCTGGGTGAACTGGGTCAAGAACAGCACGCCGTCGGGGTGGTGGTAGTGCACGCCACTGGCGATCAGGCTGGTCGGGTTGTCGCGCACCACGTGCAGCACCGAGAAGCCCAGCGTGTCGCGGGTGAACTTGTCGGCGGTGTCCCACACCTTGCGGGCGGCCTTGGAGCGTGCGCGCACCTCCATCCCCATGCCCTTGTGCTGGATGCCCTGGCCCGGGAACGCGTAGACGGTCTTGGGCGCGGCGAGCTGCGCCGTCGCGGACATGACGAGGTCGCCCGCGACTTTGGCGGTGATCTCGACGATCTCTGCGCCACGGTCGATTCCGACGCGGTCGACGCGGAAGTCGACCTCGTCACCGGGCAGCACCATGCCGAGGAAGCGCGAGGTCCAGCCGACGACGCGCGCCGGCGGGGCTGGCTTGCCGTCGGTGGCGGCGACGACGTGCTGTGCGGCCGCCGACAGCCACATGCCGTGCACGATGGGCGATTTGAGGCCCGCCAGCAATGCGGCGGCGCGGTCGGTGTGGATCGGGTTGTGATCACCGGAGACGACCGCGAAGGCGCTCATGTCCGTCGGCGCGGTGACGGTCACGTCGCGGCGCCGGCGCCGCGGGGTGTCGGTCGCGTTGTCGGTGATTGCCCCGCCGGCACGCGGCGGATTGGCGAGTTCGGCTGCGCCGGTGCGACCGCGGATCGCGAAGCGCTCCTCGAGAGTGGCCAGCAGGTCGCCCTCGGCGTCGCGGATCTGCACCTCCACGGGCACGACGCGTCCGTATTCGGTGTCGGTGGCGGTCGAAACCGTTGCGGTGATTGCCAATTCGGCCCGGGTTTTCGGCATCTGGCCCAGCAGATGCGCGGCGTGGTCGAGATGCACCAGACTCAGCAGGCCTTCGACGACGGGGAAGCCGTCTTCGGTGAGCGCCGCCCCGATCGCCGCGAAAACCGCGGGCCAGCAGTGGCCGACGAGCGCGTCGGGGACGAGCGTGAGGCCCGGCGCCAGCGGGGCGCCGAACGTCGCGGTGACGCCGGTGTGGTCGGCGACCCGTTCGGGATCCCAGTCGACGGTCACCGTCGCGACGTTGTCGCGCACCGGGGGTAAATCGTCGGGCCCGCCCGAGCTTTCGATGCCGGCCGCGATCGCCAGCACGGCACGCATCGCGGTTGACGCGTCCTCGACCGTGACGACGGGCATGCCGCCGTTGACCGTGCACTCCGGCAGCGTGAACGGGATGTCGACCCAGATGTCGGACAGCGGCACGCTCAACGTCACCCGGTCACCGCTGAGCTCGAGCCGAGCCCCGGTGGAAGGGTGCGTCGCATTGCGGTTTTCGTTGGCCTGCCACTCATTTGGAGCGCCGATTCGGTGCACCGGGTTGATCGCGACGCGGCCCGCCCACAACACGTCGGGCGAGTCGAGCACCACCGCGAGCGGCCCGGTGACGTCGGCGCGCGCCTGGCGGCGCGAAACCACCGGCACCGGGTTACCGTCGGCGGCGAGCGTCTCGTCGATCGCGGCCTGCTCGAAGCGGTCGAGCAGCTCGCCGACCGGCTCGTCGACGCGGGTGATGCCCGCGACCGCCTGCGTGCCGGGGATGATGCACACCTCGTCGGCGGTGTAGCGGGCGTCGTGGGCCTGCCACAGCGAGTCGCTGCGCCACCACCGCCGCACGTCCTTGTCGATGACCGGCACGAAATTGACCGGCTTGCCGGGGGTCTTGCACAGCGTGACGAACCACGGCACGTCGGCCGGGTGCAACCGCAGCGTCTCCGATTCCGGATAGTGCCCCACCAGCGTGGCGATCGCCCGGTCCGGATCATCAAGCAGCGCAGCGTCACCGAAGAGCGTGGCGATCGGGCCGGAATCCTGTGGGTGCAGCCGGGCCTCGGCGCGGTGCAGCATGTCGGCGAAGCGGTCGCGCCAGGTGTCGGCCAGCCACGGGCTGTTCGGCAGCTTCGTGTCGGCGGTGCTGTCGTCGTCGCCGATCGCCAATTCGACGTAGCGTTCCAGCCACTGGCGGTAGGTCATCTCGACGACATCGCCGAAGTACGGCTTGCAGGTGGTGGCCATCGCGGTGATGATCTCGTCGCGGCGGGCCGCCACCGCTTCGGCGTCACCGGCGACCTCGTCGAGCAGCCGGCCGCAGCGTGATGCGGCGTTGTCGATCTCGTGGATGTCGGCGCCGAGTTGGCTGCGGCTGGAAGCCATGCCGCCCTGGGCTTTTCCGGCGCTGATCCAGTGTTCGGTGCCAGTGGTCTCGACCAGCATCTGCTTGACGGCGGGCGAAGTGGTGGCCTCCAGCGTCGCCATCGCCGCGGTGCCCACCAGGATGCCGTCGACCGGCATCGCGGGGAACCCGTACTCGGTGGCCCACTGGCCGGACAGGTACTCGGCCGCCCGCTCGGGGGTGCCGATTCCGCCGCCGACGCAGACGGTGATGTTGGGCAGTTTGCGTAGCTCCCCGTAGGTGCTCAGCAGCAGGTCGTCGAGGTCCTCCCACGAGTGGTGCCCGCCGGCGCGGCCACCCTCGATGTGCACGATGACGTCCTTGCCCGGCACCTCCGCGGCGATCTTGATGACGGACTTGATCTGGTCGACCGTGCCCGGTTTGAACACCACGTGGGTGATGCCGACGGTGTTGAGCTCGTCGATCAGCTCGACGGCTTCCTCGAGTTCGGGGATGCCCGCGGACACGACGACGCCGTCGATCGGTGCACCGGACTGACGCGCCCGCTGCACCAGGCGCTTTCCGCCCAGCTGCAGCTTCCACAGATACGGATCGAGGAACAGCGAGTTGAACTGCACGGCACGGCCCGGCTCGAGCAGCGTCGTCAACTCGGCGATGCGGTCGGTGAAGATCTCCTCGGTGACCTGTCCACCACCGGCGAGTTCGGCCCAGTGGCCGGCGTTGGCGGCGGCCGCGACGATCTTGGCGTCGACGGTGGTCGGGGTCATCCCCGCGAGCAGGATCGGCGAGCGCCCGGTGAGCCGGGTGAACTTCGTCGACAGCTTCACCGAGCCGTCGGGCAACTGCACGGTGGTCGGGGCGTAGCTCGACCACGCCGGCGGCACCTCGGGCTCAGCACCGACGGTGAACAGATTGCGCTGTCCGACCCGCGTTGCGGCGGGCACGATGCCCACCCCCAGCCCGCGGATGATGGGGGCCGTCAGCCGCGTCACGGTGTCGCTCGGGCCGAGGTCGACGATCCACTTCGCACCGGCCTCGTGCAGCCGCTCCACCTCGGCGACCCAGTCGATCGGGCGCACGAAGATGTGCTCGGTCATCTCGTGCGCGAGTTCGGCGTCGATCCCGCACTTTTCGGCCCACCGGTCGACCAGCTCGACCCCGTCTGCGAGCCGAGGGGTGTGGAACCCGACCTCGACCTGCACCCCGTGGAACACCGGACTGAAAACCGCGCCGCCGCGGACCTTGTTCTTGCGCTCGGCCTCTTCCTTCTCGGTGATCTTGGCGCAGTACAGCTCGAACCGTCCCAGTTGCTCGGGGGTTCCGGTGATGACGACCGACCGCCTGCCGTTGCGGATCGACAGCACCGGCGGCAGCACCGTGCGCACGTCGGTGGAGAACTCCTCGAGCAGTTCTGCGATGCGGTCCGGATCGACGTTGGTCACCGAGACCATCGGCGACTTGTCCCCGCGACCCACCATGCCGCGCCGCCGCGAGACCAGTGATCCGGCCGCGCCGATCAGTTGCAGCAGCGCCAGCAGTTCGGCGTCCTTGGCGCCCCGTGTGCGCAGCGATTCGCAGGCGATGACGCCCTGCGAATGCCCCGCCATGGCGACCGGCGGGGCGCCGTACAGGTCGAGTCCCTGGCGGACGGCGGCGCGGATCGCGGCCATCTGTGCGAGCAGGATGCCCGGTCCGGAGATCGCCGCGGTGATGAGCTGCTTGGTCGGGGGCAGCGGTTCGTCGGCGGCCAGCGCGCGTACCCATTGCAGCGGCTCGAAGCCGATCGGTCGCACCACCACCAGTTCACGGGCGACCGGCTCGAGCAGCAGCGCGGCCTCCCCGGCCACCTCGCTGAGCTCGGACTCGATGCCGGCCGAGCTGACCAGTTCCTCGAGGTTCTCCAGCCAGGAGCCGCCCTGTCCTCCGAAGGCCACGGCGTAGGGTTCACCGGCGTTCAGCCGATCGACGAGCGCGTGGGTACCGGCGTGCGCGGCTCCCGTGGTGCGGTCAGTGGACACCCGGTGCTGCTCGTTGATCGTCACGTCTCGTTATCTCCCTCTGTCCCGCGTCATGCTCGTCGTCGGCTGTGTCTGAGAAGCTCCCGCGCTGCCGGCTCCCTGCCGCGGCGCCACGCGATTCGGCATTGAATCCCGACTGGTCCGGGCGGGCGGTCCCGCGGTGCCTCGCGGACCGCCTTCCGTGCACTCCAGCCGTACTAAGAGTGTCATAAGAGGAGAGGCTTTTTAGCCTCCAAAATGGTTACTGATCAGTTCTACGCTCGGGTAACCCGTCGCGGGATAACGCGCAGTTCTGCACCGGCGGAAGCCATTCGGGACAAACGTCCTGCATGCAGGTGGTTACGGTCGAGTAGGCAGAACTGCGCTGATCAAAGCAGTATTGTTATCGAATCGTTATGTAAAAATTTTCGCCCGGCCTCACCAGCGCCGTCACCGCGGCGAAAGGAGACAATCGGACGCGATTTGTCTTCTCGGGGCCGTCGGCCACTGGAATTTGTTTGCTGGCTCGACTTACTGATCGGTAAGGTTTAGCCCCGCTGCCCGAAGCGCGGCTTCAGGACGTGATCGATGTCCACGCCGACCCCGGAGACGGACCGTTTATCGATCTCCACCTGATGCAGATGCGCGGTGGCGTGGGCGGCCCTCCCAGGCGATCCCCAGTGTGCCGCCAGAAGTACGCTCCGACCACATCCAGCTGCCCCAATAGTCGCTCCAACCCCACTGGTCACAACCGCATCATGGTTACCAAAAGCCGTCGGGTTGCCGAGCTAAGGGGACACGCGGGACTGCCAATGAACCACTGCCCGGTGCGCACGTTCCTAGGATTGGCTATGCCCTCGGATGCGGTCGGCGCACCGGCGGCGGCGAATGCTACTGCTGGCGTGGACGACCCGCAGGTCCAGCTGATCGGCGTCCGGAAGGTCTCCGGCGACCTATCGAACGAGGAGTAGCAGATGCCGCTCATGGCGTGCGCCGCGCGGACCGGTTCGGTCGTCATCAGCTGCGCCGCCCTCGTGCTGGCGCTGACAACCGCGTGTTCGAACGAGCGGAGTTCGGCGACCGGCCAGACGCCACCCAAGCTCGAACCGCTCGCCACGGTCGGCAAGGGCGAAGGACGCCTCAACTTGATCGCGTGGGCGGGCTACGCCGAAGACGGCTCGAACGACCGCGGCGCCGACTGGGTGACACCGTTCGAACAACAGACCGGTTGTCAGACCGAGGTGACGCTCGGAAACACCTCCGACGAGATGGTCCAGTTGATGCGCAGCGGAAACTACGACGGCGTCTCGGCATCCGGCGACGCAACGCTGCGCCTCATCTACGCCGGCGATGTGGCACCGGTGAACACCTCGCTGGTGCCGAATTACGAAGACATTTCGTCGTTCCTCAAGAACAAATCGTGGAACTCGGTCGACGGACAGATGTACGGCATTCCGCATGGCTGGGGCGCCAATCTGCTGATGTACAACATCGAGGTCGTCCGCGACGCGCCGAATTCATGGGCCGCGGTGTTCGACGACGCAAGCAGGTACAAGGGCAAGGTCACAGCATACGACTCGCCCATCTACATCGCTGATGCCGCGCTGTACCTGTCCAAGACGAAACCCGAACTGGGCATTGAGGATCCGTACTCGTTGAGCGACGAACAACTCGACGCCGCGGTCGAACTGCTCGAGAAGCAACGCGAGAACATCGGCCAGTACTGGTCGGACTACACCAAGGAGGTGCAGGGCTTCGAGTCCGGCGCCTCGGTCATCGGCACCACCTGGCAGGTGATCGCCAACACGATCGGCGCGCGCAACAAGGTTCAGGTCAACACGGTGCTGCCCAAGGAGGGCTCCACCGGTTGGTCGGACACCTGGATGATTTCGTCGAAGGCGGCTCATCCCAACTGCATGTACAAGTGGATGAACTGGATCTCCTCACCGGAGGTCAACGCCGAAGCCGCCGAGTTCTTCGGCGAGGCGCCCGCCAACGTGAAGGCCTGTGAGCACACCACCGAGCGGGATTTCTGCGACATCTACCACGCCGCCGACGCGGGCTTTGCCGCCAAGATCCACTACTGGACCACCCCTCAGAAGGACTGCGTCGACGGCTCCGGCGACGACTGCACGACGTACGACGAGTGGATCGCCAAGTGGCAGCAGATCAAGGGGTGAGGCTCAGGACTCGCGGCGGCCGCTGAGCAGGACGCCCGCGGCGTACCCGGAGTCGGCGGCCGCCGTGTGCTCATGCAACGCCTTGTCGAGTCGATGCGACACCACACTCGTCCACAGGTCGCGGTAGTCGCGCACCAGCTGGCCGAGTTCTTCGGCGTCCTCCGGCCGGGGCGTCCGGCCCTCACCGAACCGCGCGGCCACACATTCGTCGAGCCCCTGTAAGAACCCCTCCGCCAGCCCGTCGATCGCCCGACCGGTGGCCTCGGAGATGTGCAGCAGCGCACGGACGTAGTCGCGTTGTTCCGTCGCACGCGCCACCACCTGCGCCACCGCGGGATCGGTCAACGTCATGACACCGTCGCTCAGTTGCGCCAGGCCGGCGTTGACCAGCCGGAGCGCCTCATCGCTGTCGGGGTCGATGTCGAGCGCTCGCGGCGCCGTGTCGGCCACCATGGGCGCGCCCTCACCGGCTTCGGTTCTCGGGCCCAGGACGGCCCGTTGTATTCCGAGAATGTCGGCGAGGTCGGCGCCTCGTCGGAGGCTGGCGAAGAACTCGGCGATGTGGGCGGAGCTGAAACCGCGGCGATGCAACTGGTTGATGGTGCGCAGCTGCGACAGGTGATAGTCGTCGTAGAACGCCGAGCGGCCGACTCGCCGTGGCGGGTCGAGCAGTCCACGCTCTCGGTACGCGCGGATGTTGCGGGCGCTGACACCGGATATCTGCGCCAATTCGTCGAGGCGGTACTCAGCCAACGCCGCGACCGCCGCCGCTGCCGGGGGCGCGGTCCGGCAGTGCACCGCGACGCTCCATGGGATCACTGTAACCGCGCTTGGGCGTTTGCGAGCGAAGGTCGGCGTGGACTCATCGCGGTTTGCCAGCAAGCCCACCTAACCATCCCTATCAGCGCTGTTATCGGCATCGGCTAGGCGACTTCCGCGCGACAGATTCCGTCTCAGCCAACTTCACCCAAGTGTCGGCGGCATCGGTGAGCGAACTCACCGTCGTCGGATTGGCCTCCGGGACCCGGCATACGGAACCATTGAAAAGTCAGACTTATCAACCATCGGAAGGTTCGGTGTGCGTCCCTGGATCGTCTGGGCCACCGGACTGTTCGCATACATCGTCGCAGTTCTCGACCGCACCACATTGGGCGTCTCCGGCCTCGATGCGGCAGAACGGTTCCAGGCCAGCCCCAGCCTGCTGTCGACGTTCGTCGTGCTGCAGGTCATCGTCTACGCCGGCGCGCAGGTGCCCGCGGGGTTGCTGTTGGACCGTTTCGGCTCCAAGACGCTGATCGTCGTCGGCGCCACGCTCATGGCGACCGGCCAACTAGCGCTCGCGTTCACCGAATCGCTACCGACGGCCATCGGCGCGCGAGCGCTGCTCGGCTTGGGCGACGCGGTCACCTTCATCTCGGTGCTACGGCTGGTGCCGCACTGGTTCAGTCCTCGACAAGTTCCCCTGGTCACGCAGCTGACCGGAATCTGCGGGCAGCTCGGTCAGGTGCTTTCGGCGGTCCCGTTCTTCGCCATTCTCAACGCTTGGGGCTGGTCCACGGCATACGTGTCGGTGGCCGCGCTGGGCGTGTTGTCGATGGTCCTGACCGTGACGCTGGTGAAGAACACTCCGGCCGGCAACGCGGTCGAGGTGGAGACGACCTCCGTGCGCGAGACGCTGACCAGCGTCAAGACTGTCTGGCTGCGACCCGGCACCCGGCTCGGGTTCTTCACCCACATGGGCACACAGTTCTCGGTGACCGTGTTCGCGCTGATGTGGGGCGTCCCGTATCTGACCAGTGCCCAGCGCCTCTCGGCCGGCTTGGCTGGCGCGTTGTTGACGGTTTCGGTGCTGGCCGCCATCACGGCCGGCGTGCTGATCGGCATCTTCACCGGACGACGCCCACACCGGCGCTCGCGGCTTGTCCTGGCAATCATCGCCAGCAACGCGTTCATGTGGACTGTGGTGTTGGCGCTGTCGGGGCCGGCGCCGCTCTGGCTGCTGGTGGTGCTGATCGTGGTGATCTCGGTGGGCGGGCCCGGTTCGATGGTCGGCTTCGACTTCGCGCGGACCTTCAACCCGAGCGCCACCCTCGGCACCGCTTCCGGCCTGGTCAATATGGGCGGCTTCATCGCCTCGCTGTTGGTGATGCAGGCGATGGGAGTCATCCTCGACACCGCCGGAGAGATCTCCTTCGACTCGTTCCGGTCGGCGTGGATCGTGCAGTACGCGATCTGGGCGCTGGCGGTGGCCGGCATCCTCATCACCCGGCGCAAGGCCCGCAGACTGATGGCCGTCGAGCAGGAACGGATGCTGCTGGAGGGGCTGGACGCCCGGCCGGCATAGCGCCTTGACGAAACCCGAACTAGCGACTGCGGGCGGTCGCGCGGCGGTTCGCCTTCTTGATCGCCGATACCAGTTCGTTCTTCGACATCGTCGACCGGCCTGAAACATCCAGCCGCCGAGCGACTTCCATCAGATGCTTTTTGGTAGCACTCGCGTTGACGCCCTCTGCGGTGTCCCCTTTGGCATTCGGTCCGCCGCTACGCGCTCGACGATCCGACGGGCCCTTCTTGGACTTGGGCTCCCAGTGGTCGCCGACTTTCTCGTAGCTGTGTTTGAGCGCGCTATAGGCGACGCGGTGCGCGCGTTCGCCTTCGCCGTATTCCTTGGCTGCGGCGTCGTGCGCCTTGGCGAAGGTCCGTTGGGCCTTGGCGTCCGACTTCTGCAGCGTGCTCGGCAGTTCACTCTTGCGGGCACTGCCACCCTTCGTTGTCTTCGGCATGCAGAACGCGTACCCGAGGCGTCAGCTGCGCAAACCGGCCCTCGAACGGCGGTTTACTCCGATGATTTCGTGCCCGACGACGGTCACGATCGGTGCGAGCGTGACGACCAGCAGACAGTTGGCCATCGAGATCCCCGTCGCCGCAAGCCACACCGCCAGGCCGAGCACCGCGACGGTGAGCCCGATCAGCAGCACATGCACGGCCGCCACCGTGCGCACCATGAGCGTGTGGAGCGCGTACACCGACACCACGAAGATGCCCACGGGCACCGCGACCGCGAGCACGGTTCCGACAGAGCCGAGTTCGGAATGGTGCTCGATGTAGTAGGCGGCCGCATGGAGACCGGCACCGGTCGCGACGATCGCGCCCAACGTCACCATCGGGAAGTACCCGAACCAGAAGGACCGGTCGCGGCGGGCGTGTAGCCGCTCGGCCTGAGGCATCAGGAAGTACATCCACCACATCGCGAACGTGAGCCCGATACCGGCCACGACGACGAACGCGGCGTCGAACGTCCACCCCTGTGAGTTGACCACTGCCGTCAACGACGCGACCGTGCCGACGACGCCCTCACCGAGCGCGATGATCGTCAGCAGCCCATAGCGTTCGGCGATGTGGTGGGCGTGCCACGGCGTGCCGCCACGACGGGTCTCCGCGAGAAGCGGCCCCAGCGTCTCGATTCCGATCAGCACGACGACAATCATCAACGTCACCAGTCCCGACGTGTCCAGGAAGATGCTCACGATCCACAGCGCCTGAGCCAAGGTGACGGCGGCGACGTACGTCAGGCATGCGGAGCGGTGCTGCGGGTCCTGCGCGGCCGCCCGTAACCACTGCCCCACCAAGGCGATACGCATCACGACGTAGCCCGCGACCATGACACGGTTGTCGATGTGCGCACCATGGTCGATGGACGCGAACATCGGCGGGAAACCGAGCGCCATGACGATGACGCCGACCATCTGCAGCATGGTCATCAGCCGGTAGATCCAGTCGTCGGTGTCGTAGGCCGACGCGAACCAACTGAAGTTGATCCACGCCCAGCACACCGCGAACGTCGCGAACGAGAAACCGAGCACCCCCGGACCTACGCGGTTCTCGGCGAGCAGGTGGGCGAACTCGTTGGCCGCGATGCCGAACGCGACCACGAACGTCAGATCGAAGAGCAGTTCCAGCGGCGTGGCCACGCGGTGCTGCTCGTCGGGATCGCGACCGGACATTTTGCGCATCCGATGCGGTATGGCCGCCGATACGCGCTCCGTCTCGCTCATCGTCGCCGTCCTCCCTCCGCTACATTCCACCGCAGTGCATGGCAGCGATCCAGGCATAGCCGTCGGCCTGTGCCGGGCGGCGAGCGCGGTCAGTGCCAAGATACGGGGATGACCGTCCCGCAACCCCACGCCGTGGCCGTGGTGCTGGCCGCGGGCATGGGAACCAGGGTCGGCGCCGGTGGCAACAAGGCCTACCTTCGGGTGGCGGGTCGCCCGATGGTGGCGTGGTCGCTCGAGACACTCACCCGAGTGCCCGGCGTCGGGCGCATCGTGTTGGTCTACCGGCCCGGCGAACTCGACCTGGCCCAAGATGTGGTGGCGCGCGAATTGCCCACGGCCCGGGTGGAGTTCGTCGAGGGCGGTGACAGCCGGCACGGTTCGGAGCTCAACGTGCTGCGCCATCTCGCCGCCGCGATCGAGTCAGGGGCGATCGATGTCGTGGTGATCCATGACGCCGCGCGGCCGGTGGCCGGGCCCGAGATGTTCGTCCGCGCGCTCGCGGTCGCACGTGAGTTCGGCGGTGCCGTACCCGCATTGCCGCTGAAGGCCGTGATGACCACAGCGTTACAGCAGCCGGCCGGGGGACCAACGCTGGTTCGGGTGCAGACGCCGCAGGCCTTCCGGGCCGTCGCGCTGCTCGAGGCGTACCGAAGCGCTGAGCGTCACCGCTTCGAGGGGACCGATACGTCGTCGTGCATCGAGGCGTTCACCGATGTTGCGGTGCATACGTTTCCCGGTGAACTGCGCAACATCAAGGTCACTTTCGCGCGGGACATCGCGGTCGCCGAGCATCTCCTGGTGGGCGTCAGCACGAGCGGCGACTCGCAATGAGCGCCTCGAGGAACTCGGAGTCGTGCGGCAGTTCGGCGAGGACGGCCTCCGCGTCGCCGTCGACGGTGGTGATCGGTGTGGCCGAACGAATCGCCGCGACGGCCTCGTCGAACTCTCCGGCCGACTCGGCGAGTAACCGGGCGAGGTGATCGGCGGCGAAGCCGCGCGGGAACTGCACGGCCTGGAGGGTTGAGCGATCCAGCGACGTGATCACCGCCCCGCGGTCGTCGACGACCTTCACGCTGTCGGTGACCGGCAACACGGGCAGCACCACGGGCGCTCCATCCACCAGGCGCGCGATCACCCGGTCGCGCAGGTCCGGCGGCGTCAGCGGTTGCCGCACATCGTGCACGAGCACGAACGGCGCCGAGAAAGGCTGGCTTACAACGTGTTCGAGCGCGGCCGCCAGACACTGCGCCCGGGCGGCCGGTCCCTCGGCCACCGCCACTGCCACCGCGGCCATTCCCTCGCGAGTGAGCAGGTCGCGAACATCCCCGGCGAGGTGTTCGGCGACCGACACGACGACGCGGGCTGGATCGGCGACCGCGTCCAGGCAGTCTCGCACGACGCGCGCCAGCGGTGCCTGCCCCGCCAGCGGTTGGAACACCGCCGCAGCATGGTCTGCCAACGGCAACGGCACGATCGCCGAGAGACGTTGGGCAGGAGTCGCCGTCACGGCGGCGACGCTACACGGGGTCGAAAGTGTTGATCAGCCAGCGGCCGTCGGACTTGGTCAGGCCGACTTTGACCGCGCTCGCGGCAAACGCCCCGTCCGGGTTCTCCTTACTGGTCGTCGTCTGGTTGACGAAGACCAACACCACCGCGGAGTCGGGATGCATTTCCGCCACGCCGGCCTGCACGACGGCCGCGCTGGTCTTCACCTGCTTCTCCTTGACCGCCGGGGTCACGATCTGCTCGGTGAACTGCGTGTAGTAGTCCAGGAAGTCGCCGGTCAGATGCGACTTTGCGGCCGCGAAATCCTTGTCCATGGTTTCCGGTGCATACGACAGCAGCGCCGTGGTACCCGTTGTCGCCGCGTCCAACGCGACCTGTTGGGCATCCTCGTTCGTCTGCTGATCGACCCGGAACTGGAAGAAGTACAGCCACGCCGCGACACCTGCGGACACAACGAGCAGAAGCGTGAGCATGATGGCGCCGAGGTGTTTTCGGATGCCCGGCAACCTCTTCGGCCTGCTTTTCGCGGCCGGTTGCGGCGTCGCTTCCTCGACCGCAGTCGACTCCGGTTCGGCTGCCGCGGATTCCGGTTCGTCGGAAGCCGCGGAGTTCACGTCGACCTCTTCGGTGTTGGTTTCGGTGCTCACGGTACGAACTCGACTTTCGACATCTTGATCTGGTCGCCCTCGCGGACCAGGTCCACCATCAGCCGCCACGAGCGCGGCTCCTGATTGGCGCCGGCGGTGTTGGTGACCCGCGAGGTGGCCGACACCAGCGCGGTGGCGTTGTTGTCGGTCATCGACTTGACCGCGGCGACGTTGACGGTGACCTCGGTGACCACCTTCGATTCCTTGGCGACCTTGGCGAAGTCCTCAGCCTGCGCCTCGAAATCCGCCTTGAACTGCCCCGTCGAGTTGTCGATGATTCGCTTCACGTCTTCCTGGGCCTTGTTGAAGTCCAGCGACATCAGCGTCACAACACTCTGTCGCGCGGCAGCGGCGAACTCCGCAGTGCGCTCTTGTTCCGCGACAGCCTGCCGGTGATGCCACACCATGAAACCGCTGGCGGCGGCGAATGCCAGGATGAGCAGGACAGCCAGCGCTGCGGCGACGAACTTCCACCTGATCCGTGGCATCCGCAGCCGACGGGACCGCCCCGGCGCCTCGGCCGTAGCGACCGCTGCGTCCTCAGATGCGTCGTCGGCGGGTTCGCCGGGTGCCGCCTCGGGCGCCGCCTCTGTTGCGTCCTCTGTTGCGTCCTCTGTTTCGTGGGGGGTTTCCTCGAGCGCTTCGTCGGCCTTCGCGTCGGCATCCTCGACCGGCGCCGAGGCCTCTTCAGTCGTCTTCGCCTCGGCTGCCTGCCTGCGTAGCCGGATGGCCTTGGCGCGGGCGCGGGCGGCTGCGGCAATCGCCTCCGCTTCCGCGGCTTCGGCCTCCGCCTCCTCGGCGAGGGCCAGCGCCTCGTCCGAGTCCGCTGACCGCTGCTCAGGGTCATCCTGCGGCGGCTGTGCGACGCGGTCCGCGTCGATCACCGACTCGCGGCGCCTGAAAGACGGCACAGCGACCTCCTCATCTGCTTCATGCATCAATCGTGAGAATGGCATTATCCAATTTTGAGTATCGCCGCGACGATACCCGCGTCCGCAGCCCCCGGCAACGCGGGGTTTCCTGCGGAAATGTTATTTACACGCTGCGCGGACGCTCAGCCGTGATTGTCCTGAAGGCGGTCCTTCATCACCTTGCCGGTGGCGTTCAACGGCAACCTGTCGAGGAACTCTACAGAGCGCGGCACTTTGAAACCCGCCATTCGCTCCCGGCTCCACGAAATGAGGTCCTCTGGCGTGACGCCGTCGTGACCGGGGTTGCGCACGATGAACGCCTTACCGACCTGGCCCATCCGCTCATCGGGCACTCCGATCACCGCAGCCTGGGCGACCGCCGGATGTTCGAGCAGAAACCCCTCGATCTCGGCGGGATAGGCGTTGAAGCCGCCGACGATGAACATGTCCTTCTTGCGACCCACGATCCGCAACCGTCCCGACTCGGTGAACTCGCCGAGATCGCCGGTGTGCAGGAAACCGTCGGCGTCGATGGCCTCGGCCGTCGCGACGGGGTCGTCGAGGTAGCCCTGCATGACGTTGTAACCGCGCACCAGCACCTCGCCGTCGCCGGCGATGCGCACTTCCACGTCCTCGCACGGCAGGCCGGCCGTCGTCGCGACGTCCTCGGGGGTGTCCCCTGGCCGCGACAGCGTCACGTTGCCGGCTTCGGTCAGCCCGTAACCGGTCATCAGGGACTGGAAGGGCAACTCGTCGCGGATGCGGCGGATCAGCTCCACCGGGATGTCGGCCGCGCCGGTCACTCCCGCCCGCAGGGTCGCGAGCCGGTCCTTGTCGGCGACGGTCAGCAGCGAGTGGTACAGCGTGGGCGGGCCGGGCAACATCGTGATGCGTTCGCGCTCGACGAGGTCGACAACCCGGTCGACGTCGAACGCGGCCACCGGAAGCATCGTCGCGCCCCGGAGGAAGGACGCGACGAGGCCGGCTTTGAGCCCGAACGTATGGAAGTACGGATTGATCATCAGATAGCGGTCGCCCTCGCGGAGATCCGCGAGCGTCGCCCACTCCTCGTAGGCCCGCAGCGTCTGCCGATGGTTCATCATCGCGCCCTTGGGCCTACCGGTGGTGCCGGACGTGAAGATCACGTCCGCGACGTCGGTGCCCTTCAGGTCATCGACTCGGTCGGACGCGGACCCCGACGCCAGGAAGTCCGAACCCAGGTCGATCACCGGTGGCAGCCCGGCCGGCGTCGACGAGGACAGCGAGTAGTCCATGCCGAGGAAGTCCTTCTGCACCAGCACGGCCTTCGCGCCGCTGCGGCCGATGATGTCGGCCGCCTCCTCCGGCTTGAACCGGGTGTTGACCGGGACGAGCACGCCGCCGGCGCTCAACAGGCCGAAGGCCGCGATGATCCAGCCCGCAGAGTTCGGCGCCCAGAGCGCGACCCGATCGCCCTTGTCGATACCGAGTTCGACGAAAGCTCCTGCGGCGCAACGTATTCGCTGCACCAACTCGGTGAAGGACAAGCGCAGCGGACCGTCGACGACAGCCTCCGCGTCGCCGAACCGGTCCGCTGCGCTCAAGACCATCTCGGGGATGGTCTCCCAGGTGTCTCGGTACGTCACACGGTGACGAGGCGACCCAGGTTGCCGCCCATGATCTTCGCCTGATCCTCGACCGAGAGGTGCTCGAGCGCGGTCACGTAGTGGGTCGGCTCCGCGAGACCCTCCGGGTGCGGCCAATCCGAGCCGTAGAGCACCTGCTCCACGCCGATCAGGTTGATCAGGTCGTCGATGCCCTCCTCGTAGAACGGGCTGACGTAGATGCGGTTCTTGATTTCCTCGATCGGGTTGCCCAGGAAGGCCTCTGGCGCCTTCTTGTACACCTCGGCCATCGAGTCCAGCAGCGGGAACATCCACTTCGAACCGGCCTCGACGATGCCGACCTTGAGCTTCGGATGCCGGAACAGCGCGCCGTGAATCACCCAGGAGGCCACGGCGTCCTGGATCGGTCGCCACTCGTTGAGGATCGACATCGCGTTCGTCTGGAACGGCAGCATCTCCTGCGCAACGCCGTCCCACTCCGAGGTGTAGCGGGAGTAACCGCTGTCGGACGAGTGCATGCCGACGAAGATGTCGTGGTGGACGACCCGCTCCCAGAACGGATCGAACTCGGGCAGCGCGAACGACCGCGGACCACGGAAGCCGGGAACCGGCGCCGGCCGAACGAGAATGGCACGAGCACCGCGCGCGACCGCCCACTCCAACTCCTCGATCGCCTTCTCGACGATCGGCAGCGTGATCACCGGGGTGGTGAAGATGCGGTTCTGGTAGTTGAAGCCCCAGACCTCGTCGAGCCACTGGTTCAGGGAGTGGATGATGACGTGGATCGCCACCGGGTCATCGCGCAGCCGCTCCTCGATCAGGCTCGCCAGCGTCGGGAACATCAGCGAGCGGTCGACGCCCAGCTCGTTCATCAGCTCCAGCCGCGGCTCGGGCTCGAAGAACGCCGGGATGGACCGCATCGGCTCACCGAAGAGTTCGCGCTTGCTCTTCCCGTCGGGGTTGCCGAACTTGAAGTACTCCTCCCAAGCGCCGGGCTTGGCGACGTGCGAGAACGTCGGGTTCGGGATGTAGTTGCTGATCTGTCCCTTGATGGCGATCTTGGTGCGGCCGTTGACCTCGACGTACTGGACGATGTCCTTGTACTCCTTCGGGAGGTACTTGGTCATCGCCTCCGGCGGCTCATAGAGGTGGTTGTCCGCATCGAACAGCGGAAACGGTATATCCACCCGGTGTGAAAGTTGTCCCATGGAACACTCCTTTTCCTCTCGGGAGAATCCTATTCTCATTTACGCCGGAATCGCAACGTGCCTCCCGGCGTTGCGGGGCCGCCTGTTCAGTTCGCGACAGCTACACCAGGGCTGTCGGTCGGCCCCGAATCACGACCCCGGCGTACGTCTCGCGAGGGCAGCGGTGCCGTGCTGGCGCACCTGTTCGCGGACGCGGAACTTCTGCACCTTGCCGCTGGCCGTGCGCGGATAGTCCTGCCCCTCCGGGACCCGGTGCAGCTCCTCCGGCCACTTCTGAATTGCTACGCCCGCGGCCTTGAAGTGCTCGCGCACCTGCCCCAGCGTCGGCATGTCATGACCCTCGCGGATGCGCAGCACCGCAGCCGCCCGCTCCCCAAGGCGGTCGTCGGGTGCGGCCACCACGACTGCCTCGGCCACGCTCGGCATGCTCAACAGCACCTCTTCGACCTCGAGCGCGGAGATGTTCTCCCCGCCGCGGATGATGACGTCGGCCTTGCGGTCGGTGATCGTGAGGTAACCGTCGTCGTCGAGCACGCCGATGTCGCCGGTGTGATACCAGCCCTCGTCGTCGAAGGCCCGCGCGGTCAGCGCCGCATCTGTATAGCCGAGGCACAGATCCGGTCCGCGCGAAAGGATTTCGCCTTCTTCGGTGAGCTTGATCTCGACGCCGGGGCGCGGATCGCCGTCGGTGTAGAGCCGCTTGTCCTCCGGCGCCGTCGGCCTGGATCCCGTGATGGACGGATGCTCGGTGCTGCCGTACGACCGGAACACGAAGAAACCCATGTCGGCGAGCCGGCGGGTGACCGCGGCCGGAACGGTGGATCCGCCGAGGCCGACCGTGGTGAACCGGGAGCGATGCGCGTCTGTGCAATTCGGATGGTCGAGCAGGCTGGTGACGAAGTACGGCGGCCCGCCGCCGATCGACAGGCCTTCGGACTCCATGAGTTTGAGCACCTTGCCGGGGTCCCACACGTCGCACAGATCGATCGACGCACCCTCGAGCACCGGGATGAGGAACGCGCCGATCATGCCGATGAAGTGCCCGACCGGCGTCGCGGTCAGCTGCCTGCCGCGGTCCTTGGGGTAGTTCTCCAGCAGCTGTCGGGTTTCGAAACCCAGCGTCTGATGGCTGTGCACAACGCCTTTCGGGTTGCTCGTGGTCCCCGAGGTGAACGCGATCAGGGCCGGGCCCGCCGGATCGGCCGCCAGCGTCCCTGCCATCGGCTCGTCGTCGAGAAGCTCGTCGAAGCTGTTCTCGCCCACCAGGCCGACGGTTGGCACGGCGCCGGACAGGTCCGGCTGAAAGGCCATCCGGCCGAACTCTCGCGCGGTGATGAAAACCTTCGGCTGCGACGTCGAGAGGATGTGGCCGAGCTCCTTACGGCCGTAGAAGTGCACGATCGGCACCACGACCGCACCCAGGAACGTGGAGGCCCAGAACGCAACCGCGGCCTCCATCCAGTTGGGCAGCTGCAGCGCGACCACGTCTCCCGGTCCCACCCCGCGCTTGCGCAAACCCGCCGCGAGACGCCGGGCCCGCAGTTCGACGTCGGCGAACGTGCCGGCGTACGGACGTACCTCGGAGTGCACCCAGAACCCGGTGTCCGGATGTGCGGCCAGGTTGCGGGCCAACAACTCACCGAGCGTCTCGGGGGTCCACCAACCTTCTTCCTCGTAGCGTTTGGTCAGCTCGACCGGAATGTTGCGCATGGACTCCCCACACTTGGGCGGCAGCTCCGACTCGAGGCGATGTTATTCTCTGATTACGAGAATGCCAATACCGCAAATGGAGAACGTTTGATGGTCGACCTCGAGTTGGACGACGGTTTGGCCGTCATCACCATCGATCGCCCGCAGGCGCGCAATGCGATCGCACCCGAGACCATGGAGCAGCTGCACACCGCGCTCGACGGAGCGGAGGGCGCCACGGCCCTGGTGATCAGAGGCGCCGGTGATCGCGCGTTCGTGTCGGGCGGCGATCTCAAACTTCTGGCCGCGCTGCGCACCGTGGCCGATGCGGCCGCCATGGCGCGGCGCATGCGTTCGGTGTGCGACCGCATCGCGGCGTTTCCCGGCGTCACCGTCGCCGTCCTCAACGGGCATGCGCTCGGCGGCGGTGCGGAGTTCGCCGTCGCGGCCGACATTCGCCTGGCGGCATCCGACATCAAGATCGGCTTCAACCAGGTGGCACTCGAGATCATGCCGGCCTGGGGCGGAGCCGAGCGGTTGGTCCCGCTTGTCGGCTACAGCAAGGCGCTACTGCTGGCCGGCACCGGCACCGTCCTTGCGGCCGCCGAGGCGGAGCGAATCGGCTTGGTCGACCGCGTGCTGCCGCGCGAGTCGTTCGACGAGGACTGGCGCGCGATCGCCCGCCAGCTCGCGCACCGTGCGGCAGGCGAGATCAAGCGCGTGATGAAGGGCGCCTCGACCGAGGAGGCCGTCGATGCGTTCGCGCGGCTGTGGGTGTCCGACGAGCATTGGGCCGCGGCCGACAAGGCGATGAACCGCACCAAGTAGGCGCGCACCTTTATGGCGCGAGCAGACGTGAAGTGCCCCTGTAACCGGTCATTTTGGGACACTTTGCGTCTGCTCGGCCTTAACTGCCCAGCACCCGGATCGGATCCCTGCCGTCCCAGTTCGCGGCGGCGTCGCGGACGAACTGCGCCATCCCGCTGGTGACCTCCGTGAGCTCCATGATCTCGATGATGTGCGCGACGTGTGCTGGACCGGCCGGCGGCTCGACGTAGGCGAACCGGGTGCCGACGTCCTCGCCACCCGACCACACGACCGGCCATCCCGCCGCCGCCACGGCCCGCATGGTCGCGTCGAAATCGGTTGCCCAGTGAGCAAACTGGTGAAATCCTTCGCCATTGGCGTCGAGGAACTCGGTGAAGATGCTCGGCGCCTCGCTGTGCTGCTGGATCAGCTCGACCTGCAGGTCTCCACTGTTGCTCAGCGCCAGCGACTGGGTGATCTCACACGGCTCGCCTCGGTACTGCGCGGCCAGCGTGAGCTCCCGCATGACGAACCACGGGCCGACACCGAGTTGAAGCCAGCTCCCGACCGCCCGGTCGAGATCATTGACGACATAACCGATCTGACGGATCGGACCCGGTAGGACCGTCACAGCGCGCTCGTCAACCCTTCCTCTTGGCGGCGAAATCGGTTGAGGCCGCGCTGATCATTTCCACGAGCGTGCGCCGGTCGATCGTCCACACCTGTGACGCCATGGCACGGTTGTTCTCGCCGACGACATAGGTGGGGCCGTTGCCGATGTTCGCGATGATCTCCGCGGCGACGTCCTCGGAGCGCATCTGCGTCTGCGGGTCGTACTCGACGCCCATCCGCGCCAGCGCCGGGGTGTAGGTCATGCCGAGCGGTGTGCAACACACGTCCACGCCGCGCGGACGCAACTCCGCCCACAGTCCCTCGGCGAACGTGTGCTGGAACGCCTTGACCGCCGAATACACCGCGAGCGTGGCCGAGCCGGCGAGACAGGCCGGGGACGCGACGATCGCGATGCCGCCGCGGCCCCGCTGCGCCATCGCCGGTCCGAAGTGACGGGCCAGCGCCATCGGCCCGATGCAGTCCAGCGCGACCTGTTTGAGCGAATCGTCGAGGTCGTTCTCGAAGAAGGTCGTCGTCCGATCGGACGCCCCCGCGTTGTAGACGAGCAGACCGACGTCGAGGCCGTCGGTGGCAGCCCCGACCTTCGCGACGACGTCCGGGTCGGTCAGATCCTGGACGAGTGCGTGCGCCTGCACGCCGTATCGATCACGAACCGTGGCCGCTACCTCGCCGAGTAGCGCACCGTTGCGCGCGATCAACACCAGATCGAGGCCGCGCGAGGCCAATTGGTCGGCCAGCGCGGCACCGATACCCTCCGACGCTCCGGCGATCACGGCCCACGGCCCGTACCGCGCCGCGAACTCGGATGTCACTGCGCCGGACTCATCACACGCGCGATGTTGGTCGTGCGCTTGACGATTCGCCAACCGTCGCCGGCGCGGGTGAGTTCGTCGTCGTAATGGCCGAGCGCATCGATCCAACTCGAACCGTCGCCGGGTACGGCCATCAACACGGCGTGGACGTAGGACCGCGCGGTCGCCCGGTCGGCCGTCACGTCGATGACGATGTTGGAGATGCGGTGATACGTCTGCCCCATGCCGCCGTGGATCTGCTCCATCAGCGCGGTGAAGGCGTCGGCATCGGTGAAGGTCCCCAGATCGCCGTAGTCGATGTCGACTTCGTCGGTCCAGCAGGTGCGAAACAGCGCCCAGTCCTTGGAGTCGATTCCGGTCGCGTAGCGAATCAACACCTCGGCGATCTGCGCTTTGTCATCGTCCACACCGCGCAGGCTAACAGCCGGCGCCCCGGGATGACGACCAGGTTCTCTCTAGACGAGAACGTCATTTCCGGTTATCGTCGGCGCGTGCCGACACAGCAAGTGGCGCTCGCGCCCGAAATCTCGACCTGGCCCGATGACAACCCGCAGCTGATCGGAAGCCGGTGCGGCGCATGCGGCGCCACCGCGTTCCCGGTCCAGCAGCGCTGCCCGAGGTGCAGTGCCGGGGAGATGTCCGAGGTGAAACTGCCCCGACGCGGCACGCTCGTGGCGTGGACCACCCAGGGCTTTCCCCCCGGCGCGCCATACAAGGGTCCGACCGGCAATGACTTCGTGCCGTTCGGCGTCGGACTGGTCCAGCTCGAGGACGTCATCCGCGTGGAGGGCCGGCTCACCGAGAACGACCCCGCCAAGCTGGAGTTCGGTATGGACGTCGAGCTGACGATGGTGCCGTTCACCACCGACGACGAGGGCAATGAAGTCGTCACCTTCGCCTTCAAGCCCGTCTAGACACAGGAGACCGAGATGACCAACGACGTGGCGATCATCGGCGTGGGGTTGCACCCGTTCGGCCGATTTCCGAAGACGGCGATGGAGATGGGCGCCGAGGCCATCCAGGCCGCGCTCACCGACGCCAGTGTGGACTGGAAGGACATCCAGTTCGGTTTCGGGGGCAGCTACGAGGTCTCCAATCCCGATGCGGTGACCCGCCTCGTCGGCTTGACCGGCATCACGTTCACCAACGTGTTCAACGCGTGTGCCACCGCCGCGAGCGCGATCCAGCAGACCGCCGACACCATCCGGCTCGGCAAGTACGACATCGGCATCGCGATCGGCCTGGACAAGCATCCGCGCGGAGCGTTCACCGATGACCCGGCCAAACTGGCACTGCCCCAGTGGTACGCCGAGAACGGCCAGTTCGTCACCACCAAATTCTTCGGGATGAAGGCCAACCACTACCTCCACAAGCACGGCATCTCGCAGGCCACGCTGGCCAAGGTGGCGGCCAAGAACTTCCGCAACGGCGCGTTGAACCCGAATGCGTTTCGCCGCAAGCCAATTCCGGAAGACGAAATCCTCAACTCGACGGTGCTGAACTATCCGCTCACCCAGTACATGTTCTGCGCGCCCGACGAGGGCGCGGCGGCGGTCATCATGTGCCGCGGCGACATCGCGCACCGCTTCACCGACAAGCCGGTGTACGTGCGGGCCACCGAGATTCGCACCCGTCGCTTCGGCGCCTACGAAGTCCACGCAACGTCAGCGCCGCTGGACGAGGACGCGTCCCCGACCGTGTACGCCGCCAAGGCGGCCTATGAGGCCGCGGGCCTGGGCCCGGAGGACGTCGACGTCGCCCAACTGCAGGACACGGACGCGGGCGCCGAGGTCATCCACATGGCCGAGACCGGCCTGTGCGCCGACGGCGAGCAGGAGAAACTCCTCGCCGACGGTGCCACCGAGATCCACGGCTCGCTGCCGATCAACACCGACGGCGGGTTGATCGCCAACGGTGAGCCGATCGGGGCCTCGGGGCTGCGGCAGGTGCACGAACTCGTGCGGCAGTTGCGCGGCGAGGCCGGTGACCGCCAGGTGCCCGGAGAGCCCAAGGTGGGATTGGCCCAGGTGTACGGCGCTCCCGGTACCGCGTCGGCGACGATCCTCGCGCTCTGATGCGGTTCTCGATTCGGGGCCTGACCCGCGAACATCGTTCTAAGATCCGGAAATGATCTTCGCGCGCAGCCCCCGTCGCCCGGCCCGGCCTTTGCTCGGTGTCGTTGCAGCAACCGTGCTGACGGCCGGCGGCGTGCTGGCGGTCAGCGCGCCGGCGGTGGCGCAGGGCCCTCCGCCGCCAGCGCTGCACAATGTGAAGTACTCGGTATTCGCCGAGCAGCCGTATTACGTCGAGATCTACTACCGCGACGTCGATCCGCCGAACTGGGCCGCCTACAGCCACAATCCCTATCAGTTCAGCCCGAAGGCCCGGGCCCAGGTCGGCCCCGATCAGCAGTGGAACCTTGATGTGCAGCTGGCCGACCCGGATCGATGGGCGATGGTCACGGCGACCAGCGGCCCCGGCGAGGCGAAGCCGAACATCCACTGCGTGCTCGCGGTGGACGGGGTGGTCGTCGCCACCAATCAGGGTCCCAAGGGCGCGCTCTGCTCGATTCGGAATTGGTGAGCATCTGACGGACCCGTGCCATCGGCCGGCCGCGGTTCACCCTCCAGTCGACGAATCCACTTCTCGCAGAACGCAAATGTTTCGGCGTGGCCGGTCGTCATGCCGAGCGCCCGTTCTACCACCAGCGCCTGCGAAACGCTGGTCGCGAACACCGTCCACACCACCGGTGGCACCTCGTTGGTCATGGCGCCATACCGCTCAAGCACGGCGGCGATGGCCTTGTTCTGCTCCTCACGGAACCGTTCGGCGTAGTAGATGATCTCGGCTCGCAGCGCCTTGCGGTGATTGGCCAGACCCATGAACTCCATCGTCAGCCGCGTAGCCTCCGGCTGGGTGCTGAACCGCCACAGCGCCCACAGCGGCTGCGGCGACGCGAGCGCCTCGGTGAGCATTTCGAGGCCCGCCTCTGCCATCCGGCGAAACACCGCCAGGAACAGGTCTTCCATGGTGCGGAAGTAGTAGTGCACGAGTTGTGGCTTGAGTCCGGCCTTGTCGGCCACCCGTCGCGACGTGACGGCCGCGTAGCCCTCCTCGAGGAGCAACTGTTCGGCGGCGTCGAGCAGTACGCCGCGGTTCTTCGCGTCCGGCGCTCCGATCCTTCGCGCCGGTCCAGAAGGCGATGTCATTTGATCATTTCTCTTCCCGCCCCTTCCGACACGCCGATCGTAGTGGCGGGCCCGTTGTGTGATCTTGACCCCGACCTTAACCCCATGCTAAGCAAGTGCTCAGCATATTCAGCCAAGTAATTCGCGGAGCGGCGTGGGCCGCTCATCACCACGCGGGTAAGCGTCGACCCTGGAGGGCTCACAGACCATGACCACTGATTTTGATTCGGTTGACTACTTCACCGATCCCTCCCTCGTCCCCGACCCGCACCCCTACTACGACCACATCCGCTCGAAGGACCCGATCTGTTGCCCGATCAACAACGGTGTGCTCGCGGTGACCGGTTGGGAGGCCGCCAACAGCGTCTACAAGGACAGCGAGAACTTCTCCTCCTGTGTTGCGGTGATGGGACCGTTCACGCCGATGCCGTTCACGCCCGAGGGTGACGACATCTGCGAGCAACTGGAGAAACACCGCACCGAAATCCCGATGTTCGAGCACATGGTCACGATGGATCCGCCGCAGCACACCGACGCGCGGTCCATCCTGGCGCGATTGTTGACGCCCAAGCGCCTCAAGGAGAACGAGGACTTCATGTGGCGGTTGGCCGACCGTCACATCGACGAGTTCATCGCCGACGGCAAGTGCGAGTTCCTCGCCGCGTACGCGAAACCCTTCTCGCTGTTGGTCGTTGCCGACCTGCTCGGTGTCCCCGAGGAGGACCACGAGGCGTTCCGCGAGTCGTTCGGCGCCCAGCGCCCCGGTTCGAACATCGGCGGCCTCGATCACGAGGTGATCGCGACCAACCCGCTCGAGTGGGCGGACGAGAAGTTCGCGCGCTACATCGAGGAGCGCCGCGAGTCGCCGCGTGACGACGTGCTCACCTCGATCGCCACCGCGAAGTATCCGGACGGTTCGACGCCCGAGGTGGTCGACGTGGTCCGCACCGCGACGTTCCTGTTCGCCGCGGGCCAGGAGACCACCGCCAAACTGCTCGGCGCCGCCATGCGGGTGCTCAGTGACCGGCCCGACATCCAGCAGCAGTTGCGGGACGACCGCAGCCTCATCCCGATCTTCATCGAGGAGTGCCTGCGGATGGACAGCCCGGTGAAGAGCGTGTTCCGGATGGCCCGTAAGACAACGGCTCTCGGCGACACCCCGGTGCCCGCGGGGACCACGGTGATGGTCAGCCCCGGTGCGGCCAACCGCGACCCCAGGCGGTTCGACAACCCGCACGAGTTCTCACTCGACCGCAAGAACGTACGCGAGCACATCGCGTTCAGCCGTGGCATCCACTCGTGTCCTGGCGCGCCGCTCGCGCGCGTCGAAGGCCGGGTGTCGATCGAGCGCATCCTCGACCGGATGGCCGACATCACGGTCAGCGAGGAGAAGCACGGGCCGATCGACGCCCGTCGGTACGTCTACGAGCCCACATTCATCCTGCGTGGGCTCACCGAGATCAACATCGAGTTCAAGCCGATCGGCTGACGGGCAGGGACGACGCCGAAACTGCGGAGGGATCGTACTTTTCGCGGTTTCGGCGGTCTGTGCGCAGTCTCGACGTTCTGGTAGAACGGCTCAGAGGTCGCCGCGCTCCCAGTAAGTCCGGCCATCCTTCGACACGCACGTCAGGAAGAGGCCGTCGGGGGCCTGGGCGACATCGCCGTCCAGAGCGGGGCACAGATCGTTCTCTATCTTGATGCCGTGCATCACCGGTGAGCGGAACCAGCGCGGCTCGTAGCGTCGCGGAGATCCGCAGAACACCAACCGCCCCCACGACGTCACCCCGAAAACGTAGTAAGTGGTGTTGTTGCAGTAGGAACCCAGCACGACGCCCGGCCGGATCCCGGGCGTGCAGTTCGGGTGGTTGCACTCCGCACCGGGCGGTGGCAGCGGTGGCAGCGCGGGTTGCGCGGCCACGGGCGGCGCAACGGCCATCAACGCGGGAGTCACCAGGGCAGCCAACACTGCGACGACGGATCGCACTGCGCCATTCTCACATATGACGGGAACGAAATTCTCCCTTTCGGAGAGGATATGTACTGGCCACGATAGGCTTTCGGCATGCGTGCAGTAGGTCTAGCCGCGAGCGCCGCGGCAATCGCTTTGGCCGGAAGTGTGGGCACCGCGACGCCGGTGTACGCCGACGATTTCGGGGTCGCGCTCAACGGCACCTACCGCGTGATGTCCGACGGCGAATGGGCGAAGCGAGGCATGGCGCCCGGTGGTGCCGACGTGTTCTTCGACCAGCAGACGGTGGTTCAAACCTGGACCGTCAGCACCAGCTGCGTCAGTCCGATCGAGTGCATCGGCGAGGTGAAAAGCGACCGCGGCTGGACCGCAACCATTCGGCTCAAGGACTTCTGGTATGTCGACCACGACATCCCCAACTGGCTACCGTGCCCCGACGGCAGCTTCGCGCCCGGCCACCAGAAGTTCATCCTCATGGGCTTCAACCCGGCCAGAAACGAACGCGACACCCACGAAACCGATTTCCTCATGGGGCGCGACCAGACCAAGGGCCCGAGCGGTGCCTGCGGCAGCAACCAGCCCGTGGTGATCGAGATGCCCGTCAAGATGCAGAGGGTCTGATCACCGCTCGCGCACAGGCGGTTTCGTAACCGTATCGCTCCGATCAGATCAGGTCGGCAACAGGTCCTTCCACGACTTGGCTTCGTTGCCGGCGAGATTCGTCTGCTGCTGCAGCAACCCGTCGGGAGTCATGTACTCCCCCGTCTGCGGGTTGTAATGCGCGACCGCTACCGACGGGCCACCGGACTCGTTGGCGCCGTAGGCACTCGGCGCCACGGGCACCGCCCCGTCCGCTGCGGGCGCGGGCGGCGGCGGCGGGATCGGCGTCCCGTTGATGGAGTTACCGGGCGGTGGCGGCGGGGCTACCGGTGCGTGAAACGGCACCGGCGCCGGCACACCTGGCGCGGAGACACCTGGACCGGGAGCGGGACCGTGCGCACCGGCAACCGGCGGCGGTGGCGGCGGCATTCCGGGCGGCGTTCCCGACGGTGCTGCACCCGGCGGCAGTGGAGTCCCCTCCACGGGTGCGTAGAGCCGCTCGGAGAAGTCCACCCGGTCATCCGGCGGGACACCCTGCGAAATCAGGTTCGGGTCGATCGGGTACGGCCCCAACGAGTGTTGGCGCATGGCCAGTGGCTGATATCCCTCGGGATCGTTGCAGATTTGGACGGTCGGCGCCCGCTTGCCGGGGTGTTCCATGCACGGATAATTGCGCGCACCGCGCACCGCGATCGGCGAATCCTGCGGCAGCTTGCAGTACAGACCGTCCGGGGTGTCGATGGAGGTCATGTCCTCGGGGTTTCGCCACTGCGACGGCGGCAGGAAGCCGACCGTGCACGGCGGCGGGTCGTTGATGGTGAGCGCGAAATCGCCTGTGGGCAGGCCGGTCGGGTTGTTGCCCGGCAGGCCGAACGACTGCTGTGCGGCGATGATGCCCGGGAAGATCACCAGCAGCTGCTCCAACGACGGGTTATAGGTGACCAGGATCTGACCCACGGTGGTGAGGTTTGCCAGCAGGATCGGAAGCGTCGGCTTCACCTCGTTGAGAAGCGCCGAAACCTCCTGTGCGAAGCCGGGTCCCTGTTGCAAGAGTGTCCTGATCTGCGGATCATTTTGCTGTAGTTGACCAGTCACGCCGGCAAGACTTCTCGCCCAGGTGCGGATCGAATCGGCCGTTTCGGCCTGCGAATCAAGCAGCGGCCCACTGTCATCGATCAGCGCGCGAGTCTGATCGGAGACGGTGCTGGCATCGGCGCTCACCTTGGCCGCAGAGTCCAGCAGCGACTGGAAATCCGGGCCGGCCCCGTTGAACGCCTTGAACGACTCGTCGAGCAGATCGGAGATCCTGTCCCCCGGGATACTGCCGACCAGCTTGTTGATGCCCTCCAGTACCGGGCCGATCTCCTGCGGAATGGTGGTGTCCTCGACCGGGATTCGCGCCCCGTCCTGCAGGTACGGTCCGGAGTCGGTTCGCGGACGCAGATCTACGTACTGCTCGCCGACCGCGGAGACGCTGCGTACCTCCGCCTGCAGGTCCGCGGGAACCTTGGGCGACGTGTCGAGCGACAACGTGGCCTCGGCCCCGTTCTCGGTCAGTCTCACTTCTGTGACCTTGCCGATCTGCACCCCGCGGTAGGTGACGTTGCCGAAGCGGTAGAGACCGCCTGCGGCGGGCAACTCCATGGTCACCGTCAACCGGCCGATGCCGAGCAGCGTCGGCACCTGCATGTAGACGAACAACATCACCGTCACACCGACGATCGAGGCAATGGTGAAGATGATCAACTGATTTCGTACAAAGCGGGTCAGCATCAGCCACCGCCTCCCGGAGTCGGTTGGGCTTCCACCGGAGCGGGCGGTGCCGGCTCTGCGGCTCCGTACGGTCCCGCGAAGATCTCCGCCGACGTGCTGATCGTCGCTTGCGGCAGCCAGGGTGCTGCCGGCGGCGGCGGGGACACCGGGAGCAGCGGTTCGGTGACCGGCGGCATCGGCGGCGCGGCCGCAGGGTCGGCCGGTGGCGCGCCGTCGGGCGGCGGCGGAGTCGGGGGCGGCGCGACTCCCAGTGTCATCGGGCTGTACGAGTAGTTGGCGTAGTACGGATCACCGGGCGCCGGAATGAATCTGGCGTTCTCGTCACCCCACCTTGTGCCGAGCAGGAGCGTCCTCTTCAGCCGTGGATACGTGAGGTCGAATGTGGCGAACAGGTTGATGTAATCCCCTCGCGTGATCCGGTCGGCGAACGTCGGGCCGTACGGGAATGCGGTGGCCCACAGCAGCGCGAGGTTGAGATCCGGTCCGATGTCGGCGAGTGCGCCGAGGGCGGGCCCGAGGTTTTCGAGATCCTTCACCAGGGCATCGCCCGCATCGTTGACCAGTCCGGCTGCGGTATCGCCGAACTGTCCCAGCTTCTGCAGCGCAGTGGTCAGCTTTGGCCGTTCCCGGATCAGCACGTCCAGCGCCGGCGGGATCTCCTTGAGCGCGCGGTCGATCGTGTCGCGTTGCCCGGCGAAGGTACCCGCCACCCGATTGAGTTGTTGGATCGACGCGATGATGTTGTCGCGCTGCGCGTCAAGGACACCCACGAAGTTGTCGAGCCGGGTGAGCAGTTCGCGGATCTGCGGTTCCCGACCGGACAGCGCGGTGTTGAAGTTGTGAATGACGTCGCCGATCTGCCCGAGCCCGCCACCGTTGACCACGGTCGCCAGCGAGGACAGCGTCCGCTCGGTGGATGGATAGGTCGACGAGTCGCTCAGCGGGATAGTGGCGCCGGGTTGGAGCCGACCTTGCGGCTCTTCGCCCAACGGGGGGTTGAGCGCGAGGTGCATCGAGCCGAGCAGGCTGGTCTGTCCGACCGTGGCCACCGCGTTGGCGGGCACTGCGACGTCGGGCTTGACCGAGATCTCGACGTCGGCGTGCCAGTCGTCGACCGTCATCTTGCGGACGCTGCCGACCACCACGTCGTCGATCATCACCGGCGAGTTCGCTTCCAGCGTCGCCACATTGGCGACCTCGACGTGGTAGGTCGCGGCGTCCGGTCCTCGTCCCACGGCTCCAGGCAGTGGCAGCGAGTTCACCCCCTGAAACGAGCAGCCGGTCACCATCAGCGCCAGGCAGGACCCGGCGATCACCAATCGCTTCACGTATCGGCGGGTCATGCTGGCGGCGCCCCTTCCGCAGGCAACAGGGGTGTGTTCGGCGCTACCGGCGGCGGAGCGCCCGGCGCCGGGGGCGGGAGCAGCATGCCCTCGACGGTCTGCGGTTGCGCGGGCACATTGCTCAACACGTTGGGTGGAGGGGGAATCGGGGCGCCGGGGAACAACGGCGGCGACGGGATCGCCGGCGCGTCGTCGTCGGGCTTGTAGAGGCCGGGCGGTCCCGGCGGCTTCGGACCCCAGCCGGGCGGCGGCGGCACGTCCCCCGCACCGGTGTAGGCGGACACCGTCGGCGGTGGTTCGGGCGGGTCGCCCGGGCCTGCGCCCCCCGGCGCGAGCTTGGGATCCGTGTAGATGAGCCGGTCGGGGCTGACGGCCGGGCGCAGATAGGCGTTGATCGGCAGCGGAATGTTGTTCATGTTGAGCAGTCGCAGCACCGGGCCCAGGTACTGCGCGCACAGCTTTGCGGTTGTCGGTGCGGTGGTGTTGGCGACCGCCCCGATCATGCTGCAGAACATGTCCACCGGGCTCGAGAAGTTGACGATCGAGAACGCCCCGGTCACCGAACCACCGTTGGGGTAGTAGATGTTGTTGAAGTTCGCGATCGCGTTGGGCGTGATGTGCAGCACGTTCTCCAGCGCCAGATGGTTGTCGACCAGGATCTGGGTGAGGTTGGCCAGCCGCTGGACCTGTTCGGTGGTCTGCGCCCGGCTTCCCGCGACGAAGCGCTGTACCTCGCCGATGGCGACCGACAGATTCGTAAGTGCCGCATCGAGATCCGACCTGCTGTCGTCGAGCACGCTCGTCAAGGTCGCCAACCGGTTCTGGAACATCACGATCTGCTCCTTGCTGTCACGCAGCG
Organism: Mycobacterium sp. IS-1556; assembly: GCF_001499985.1. Classification (NCBI taxonomy): domain Bacteria; kingdom Bacillati; phylum Actinomycetota; class Actinomycetes; order Mycobacteriales; family Mycobacteriaceae; genus Mycobacterium; species Mycobacterium sp. IS-1556. The sequence goes on from NZ_LQIM01000006.1 coordinate 61,296, forward strand.
CGGAGACGAAGATCTGCAGATTCTTGATGATGTCGACGATGTTGCCGCTGCCTTCGGCGAAGATCCTTGCCGCCCCGGACAGTTGGGACAGCGTCTGGCGCAGCTTTTCGCCGTTGCCACCCATCGCGTTGGCCGCGCTGTCGATGAACCGGGACACCGACGTGTCCGAAACACCGGTCTTCGGGCCTAATTCGGTTGACAGGCGCATCAACTGGGTCTTGACCTCGTCCCACTCCACCGGAACGGCGGTCCGGTCGCTGGGGATGACCGCGCCGTCGGGCATGGTCGGCCCGTCCCCCTTGCGGTAGGCCGGGGTGAGTTGCACGTAGCGGGCCGCGACGAGGTTCTGCGCGACGATCACCGCCTTGGCATCGGCCGGAATCGGCACGCCCCGATCGACTTTGAGGGTCATCTTGGTCTCGGTGCCCTGGGGTGTGATCGATTCGATCGTGCCGACCTGAACGCCCGAAACTCGCACCTCGTCACCGGGATAAATCGCCGTCGCAGTGGGGAAATAGGCGGTGATGGTGGTCGGCCCGAAGAACATCTGGCGCACCAGGAAGCCCGCGCCGGCGATCAGACCGATGGCCAGCAGGATCGCGGTGCTGACCTTCAGCCGCTTACGGGTTGCCATCATCGGGAAGGTCTCCTGGCTGCGGAATACCGTTGCGGGGCAAGGGCAGCTCGGCCCGCGGGCCGGCCTGGTCCGGCGGCTGGCCGGCGTTCATGCCACGCCGGAAGCCGAACGCGTAATCGAGGAACGGCTGCAGGATCTGCCCGAACGCCAGGTTGGGCACCAACGCGTTGTAATAGGCACCGTTGGCCACGATCTCGCCTTGCGTCAAATAGTATTTGGCGGCGCCGGGCAACATCTTGGCGAGATTGTCCCGGTTCTTCTCGAGCATCGCGGTGACCGTGTTCAGCTGCTCCAATGTCGGGGCCAGTTCCTTTTCGTTGTCGGCGACCAGGCCGGTCAGCTCCTGAGAGACCGCCGCAGTGGCGTTGAGCAGGCTGGTGATCGCGTAGCGGCGTTCGTTGAGCACCGCGAGCAGGTCGTTGGAGTTGAGGATCAGCTCGTTGACCTGCTTGCTGCGCTCGGCGAAGATGCCGGTGACGTCGCCGGCGGTCCGCAGCAGCTCGGCCAGGCTCTCGTTGCGGTTGTTGAGCGACTGGGACAACCGCGACAGGCCGTCAAATGTCGGACCCAGTTGCGGCGCAACCTGATCGAGGGTGGCCGCCAGCGTGTCCAGAGATTGGTTGAGCGTGTCGGTGTCGGTCGCGGCGGTGTTCGCCGTCAGCTCGCTGACCGCGTCGGTCAGCGAATACGGCGAGGAGGTCCTCGACGTCGGGATCGGCTTGTTGCGATCCAAGGTGCCGCTACCGTCGGACTCCAGGGCCAGCACGCGCTCGCCGAGCAGGGTCCCGGTGCGGATGTGCGCGGTGGTGTCCGAACCGAGCGCGTACTTGCTGTTGATCGTGAAGCCGACCAGCGCAACCCCGTTCACGAGTTCGACCGACGAGACCGAGCCGACCTTGATACCGGACACGGTGACGTCGTTACCGCCGACGAGGCCGCCGGCCTCGGTGAACAACGCCTCGTACCGCAGCGAGGTCGCCCAGGAAATCAGCCGTTCGGGCTGCAGGCCGACCGTGATCACCAAGATGATCAGGACGACGCCGATGAAGCCCGCCCTCATCAGCTGCGCTCCGCGGTACTTGAGCATTACTCGTCCACACACCTTCCCGTTTCTTGCCGGATCCACGGGAACACCACAGTGCGGCCCTCGAGATCACTCGCTCGGAACGTGACACCGCAGATGTAGTACGGGAAGAACGCACCGTAGGCGCCGACGCGCGCCAGCTTTCGGTAGATCTCGGGTAGGCGCTGGATGGTGGCGTCGAGCCGCTCGAGGTCGTTGTTGACGTTCGGGGCGAGCCGAGCCAGCTGATCGACGGTGTTGTTCAGTGGCGACCGGGCGCGGCCGAGCAGGTCGGCCAGCGAGGTCGTGCCGTTGTCCAGCGACTCGATCGCGGTGCCGATCGGATCCCGGTCCGCGGCCAGCCCCTTGATCAGCTGCTCGAGTTTGTCGATGGCTCCGGAGAACTCGTCGCCGTCCTTGGACAGCGTGTCCAGCACGGTTTTCAACTCGTCGATCAGCTGCTCGATGACCTGGTTGTTGTCGGCGAGCGCGTTGGTGAACGACGACGACTTCGAGAGCAGCGATTCGAGGGTGCCGCCTTGACCCTGCAGGATCTGGATCAGCGAGGAGGTGAGACCGTTGACGTCCTCCGGATTGAGGCCCTGGATAACGGGTTTCAGGCCGCCGAGCAACAGGTCGAGGTCGAGCGCGGGGGCGGTGCGGCTTTCCGGAATCTGAGCGCCGGCGGGCAGAATCCGCGCGGAGTCCGGGGTGTCGATGAGTTCGAGGTAGCGGTCGCCGACCAGGTTGAGATAGCGGATCGCGGCCTTGGTGCCGGTCGTCAGCTTGGTGTTGCGGTCGGCGTCGAACTTGACCAGTACCTTCCGGTCGGGCCGCAGTGAAACGTCTTGCACGGTGCCGACGCGGATACCGGCGATCCGCACACTATCGCCTGCCTTGAGGCGCGACGCGTCGTTGAAGACGGCCGAATAGCCCTCAGTGGAGCCGGTTCTCGACTCGCTGAACACCACGAACAGGAAGGCGGTCAGCACCGTCATCACCAACCCGAAGATGCTGAATTTGATCAGCGTGCCCGTTGATCGCGTCATCCCGGCATCCCAATCTGTGCGGTGTTGCGGGGCGGACCGTCGAGTGGCCCGAACAGCCAGTTCTTCAGGCCCTCCGAGTTGAGCAGGATGCCCGCGTTTCCGTACTGCTGGGGGTTGGAGCCGACATCACCGATGAGCATCGGGGGCACGAACTCCGGTTCCAGTTCGGGCAGATGCAGTTCGTCGCAGTAGTCGCGGCCGCCGCTCTTGGCGGCAACCTTGGGCAGATCACGCGGATAGCGATACCGTTCCACGCCGAGTGTCAGGCCCGCGTTGACGATGATCCCGGAGTACTGCGGCGGGGACTTCGCGAACGGGACCAGGCCTCCGATACCGCACCGCAGCGAGGCCCGGTAGGTGTTGAGCAGTTCAGCGGTCGGCACCAGCACATGTGCGACGTCGGTGATCCCTTGGCGGTTACCTCCGATGACTTCGTTGCCGAGGTCGGCCAGACCGATTGCGCTGATGAGGAATTCGTCGAGGTTCTGCTGCTGGTCGACGATCGAGTTGCTGATCTGTGTCGTGCTCTGGATCGTCGACATCAGATCCGGCGCCGCGTCGCCGTAGGCGGTGAACGTCGGCACCGCAGCCTCGATGTCGTGGGCGAGATTGGGCAGGCTCGGTTCGATCTTCGCCAACAACGCGTTGAAGTCGACCAGCGTCTGGCCGAACTTCTCGCCGCGGCCGTTGAACGCTGTCGCGATTGCACCGAGCGTCTGGTTGAGCTTGGCGGGGTCGATCTTGTCGAGCACCTGAACCAGTTGCTGGAACACGGTGTTGATCTCGACCGTGACGTGCTTGCTCTGGATGACCTGCCCCGGGCGCAGCGTTTCGGAGGACGGATCTTGCGGCGCGTTCATCTGGACGAACTTCGCGCCGAAGACGGTCGTCGATGTGATGTCGACGTTCACGTTGTTCGGAATGAGATGCAGCGCAGAGCGATCCATCGCCAGATGAAGCGCAGCCGTGCCGTCGGGACGCCGTTCGATCTTGTCGACCTGACCCACCTGGACGCCGCGCATCTTGACCTTGGCATCGGGGTTCATCACCAGCCCGGCGCGATCCGAGATCACCGTCACCGGAACGGTATCGGCCCAATCCCCCCGGAACAGGCTGACGGCCAGGGCGATGATGAGGCCGATGGCCACGATCAAGCCCAGGCCCGTCAGGGGGCGAACGACACTGCTCTTCATCGGCGCGACCTTATCCCGAGAGGTTGAAGTTGCCGTTGGAACCGTAGATGGACAAGGAGACCAGCAGAGTGACCGAGACGACGACGACCAGTGAGGTGCGTACCGCGTTGCCGACCGCGACCCCGACACCAGAGGGGCCGCCGGATGCAAAATAGCCAAAGTAGGTGTGGATCAACAAGATCGTGATCGCCATCAGCACTGCCTGCAGAAACGACCACAACAGGTCGATCGGGTTCAAGAAGGTGTCGAAGTAGTGGTCATAGAGGCCACCGGACTGGCCGAACAACACCACCGTGGTGAACTGCGACGCGACGAAAGACAAGATCACCGCGATCGAATACAGCGGCGTGATCGCGACCATCCCGGCCACAATCCGAGTGCTGACAAGGTATTCCACCGGTCGGATCGCCATCGATTCCAGCGCGTCGATCTCCTCGTTGATGCGCATCGCGCCCAACTGCGCGGTCACCCCGGCGCCGAATGTGGCCGCCAACCCGATCCCGGCCACCACCGGCGCGGCGATCCGCACGTTGATGAACGCCGCCAAGAACCCGGTCAGCGCCTCGATCCCGATATCGCCCAACGACGAATAGCCCTGCACCGCCAGCGTGCCACCGGCGGCCAACGTCAAAAACCCAACGATCGCGACCGTGCCACCGATCATCGCCAATGTGCCCGCACCCATGGAGATCTCGGCGATCAACCGCACGATCTCCTTGCGGAAATGCACCGCCGCATGCGGCACCCCGGCCAACGCCCGCAGGTAGAACAACATGTGATCGCCGATGCGACCCAAAAACTCCACCGGCCGCTTGGCCCCGCGCGTCAGGCGCGGATAGGTACTGCGGATAACCGCCACTGTGCCCATCGACCCGCCCTAGCCCGTCGTCATCCGGATACCGATCGCCGTGACCACCACGTTGATCACGAACAACGCCATGAACGCATACACCACCGTCTCGTTGACCGCATTCCCCACCGCCTTGGCGCCGCCACCGGTGATGGTCAACCCCCTAAAACACGCCACCAGACCGGCGATCAACCCGAACAACGCCGCCTTGACACACGAGATGATCACTTCGGGCACCCCGGTCAACAACGTGATCCCCGCCGCGAACGCCCCCGGATTCACATCCTGAATGAACACCGAAAACGTGTAACCACCGAGGATTCCGATGATCACCACCAAACTGTTGAGCAGTAAGGCGACCAACCCTGAAGCAAGCATTCTTGGCGTCACCAACCGCTGCACCGGGTTGATACCCAGCACCTCCATCGCGTCGATCTCCTCGCGGATCGTGCGCGAACCCAGATCGGCACACATCGCCGTCGCCCCCGCACCGGCCACGATCAACACCGTCACGATCGGACCCACCTGCGTCACCGCACCGAACGCCGCACCCGCGCCCGACAGATCAGCAGCACCCAACTCCCGCAACAAGATGTTGAGCGTGAAGCTCACCAGCACCGTGAACGGAATCGCCACCAACAACGTCGGCGCCAACGACACCCGCGCGATGAACCAACACTGCTCCAGGAATTCCCGCCACTGAAACGGCCGCCGAAACACAAACCGCACGGCATCCGCCGACATCGCGAACAGCGCGCCGACCGCCTGCATCGGCCCGGCCAGATTCCGCAACGGCGGCAAGCCGGCAGACCAGCGCTCCGGGCCACTACCCTGCGCCATTGCCGTCTCCTTCCAGGATGGTCACCGCCGCGACCGCGGTTGGCCCGCCAATGTTATGGGCAAGGCCGATCCGGGCGCCGTCCACCTGGTTCACGGCTTCACCGCGAAGTTGTGCGAACAGCTCGACGCATTGCGCGGCACCTGTCGCGCCTGGCGGATGCCCCTTGGCCTTCAGTCCTCCGCTCGGGTTCACGGGCAACCCCCCGCCGATAGTCGTCACTTCTGCTTCGACGAGTTTGTGGCCCCCGAACCTCTCGGCGAATCCCAGATCTTCATAGCTGATCAGCTCAATGCCCGTGAAGAAATCGTGAACTTCAGCAACATGGACATCTCCAGGAACAAGACTGGCCATCTCAAAAGCCTGCTTGGCGGCCCGCACCGTCGCGGGCATCGTCGTCATGTCCGCTTTGTGTTGGTGCATCACGGAGTCGAGGCCCAGGCCGACGCCGCGAATCCAGACCGGCCGGTTGGTGAATCGGTCGACGACGTCTTCGGAGGCGAGCACGAGGGCGGCCGCGCCGTCGCTCTGGGGCGCGCAGTCGTAGAGCCGAAATGGAGTGACGACGATCGGCGCTTCCATCGCTTGTTCCATTGTGATCTCGAACCGCAGCCGCGCCTTGGGATTGTTCGCGCCGTGCCGATGGTTCTTCACGGCCACCATTGCAAGGTGCTCAGGGGTCGCGGACGACTCGTGCAGGTAGCGACGGACGTGCAACGCGAAGCCGGCGGGCGAGACCACGCCGAGCGGATAGTCCCAGGCCATGTCGCGGGCCATCGCCTCCCACTGCCACAACATGTCTCGTGACGTGGTGTCGCGCAGCTTGTCGGCACCCATCACCAGTGCGACGTCGAACGCACCCGAAGCGACGCCGAACAAGGCGTTGCGGATCGTGTCGTTGCCTGTGGCGCAGGAGTTTTCGACGCGAGTCACCGGCAGGTCGGGCAGCCCGAGCGTGTCGGCAAGGATGCCTGCCGGGAAGCCGTCGGCGGTGCCCATCGCGCCGAACCAGGCGGCCTGCAGATCCGATTTGTCCAGGCCCTTGTCGACGCTGGCCGCGCACTCGGCGAAGGCCATCGGCAGAAGATCCTTGAGCCCGAGCGCGAAATGCTCACCGAATGCGGTCATTCCGGCGCCGACAACTGCTACCCGTCTCACGCCGCCACCGTCTCCGGCTCGAACATGTAACCGTAGTCGGGCACCCCCGACCGCACGGCGACGCGGCGCAGCGCCAGTCGGCCGCGGGTGCCGATGTCAACCGACCCCGGCTCGGCGCCGGTGACCTTCACCAGCGCCCGCACGCCGACGCCGTCGAGCTCGACGATCACCAGCGAGTAGGGCGACCGCAGACCCGGCACCGGAATGTGCACCGTCGCCTCCGTGTACACGGTCCCGGTGCGCGGCAACGGAATCAGCTCGTAGCCCGTCGACAGCGTGCCGTTGTCGGCCAACCGGTAGCGGGGCGGGAAGTCCAGCTCCTCGGAATCGGGGTGACGTCCGGCTTCCCAGCGCACCTTGGCTTCGAAGGCCCGCTCGTAGGCGGCCAGCGAGATCGGGATCTCGGCATCCCCGACGACCGTTCCCTCTGGTTGGGGACGCGCGGTCGGCTCGCGCCGGTGCAGCTCGGCGACACCGCCGGTGACCGTGATGCCCGAGAGGCTGGCCTGCTCGACGGCGACGAGGGGGCCGGTCGAATTCCGCTCGGACATCCCGGCCAACGCGAACAAGCTGGCACTCGCGCCGGTGGTCGGCAACTCGGGCGGGTCACCGAGCGTCAGCTCGGCCGCCCAGGCATGGTCGACGCCCGCGACCGCGGCCGGGGTGTCGAGCCAAGCCGCTTCCAACGAGGCGATGAGGCCTCGTTCGTGCAGGAGTCGGGGGTCGCCGTAGTCGTGCACATCGCCGGTCGCCTTGCGTGTGCGAACCGGAAGGCTGCGCGCCACACGGGCCGCCGTGCGTACCTGCAGGCCGCGCTCCGCGGTCAGGATCGCTGCCGCTCCCGCCGGGTCGAGGTCGGTGCCGATGATCAACGTCCGCGGCCGCGCCGAGCTGACCGCGTCCAGTGTCGCCGGCGCACCGCCGAGCCGCTCGTCGACCTCCAGTTCCGGGTCGAGCCCGAGCCCGGCAAGCAGCACCGCGGCGTTACTGCTGTCCAGCAACGGTAGATCGCGGCTGACCAACACCAGCCGCTCCACGGCTCCGCTGGCGATCAACGCCGCCCGGCCCGCCTCGACGGCCAAGGTGATCGCGTCCTCGTCGTCGCCGGGCACGCGGCGTTGGGGCGTACCCCAACACGGCAGGTACGTGCCGATCGACGCGACAAAGGGCATTGGTGACTCTTCCTCGAACCTAGGTGACCGCGCCGGCCGTCTTGAGCTCGATGATGCGGTCCCAATCCAACCCGAGTTCCAGCAAAATTTCGTCGGTTTGCTCCGCGAAGCCGGGCGCGGGTCCGGATTGCGGAGCGGCGACATCGAACTGCACGGGGTTTGCGACCAGTTCGAGTTCGCCCGCCTGCACCAGGTACTCGTTCGCCCGGATCTGCGCGTCCTCGGCGGCCTGCAGGGTGTCTTGCACCGGTGCCCACGGCCCGAGCAGCGTCGCGAACCGCTCGCTCCACTCGCCCAGCGGCCGCTTGGACATCGCCTCCTTGAGGATTTCGGCGGCCGTCTCGGTGTTCTCGGCGATCGACTCGACCGTTGCGAACCGGGGATCGTCGGCGAGCTCGTCGAGGTCCATGTGCGTGCAGACGTCGGCCCAGAACTTGGTGGGCTGCATCATCACGAACGAGATGTAGCGGTCGTCGGCGGTCGGGTAGAGCCCGACGAGCGGGTTGATCGGCGAGCCGTGCACACCGGGCGGGAAGGCCTCCATGCGCTGGCCGAGATGCTTGGTCAGCGCGACGGTGTGCCCGAGCGACCACAACCCGCTGCCGAGCAGCGAGACGTCGACCACCGACGGCTCGCCGGTGCGCTCGCGTTTCAGCAGTGCCGCGGCGATCCCGCCGGCCAGGTTCGTACCCGAGATGGTGTCGCCGTATGCCGGTCCGGGAGGCCCGACCATGCCCGGCGTGCCGGGCGGCGTGATCGTGGCCGCGGTGCCGGCCCGGCACCAGAACGCGGTCATGTCGTAGCCGCCCTTGACCGACTCCTCGCCGCGCGGGCCCAGCGCGCTGCCGCGGGCGTAGATGATGTCGGGATTCACGGCGCGGATGTCGTCGACGTCGATGCCGAACTTCTGCCGATGTCCGGGCAGGAAGCTGGTCAAGAAGACGTCGGCATTTTTCGCCAGGACCAGCAAGATCTCGCGCCCCTCGGGCACCGACATGTCCAGGCCGATGCTGCGCTTGCCCCGGTTGGCGTGCTCGATGTTGGGATTCGGGTCGCCTTCGACGCGCAGCAGGCCGGTCTGCCGCAGCCCGCGCTGCGGGTCACCCGTCACCGCGTGTTCGACCTTGACGACGTCGGCGCCCCACTCGCGCAGCACCGCGCCTGCCGACGGAACGAAACCGTACATCGCGACTTCGAGGACGCGAATCCCCTCGAGCGGCCTACTCATCAATTCACCACCGTTGCAAAGGTCTTGGCTTCCAGGAACTCCTCGAGTCCCGCGGTGCCCATCTCCCGGCCGATGCCGGACTGTTTGTATCCGCCGAACGGACTGTCGGGGCTGAAGTAGTTGCCGCCGTTGATCGAGAAGGTGCCCGTGCGGATCCGACGCGCGACGGCCAGCGCCCGGTCCTGGCTGCCGAACACCGCGCCCGACAGTCCGTAGATCGAGTTGTTCGCGATCCGCACCGCGTGTTCATCGTCGTCGTAGGCGATGACGACCAGTACGGGACCGAACACTTCCTCCTGCGCGATCTCGCTGTCGGGATCGACGTCGGTCAGCAGCGTCGGCGTATAGAAGTAGCCCGGGTCGACCTTCTCGCCGCCGGTGACCAACGTGGCGCCCGCGGCCACGGCACGCTTGACCATGCCGTCGACCTTGTCGCGCTGCTTCTCACTGATCAGCGGGCCCATGTAGGTGCCCTGTTCGGCCGGGTTGCCGTAACGCACGAGGCCGAAGTTGTTCTTGATCATCTCTACGATCTCGTCGTGGTGCGAACGCGGCACCAGCAGCCGCGACGTCAACGCGCAGCCCTGCCCGGCATGGGTCACCATGCTGAACGCACTGAACAGCGCGGCCATGTTGAAGTCGGCGTCGTCGAGGACGATCGCGGCGGACTTGCCGCCCAGTTCCAGGAAGACCTTCTTCAGCGTCTCGCTCGCGGCCGCCATGATCCGGCGGCCGGTCGGCGTGGATCCGGTGAACGTCACCATGTCCACGTCCGCGCTGGTGGTCAACGCTGCGCCGACGTCGGGGTCGGCCCCGCTGAGCACGTTCACGACGCCGGCTGGGATGTCGGTGTGCTCGGCGATCAGCTCACCGAGCGCCAGGGTGATCAGCGGGGTGTCGGGCGCGGACTTGAGGATCACCGTGCACCCGGCCGCCAGGGCCGGCGCCAGCTTCGCCAGTGCTAGCTGGTTCGGATAGTTGTAGGCGATGATCGCCGCCACCACACCTGCGGCTTCCTTCTCCACCCAACGGTGGTGCTGCATGCCGCGGCTCTCGATATTGCCGAGATCCTCGGTCAGCGGATAGCTCTTCAACAGCTCGGCGTAGTAGCGCACGATCTCGATGGGTTGGTCCAGCTGTGCGCCCTGACAGAGCGCCTCGGTGGCACCGACTTCGGCGATCGTCAGCGCGGCGAGTTCGTCACGGTGCTCGACCAGTGCCCGGTGGAACTGTTCGAGGCAACGGATGCGCAGTTCGGTGTTCGTCGACCAGTCGGTCTCGTCGAACGCGCGGCGTGCCGCACTCACGGCGGCTTCGGCGTCGGCGACCGTGGCGTCCGGCGCATGACCGAGCACCTCGCCGGTGGCGGGGTTGATGGAAGGAAACGTCCGGGAGGTCTCGAGTAGCTTTCCGCCGATGAGCAGCCGCCGCTCGACTGCGGATTCCGGAGCCGCTTCGTCACCCGAGATGGTCGTCGCTTCCTGCATCATCCTCCTCAGCAGCCTTTGCCGGCGTGGTTAATGTGCTTGTGGTGTGATGGAAACTTCATTCTCATCACCGGCGAATCATACATTCGCCTGGAGAGAACTCAAGGAAATGGCGGGAATCGCCACTGCCTGCGGATAACGGTGCGACAATCGGCCCCCAACCGTCTCACCAGTGCGAATCGCAGCGGCGTCGTGTCTTGCGGAGTTGCGAAGCGCGAGAGTACGGTTCTCATAATCGAAAGGACGATTCTTGATGGCGTCGCGCACGCATGGGGGTACCGCCCGCCCGAAGGGCAGGGGGAGAGCACGATGACCGAAGCCCAGGCGGAGTCATGAAGAACGCCGTCGTGACCGGAGGTGGTTCGGGCATAGGACAGGCCGTGGCGCACCGCCTGCGCGCTGACGGCATGCACGTTGCCGTCATCGATATCAACCCCTCGGACGAAGAGTTCGCCTTCACCGCGGACGTGACCGACCGGGCTCAGGTGGACGAGGCGCTCGACGCGGTGCGGGCCCAACTCGGACCGGTGACGGTTCTGGTGAACGCCGCCGGCATGGAGAAGTTCAAACGCTTCACCGATCTCACATTCGCCGACTGGCAACGCGTGATCGACGTCAACCTCAACGGGGTGTTCCACTGCATCCAGGCGGTGCTGCCCGACATGGTCGAGGCCGGGTGGGGCCGGATCGTCAACATCTCCTCGTCGAGCACCCATTCCGGGCAGCCCTACATGTCGTCATATGTGGCGGCCAAGTCGGCGGTCAACGGGCTGACGAAGTCGCTTGCGCTGGAATACGGGCCCAGCGGCATCACGGTCAACGCGGTGCCTCCGGGATTCATCGACACCCCGATGCTGCGCAAGTCCGAGGAGCGCGGCTACCTGGTGGTGCAACAGAACATCGACACCACCCCGGTGCGCCGGATCGGCAGGCCGGAGGACATCGCGGCCGCATGCGCATTCCTGGTCTCCGAGGAGGCCGGCTACATCACCGGGCAGATCTTGGGCGTCAACGGCGGCCGAAACACATAGCGAGCGAAGACAACAGGAAAGGATCTCGAGTGGGACGCGTACAGGGCAAGGTCGCATTCGTCACCGGTGCGGCGCGTGGGCAGGGGCGTAGCCATGCGGTACGGCTGGCCGAGGAAGGCGCCGACATCATCGCGGTGGACCTCTGCGAGAACATCGACACCATCGGCTACCCGATGGCCACCCCGGAGGATCTCGAGGAGACCGCGGCCTTCATCGAGAAGACCGGTCAGCGCGTGGTCACCGCCAAGGCCGACGTGCGCGAAGCCTCGCAGTTGAAGGCGGCGCTGGAGGACGGAATCTCCCAGCTGGGCGGGCTCGATATCGTCGTCGCACAGGCCGGCGTCGCGGGGATGAAAGGCCAACCGCCCCTTCAGGCTTGGATCGACGTCATCAACACCAACCTGATCGGCACGATCAACGCGATCCAGGTGTCGCTGCTGCACCTCAAAGAGGGCGCGTCGATCATCGCGACCGGATCCACGGCGGCGCTGATGGACACCCATCAGAAGAACGACCCGGGTAACGACCCCGGCGGCATGGCCTACGTGCATTCCAAGCGGGCACTGTCGGCCTACGTGCACGATCTTGCGACCGAGCTCGCACCGCGCGGCATCCGGGCCAACGTCGTGCATCCCACCAACTGCAACACCAACATGCTGCAGAGCGAGCCGATGTACCGCTCTTTCCGGCCCGACCTCGAGAAGCCCGAGCTCAAGGACGCCGAGCCGGTGTTCTACGTCCAGCAGGCCATGAAGGTGCCGTGGATCGAGCCGGAGGACATCAGCAATGCGGTGCTGTGGTTGGCCTCCGACGAAGCGCGCTTCGTCACCGGTGCGCAGTTGCGCGTCGACGCCGGCGGTTACCTGAAGTGGTACGACTACCACAACTAGGCGAAAGGAGTGGCGACAGTGAAGGTTTCGGTTGACGGAACGCGCTGCCAGGGACACACGCTGTGCGCGATGATCGCACCCGATTCGTTCGAACTCGACGATGTCGACGGCCATTCATCGCCGGTGAACGAAGTGGTGCCCACCGATCAGGAGGAGCTGGTGAGGGAGGCGGCGCAGTCATGTCCGGAACAGGCCATCGTCATCGAATGACGCCGCTACCGCCGGCCGCCGAGAACGCAATAGGAGACGCGCCGTGACCATCGAGGATGTCGCGACCGACGACGACCGCAAGAAGAACAGGTACCACTTCGACCGGCACACACCGGAATACCGGCTGCAGTTCGAGAAGATCACCGAGGAGATGCAGTCCCGGTGCCCGATGGCCTGGACGGATACCTACAACGGGCACTGGGTCGCCGCCGACAGCAGGCATGTCTTCGAACTGGCCCGCTGCCCGGCGGTGTCCAATCACCATGACATCACCGGTGAGACGCCGTTTCAGGGCATCACGATCCCGAAGGCCAGCCGTGCCACGGTGGTTCGCGGCGGCATCCTCGAGATGGACGAGCCCGAGCACAGTACCTACCGCGGTGCGCTGAACCCGTACCTGTCTCCCGCCGCGATCAAACGCTGGGAACCCTTCGTCGACGAGATCACCCGTGCGGCCCTCGATGAGCACATCGAAACGGGTCGCATCGACTTCGTCGAACACCTCGCCAACGTGGTGCCCGCCGTCTTCACGCTGGCGATGATGGGTATCGATCTCAAGAAGTGGAACGTCTACAGCGAGCCGACCCACGCCTCGGTGTACACACCCGAACACTCCCCCGAGCGCGAGAAGATCAACGAGCAGCACCGCGAAATGGGGATCGACCTCATCAACAACATGATGGAGATCCGCGAGAATCCGCGCCCCGGGCTGGTGAACGCGTTGGTGCAGTTGCGCATCGACGGCGAACCCGCGCCCGACATGGAGATCCTCGGCAACCTGGGGCTGATCATCGGCGGAGGTTTCGACACCACGACCGCACTGACCGCGCACGCGCTGGAATGGCTCGGCGAGCACCCCGACGAACGGGAACGGCTCAGCCGCGAGCGGGACAAGCTGCTGCACCCGGCCACCGAGGAGTTCCTGCGCTTCTTCACTCCGGCGCCCGGCGACGGCCGGACGTTCTCCGAAGACGTCGAGGTGGAGGGTCAGCGGTTCAAGCAGTACGAGCGGCTCTGGCTGTCGTGGGCAATGGCCAACCGCGATCCGTCGGTGTTCGAGAAACCGAACGAGGTCATTCTCGACCGGAAGGGCAACCGGCACTTCAGCTTCGGCATCGGCGTGCACCGGTGCGTCGGCTCCAACGTGGCGCGCACCGTCTTCAAGTCGATGCTGACCGCCGTGTTGGACCGGATGCCCGACTACGTGTGCGACCCCGAAGGCACCGTGCACTACGACACGATCGGCGTCATCCAGGGTATGCGCAACCTGCCCGCGACGTTCACGCCGAGCAAGCCGCTCGGCCCGGGCCTCGACGAGACGTTGGAGAAGTTGCAGCGCATCTGCGACGACCAGGAGCTGGCGCGGCCGATCACCGAGCGCAAGGAAGCCGCCGTCATCGCCTGATCGGTAGGCGTGGCGCACAGCGAGATGCTTTGATGAGCAGCGGGCCGGGGTATCGGGAGGACCGACGTTGAAGCGCTTGAGGATCTTTGTCGTGGCGGCCGCGCTCCTCATGGCCGCGGGCCTCGTCGTGTCGCCGCCGCCGGCGCAGGCGACGATGACCTGGGGTAACTACGATCTGCTCACCAACAGGTACGACCGAGCTTCGTGGGCGTGGTTCATCCATCCCTGTTGGCCGGACAAGCAGCCCGATTGCGTATATGTCAGCGCGCGGCCGCGGCTGAAGTTCTACGCGTATTACGAAGGTCAGGCCCGGGCGGTCAATGGTCGCTACACCATGACCGTGGACGTGCCCGACGGATTGCGCTGCCCCGGCCAGGTACTTCCCACTCGCGAAACCTACTCGTGGGACGAGGTTTCGCTGGTCGGGACCATCGAGTCGCATTACAACGTCGGCTGTTTCAACGGTCCGCCCGGCATGCAGTTCTGGACGTTCAAGCTGCAACGGCTGTAGCCGCGGCCGCGCTACCACCCGTAGCGCTGCCGAACACCGCGAAACCGATCCCACAGCTGGGTGGCGCGCTGCGCCGGCGTCACCGTCGTGGTGTCCGGTGGCAGCGCCTCGGCCAGGTCGGTCCGCTTGATCAGCCGCGTCGTCAGCGTTGCGGGCTCGCCATCGAGCATGTGCCGGTAGGTCACGTTCCCCCGTTCGAAACCCTGCGTGTCCAACCAGTTGTGATAGCCGGGGTCGTCGTGGCACAGAATGATTCGCACCCGGCCGTCGTCGTCGACGGCGGTGCGGCTGGGCGTGTAGCTCACCGGGCGGTACAGGTAGTCCATGCTGGTGAAGAATGCCCCCATGTTGGTCAGCATCCAGAGCCCGTCGTGGGCGGCGAACTCGATGACCAACGCCTCGTCGGGCGCCAGCCGCCAGTGCATGTTCACCGCGGCGCGGCCTCGCTTCGCGTCCGCGCCCGTCGACGCGATTTCTGGAAACGCGTTGGGCCGGTCGGCGTCGACTCCCCCGTAGGCGAAGGGATATTCGGGCCAGTCGGCCATCATTCCGGTCAGGAAGTCGCCCGCCCAGTCGATCGCCGTCACCATGTCGGCCGTAGTGGGCAGCGGTCGGGGGGAATCCATGTCGACGCGCTCGATGTGCATCCGGGCCGGGCGCTCGTCCCAGCGGTCGAAACCCTGGCGGATGAACAGCTTTCGCGTCCCCGGCGTGGTGGGCAGCCAGTTTCGGTCGCGCCGCGCCCCGCCGATGTAGACGTCGAAGTCTCCGTCGGGCGCCGTGTGCAGTTCCGCGCCGGTCAGGTTCGCCTCGGGCGCATCGCCGAACGGTTCGTGCAACACACCGGGTCCTTCGCGGCGTGGCCCCTGCACGGTGATGTTGAGAAAGCTGGCCGTGCCGCGTTCACCGGTGATGCGGTATGCCGACGTCCCGTCGATCCACGCCTGTTGATAGAGGAAGTCCGCACAGTCGCCACCGAGTTTGCGGCTGGGATGGCAGAACGTGTGGATCATCGGGTATCGCGTGTCCCGGGTCTCCAGTGCCAAGTCGAAGGCCTGGCCCAGATTCTGTGTCAGGAACCGGAATCCGTCGACACGCTGGGCGCCGGACACCGGGTTGTGGTCCTTGAAAACCCGATCCCCCGCCGCCTTCAACCGGTCGCAGAACGACTCCCACGCCGACTTCAGCGCCGCATCATCCGGGCCGTCTCCGAACGCCATCGCCGTCTCCTAGCCGTCGCGTTCTTCCAGCATCGCCGATACCACGGTGCACGCGCGCCGGGACGCCTCCAGGCGGCCCTCCCGCTCGATGCGCGGCCCGATGAGTTCGAGGTCGAAATGGTTGGGATATCCCGCCTCGAGCACCGCGCCGACGAAGCGCTCGATGGGAATGGCGCCGTCACCGGGCACGGCACGCGCGGGCAGGGCGCGGTCGCCGAGCACGTAGTCGCTCAACTGGATCGCCTGCGTTCGCGGTAACGCGCGTTCGAGCAGCGTCGGCAGTTCCGCCTCGGCCCAGCAGTGGAACAGGTCGATGCAGATGCCCAGGCCGGCCATCTCTGCCAGTGTGATGGTGTCGCGCAGGCTGTGGGCGATGTGGATGTCGGCATAGAGACTGGACGCGTTCTCGATCGCCAGCGCCACACCGGCTTGCTCGGCGGCCGCCACACAGGGCGTGACCGCATCGCGGAACCGCTCGGCGGCGGCGGCCCAGTCAAGCCCACCGCGTCCGCCGGTCAGCATGTAGACCACCCGCGTTCCGGCTGCCGCGGCCGTGTCGATGACCCGCAACAGCGAATCACGCGACGAGAACAGGTGATACACCGTTTCGACCGAATACCCGCTCGCGACCATCGGGGCCAGCTCCGGCTCGGCCAACTGCGAGTCGATCAAGCTGAGCCGCCGGACGCCGAGCGCCCGCCAGTGCGACTCCATCTCGCGCAGCGACGCGCCCATGAACGTGACGCTGTGCACCGACACCCGGTCGTCGGTCACCTCAGCCCCGTTTCTCGATTTCGACGCCGAAACGCTCCCGAAATGGCCGGAACTCATCGTGCAAGGCGTCGAGATCTTCGCCGATGTCGGTCAGCAGCGAAGTGGAGTACCGGAACTTTCCGTGCCGATCGCCCGGGTTGGCGGCCAGGTAGGCGCGCATCGCGGTCTCGGCATCCGCGCTCAGCGCCCGGCCTGCGAACTCGTAGTAGCGACGCACGGTGCCGACCTGATCGGCGACGAAGTCGGTGTAGCGCACGTGCAGTATCCGCGGATCGTCCACCAGTGGATTGGTCATCGTGTTGGCGATGCTCTCGCGGGTCAACTGCAGGTGCATCTTCGCGGCGGCCTGCAGATCGACGGGGCCGACGATGCCCTCACCGATGTCGGCCATCATCATCGTGCGCGACGCCGCGACCTGGACCGGGTCCCGATGCAACCAGAGCAATGTCGCGTCGGGATAAACGTCGAAGAACTCTCTCAGCCGGAATCCGTGGAACCCCTTGAGTACCCACCGTTTACGGGGCCGACCGAACTGGAACTGCTGCAGCATCGCCTTGTGGATCCGGTACTGCGCCGACGGGTCGGTGGGCAACCCGCCGACGACGGTCTGCATGGGCACCCGCCACCACGCGGTGGGCGTGAGCACCCGGAAGTCGAACGCCCAGGTCCGTTCGTCCTCGGGCAGGCCGTCGCCGAGCATGTCGTTGTAGGGATGGCTGTGCAACCACTTCGGCAGTTTGGCGTTGATCTCGCGCCAGTCGGCGTCCGCGCGTGCGCGCCGCGGATCGTCGCCCTCGACGGTGCCCGGCGGCGGTGACGGGTACATCACCTCCCAGAACCGCAGCGCGCGGGATTCCGGATCCACCGACATCAGCGCGTGCATCAGCGTGGTGCCCGAGCGCGGTTCGCCGGTGACGAACATCGGCGCCTCGACGACCTCCGCGGCGAGCGGATAGCGGCGTCGGTCGGCGAAGAACTCCAGCCGCGAGGCCAGCAGCCAGTGGCACACCTCGGCGGCCCGCCGCTGACCGTCGGCGTCCATGCCGACCGAATTCAGATGGTCTACCACCAACGAAAACCGCTCGGGGAGTGTCGGATCGCCGTAGTCGTGCAACCCGGTTTCAGCCTCGGCGCGGGCGAGTATCTCCCCGGCGTCGAGATGAGTCATTGCACGTCTCCGCACAGGTTCATCAGCTCGTCCTCCACCTCGCGCACGTTCTGCGCCGACTGCGCGGTGTACCGCAGGCCCGCCATGGCGCCGTAATCCATGACCTTCGGCACGCGCAAGCCCGCGTCGACGTACTCCTTGATGACGCGGGCGAGCTGTTTGGGTGTGCCGTGCGGCACCATCGCCAAGACCATCTCCGGTTGCACGCGGTCGAGGAAGTCGACGATGCGCTCGCGGGTGAGCACCGCGGGATCGATGTCCTGGTATCCGCGCCAACCCTCGCCCATCGGATGCTCGAAGCCCGCCTTGCGCAGCACCTCGGCGGACACCTGCAGCAGGAAGGACTTCACCAGCGGCGCGTCCAGGATCTCGGCGATCGCGGCGTCGTCACGACCCACCAGGCACACCTGGATGAAGCACGGCGTGATCGCCGCCGGGTCGCGGCCAGCCTTGTCGGCGGACAGCCGCACCGCGGCAAGCTTTTCCGCGTAATCCTCCGGTGTCCACGCCCCCGTCGGCCACCATCCGTCCGCGTAGCGCCCGACGATGTCGAGCGTGCGGGGCCCGCTGCCGCCGATCCAGATCGATGGGAAGCGTCCGTCGTACGGTTCGGTGTCCAGACGCGCGTGCCGCAGGCGGTAGAACCGGCCGTCGAAGTCGACGGGACCGTCGCTCTGCCACAGCAGCCGGATGACGCGCAGTGCCTCTTCGAACCTGCTGACGGGTCTGCTGAAGTCGAAGCCGTACGGCACCGTGTTCTCGGTCTCACCGCTACCCAGGCCCAGGATGAAGCGGCCGTTGGCGAGGTGGTCGATGGTCAGCGCGCTCTGCGCCAGCAGTGACGGGTGGCGCCGGACGGTGTCGACGACACTGGTCGCAAGGGGCACGTTACGGGTCATCACCGCAGCGGCGGCCGCAACAGCCATCCCGTCGAGGTGCCGGTGCGGTGACGGCGAAACGCTTGCCAGATCGGTGAATTCGGGTGTCCAGATGGAGTCGGGCCAGAAGCTGACCATGTGGTCGGGCAGCCAGATCGAGTGGTAGCGGCCGCTGTCGAGCGTTTCGAGGTTCGACAGGTCCAGCGGCAGCGTGGTGCGCAGGTACGCGGCGGGCTGGACTTTCATTCGACGGCCCCTCCTTGCGCCGAACGTGGGTTACCGTCACGCGGAACCGCCGGATGGCGTGACACGATCCCACACTCGCGGGTCATAGCCGGCCGATCTCAGCCAGGAACGTCTGGGTGTGGGCGATGCGACCGGTCAGCGTCTTCGGGTCGCCGGTGCACAACTGGAACGCGGTTTCGGTGATCAGCGAGATGTCTTCGGTGTCGGTCTTGGCGAGGTCGAGCGCGCCCGCGCCCTCGGTGGCGACCGGATTGCTTGGCGCGGCGGCGTTGACCGCGATTCCGTCGTCGTACAGTTCGGCGGCAAGGCTTTTGGTCAGCCGGTTCAGCGCGGCCTTGACCGTCCCGTATACGCCGAAACCGGCGGTGCGGTCGAACTCGGAGAACGGCGGACCGGTGGGCAGGTCGCCGCCGACAGACGTCACGTTGAGCACCCAGCCGCGGCCGCGCGCACGCATGGCCGGAATGGCCAACTGCGTCAGGTGCAGCGGGGCCATCACGTGCATCTCGGTCATGAGGCGGACCCGCCGCTCGGGAAACGAGTCCAGCGGTCGCAAGAAGGTGACCGCCGCGTTGTTGACCAGAATGTCGGGGGCTCCGACCTTTTCGACCACCTCGGCGAACAGCCGCTCGCGCTCGTCGCTTTGGGACAGGTCGGCGGCCACCGTGACCGCCGTCCCGCCCTCGGTCTCGATCTCGGCCAGTGTCTCGCTGAGGGAGCCTTGGTATTTCGGGTCCGGCTCGAGTGTGCGGGCCGTCAACGCGACGGTCGCGCCCTCGGCGGCGAGCCGCATCGCGATGGCCTTACCCAGCCCTCGGCTGGTGCCGGTCACCAGCGCGACCTTGCCGTCACAGGACATCGAGAGCCCTCCCAGTCAGTTCCGCGGGATACCCGCGAGCTTGTCGGCGAACTTGGCTTCGGCGGCTGCCCGCAACCGCAACAGGTGCTCGGACGGAAACGCGTCAGGCGCCGGCGCGACGTCTTTGAGCAGCAGCCGCGCCAACGTCACCTTGTGGACCTCGGTCGGCCCGTCGGCCAGACCGAGCACGAACGACTCCGTCAGGTACTGCACGAACGGCATCTCGTGCGACGTGCCCAGCGAGCCGTGCAACTGCAGCGCCCGTGCCGACACGTCGTGTAACACCTTCTGCATCATCGCCTTGACCGCCGAAATGTCCGCGCGCACGGCCTTGTAGTCGTTGTATTTGTCGATCTTCCACGCGGTCTGCAGGGTCAGCAGCCGAAACGCCTCGATCTCCATCCACGAGTCGGCGATCATCTCCTGAACCATCTGCTTGTCGGCCAGCACAGAGCCTTGGGTATAGCGCGACACCGCGCGCTCGGTGAGCATGTCGAAGATCCGCCGCACCAGACCGACCGTTCGCATGCCGTGATGGATGCGTCCGCCGCCGAGCCTGGTCTGCGCGACGACGAAGGCGCCGCCGCGCGGTCCCAGCATGTGATCGTCGGGTACGCGGACGTTCTCGTAGCGGACATACCCTTCGCGCCCGCCACCGCCGAGCGGTTGGTAACCGAGCCCGACGTCGCGCAGCACGTTGACACCCGGAGTGCCGCCGGGCACCACGAACATCGAATACCGCTGATAGGGCGGCGCATCCGGGTCGGTCATGGCCATGACGATGATGAACGACGCCATCGACGCGAATGACGAATACCACTTCTCGCCGTTGATCACCCAATGTTCGCCGTCCTGAACCGCGGTGGTGGTGAACACTTTCGGGTCGGCACCGCCGTGGGGTTCGGTCATCGAGAAGCACGACACGATCCGGTTGTCCAGCAGCGGCTCCAGATACCGCTGCTTGAGTTCGGGTGTTCCGTAGTGCGCCAGAATCTCACTGTTGCCGGAATCGGGTGCCTGCGAGCCGAACACGATCGGCGCGCACTCGGATCGGCCGAGGATCTCGTTGAGCAGCGCCAGTTTGACCTGACCGTAGCCGGGCCCGCCGAGATGCGGCCCCAGGTGGGTGGCCCACAGCCCCCGCTCTTTGACGATCTCCTGCAGCGGCGGGATCAGTGCCTGGCGCACGGGGTCATTGAGGTCGTGCGACTCCTTGACGATGTAGTCGATCGGTTCGCACTCCTCGCGCACGAACTCCTCGACCCACGCCAGCTGCTCCGCCCACTCTGGGTCCGTCGAGAAGTCCCACGCCACAGGTCGTCCTTTCGTGCGTCAGGTGTCTGACCACGTGCGCCGCCGCTGCGCCGCCTCGTCGGTGGCGTGGCTGAGCACCTGGTTGCGGTTCTCCAGTTCGAGCGCGGCGTCCAGCGGCGCGTCGGTGTTGGCCTGCAGCGCGCGCTTGGTCAGCTGCACGCCCAGCGGCGAGAGGCCCGCAATCGTCGTGGCCAGTTCGACTGCTCGCTCGATGAGCCGGTCCGCTTCGACGAGCTCGCTGACCAGTCCGCGGCGGTCGGCTTCCTCGGCGCTCACGGTGCGCCCGGACAACATCCAGTCGGCCGCGACGCTGGTCCCGACGATCCTGGGCAGGTGGTAGCTCATCCCCATCTCGGCGCCGGACAGGCCGAGCAGAATCGCGGCGTTGCCGAATGTCGCTGCGGTCGAACAGATGCGGATGTCGGCGGCCAGGCACAAGGCCAACCCGGCTCCGACACACGGGCCGTTCACCGCCGCGATCACCGGCTGCGGCAGCGCGCGGATCGCCTGCGGCAGCGCAGCCATCGCCTCCTGAAAACGCATCCGGTCGATCGCCGGCGCCGACGCCTCGGGCACCCCGGGGCCGAACCTCCGCACGTCGATACCGGAGCAGAACCCGCGCCCGGCGCCGGTCAACACCACCGAATGCACCGCCGTGTCCGCGGCGATCCCGTCGAGCGTCCGTGCGAGCTCGTCGCGCATGACTTCGTTGATCGCGTTGAGCTGGTTGGGCCGGTTCAGTTGCAGGACAACGATGCCGGGCTTCGACCGGTCGATATCCAGCGTCTCGGTCACCGTCGTCAGCGCCGTGGCAGCCCGAGCACCTGGGTGGCGATGATGTTGCGCTGGATCTCCGAGGTGCCTCCGGCGATGGTGCCGCCGAAACTGCGGGCGTAGCGCTCGAACCAGCTCGCGAAGTAGTGGTCGAGGTTCATGTGCTCGTAGGGCCCGGAGGTCGACGGATGGATCAGCCCGTCGGCGCCGGCGGCGGCCAACGCGTTCTCCATCGCCTGGCGTTCGGCCTCGGAGCCAAAGAGTTTCAGCACCGACACCGAGGCGGTGTCCATCTCGCCGCGCGCGGCGCGCGCCAACGCCGCCGAGCCCATTGCCCGTAGCGCCTGGTAGTCCATGATCGTGGTGGCGTATTGGTCGCGCTGCAGTTCGGTGTGCGGCCGGAAGTCGGCGATCATGTTGTCGATCCGGTCGGCGAAACCGAGCCACATCATCGTGCGCTCGTGGCCGAGTGACCCGTTGGCGACACCCCAGCCGCCATTCAGCGGTCCGACGAGGTTCTCGGCGGGTACGCGGGCGTCGGTGAAGAACACCTCGTTGAAGTCGAGGTTGTCCTGTCCGGTCATGTCGGCGAACGGGCGGCACACCACACCGGGTGTGTCCGTTGGGATGATGAGCGCGCTGATGCCCTTGTGCTTGGGCGCATCGGGGTCGGTGCGCACGAAGGTCAGCAGGAAGTCGGCGTCGTGCGCGCCGGACGTCCACACCTTCTGGCCGTTGACCACGAAATGGTCGCCCTCCAGAACCGCACGGGTGCGCAGCGAGGCGAGGTCGGAGCCCGCGCTCGGTTCGCTCATCCCCAGTGACGCGGTGATCTCGGCCTTGAGCACTGGCACCGCCCAACGGTGCTTCTGCTCATCCGAGCCGAACGAGATCAACGACGCCGCAATGATGTTGACGCCTTGCGGGTTGAAGCTGTGGTAGATGCGCCGACGGCACAGCTCGTCGAGGTGGACGAACTGCTGAACGACGGTGGCATTGCGCCCGCCGAACTCCGGGGGCTGCGCCGGCAGCAGCCAACCGTTGTCGAACAGCAGGCGCTGCCAGTCGCGCGCCCACTGCGGCATGTGCGACACCGACCGCGGCCGCTCCAACGTCTGCGCCTCGGAGGGCAGATGCTCGTCGAGAAAGGCCGCGAATTCGGCGCGGAACTCCTCGACATCGGAATCAAAAGTCAGCTGCACCGTTACTCCTGTATTCCTCCGCGATCACCGCGCGATGCTCGGCGGCGCCGCCGAGCAGCAGCTCGCCGGCCTTGGCCCGCTTCAGCGCGAACTGAAGGTCGTTCTCCCACGTGAAACCCATGGCGCCGAACAGCTGAAGGCCGTGTCGGAACACCAGCGCCTGCGCCTCCCCCGCCGACGCCTTGGCCATCGCCGCGGCCAACCGGCGACGCGGATCGTCGGCCGCGATCGTCAGCGCCGCGAAGTACGACAGCGCCCGCGCACGTTCGGTCGCGACGTGCATGTCGACGGCCTTGTGCTGCACCGCCTGAAACGAACCGATCGCGACGCCGAACTGCTGGCGCTGCTTGGCGTGTTCGAGCACCAGGTCGAGGATGCGTTGGCACGCGCCGACCGTGGTGATGGCCATCCCGGTCAGCGCGACGTGGCGGGCGCGTTCGGCGTCCACTCGCACCCGGTCCGTGTCGGGCACCCGGGCGTCGACGAACGACACCTCGGCGACGTGCAACACCGGATCGAAGACCGGGCTACGGCGTGAAGTGGCCCGCTCGGCGTCGACGACGAACACCCCGGCCTCGGTCACGACGGCGAACCGCTCGGCGCGGTCACCGTCGAGGACGTGCCGGGCCGTACCGTTGAGCACCCAGCCGTCGGCGACCCGGTGCGCGGCGACGCCGTCGTACACCGCCGTGCCGGCTTGTTGGGGATCGAAACGCTCCCCGGCCAACGGCGCGAACTGCGTCAGGGTGGCCAGGAACGGTGTCGGGTCGGTGGCACGGCCCAGCTCCTCGAGCACGATCGCCAGTTCGACCGCGTTCTCCGGATCGGCCAACTCGGTCCAGCCGGCGTCGACGTAGGTCTTCCACAGCGGGGTCGGGTCGACCCCGTTCTCGGCGATGCCACGCACCAGCGAGGCCGGGCACTGCTTGGTGACCGCGTCGCGCACGGTCTCCTGCCAGAGTCGCTGATCGGCGTCGAACTCCAGTAACACCAAGCCTCCCGGGGACCTCAGAGATGTGCAGCGCGTCCCGGCGAGAATAACATTCTCCTATGGCGTCGTAACCGTTCTCCCGATTTGACTACCCCGTTTCGTGGCCTGCGTGTCGTGCAGCTGACCAGCGCGCACCCTGACCTGCGCAAAAGTAAGCGATTCGTTGAGAACTAGATTCTTGCGATTGAAGAACAACGCTTTACACTGGAGGTGTCCGGCGTTTCGCGCGCTGCTCTCCTGCGCGCGCCGACCGCCGGATGACATCGGAGGACAGCCTTGGTGATGCAACACCCGGACGGGAGTTCGACGCCCGTCGACACGCCGCTCATCGACGCCAGCGTGCACATCTTCAGCAAGTCGAACAAAGACCTGCGCAGCTTCATGCGCGAGCCGTTCAAGAGCCGCGGATTCCCCGACTACGAGATGGACTGGTACGGCGCGCCCGGCGGCGAGTACGCACCCGAAACCGAGCGCGAACGCATGTATCCGGGGTCGGACCCCGACTTCGTCGGCCGGCAGCTGTTCGAGGAACGTGGCGTCGATGTCGCTGTCCTGCACCCGATGACGCGCGGCATCATGCCGGATCGCCATCTCGGCACCGCGATCGCCGCGGCACACAACGAGCTGATGGTCACGCGTTGGCTCGATGACAATCCGTACGCCGACCGGTTCCGCGGCACCATCCGCGTCAACCCCGACGACATCACCGGTGCGCTGCGGGAGATCGCCAAGTACGCCGACCATCCGCGGGTGGTGCAGATCGGTGTCCCGCTGCAGTCCCGGGAGCTGTACGGCAAGCCGCAGTTCTGGCCGCTGTGGGAGGCCGCAGTCGAAGCGAACCTGCCGGTTGCGGTGCACATCGAGGTGGGCGCCGGTATCCAGTTCGCGCCGACACCGTCCGGGGTGCCCAGGACATACGAGAACTACGTCAGCTTCATGGCGCTGAATTACCTGTACCACCTGATGAATCTCATCGTCGAAGGGGTATTCGAAAGGATGCCGACGTTGAAGTTCGTGTGGGCCGACGGGGCGGCCGACCTGATGACCCCGTTCATGTGGCGGATGGACTGCTTCGGCCGGCCACACCTCGAGCAGACGCCGTGGGCGCCACGGATGCCCAGCGATTACCTGCCGGGCCACACGTATTTCGTGCAGGGGGCGATGGACGGCCCCGGCGACGTGGACTATGCCGGGGAATGGCTGGGTTTCACCGGCAAGGACGACATGGTTCTGTACGGGTCGAGCTATCCCCACTGGCAGCTCAACGATCTAACGGTCCCCGCCGCGTACTCCGCCGAACAGCGCGACAAGCTCTGCTGGCGCAATGCCGCGGAGCTGTACGGCATAGACGTCGGCGCATCTGTGAGCGCACAGTGATAGGAATCGGAAAGCTTGGGCAAGCAGCGATAGGCAGGGAGCCACGATGACGGTGACAGTGACAGAGCGCAAGCCGGCCGCCGAGCGCGTCGCGGTGCGCTGCGTCGACTCCGACGTGCATCCGACGCCGAGAGCGGGCGAGTTGACGCCGTACATCCCGGAGCCGTGGCGCAGCAAGTACTTCCTGACGCGCAAGGTCGGCGATCAGATCTACTACGACGCACCGGACTACGCGCACGCCTATGCGATGCGTGTCGACACGTTCCCGTCGGACGGCAACTTCGCCGGCAGCGATCCCGACCTTGCGTTCAAGCAGCTGATCATGGAGGCCGGGGCCGACATCGCGGTCCTCGAGCCGGCCGCATACCCGGCGCGGTTCCCGGAGGTCAACCACGCGATGAGCGTCGCGCTCAACGACTGGCAGGCCAACCATTGGCTGGACAGCCACAACAACTGGCATGAGCGTTGGCGCGGATCGGTCTGCGTGGCGATCGAGGCACCCGAGGACTCGGCCCGCGAAATCGAGCGCTGGGCCGGGCATCCCTACATGGGCCAGGTCCTGATCAAGGCCGAACCGCGCCCGGCGTGGGGAGATCCGAAGTACAACCCGATCTGGGAGGCCGCCACCAAACACGACATCACGGTGAGCTGTCACCTGTCGCGCAGCCATCACGAGGAGCTGCCGATCCCGCCGGTCGGATTCCCCAGCTACAACCACGATTTCATGGTCACCTACTCGCTGCTGGCCGCGAACCAGGTGATGAGCATGGTGTTCGACGGCCTGTTCGACCGGTTCCCGACACTGCGAATCGTGTTGGTGGAGCACGCCTTCACGTGGATACTGCCGCTGATGTGGCGGATGGATGCGATCTACGAGGCCCGCAAGTCGTGGCTGGACATCAAGCGCAAGCCCTCGGAGTACGTCAAGGACCACATCAAGTTCACCACCCAACCGCTGGACTACCCCGAGGACAAGACGGAGTTGTCGCGCGCGTTCGAGTGGATGGAGTGCGAGAAGATCCTCCTCTACAGCAGCGACTATCCGCACTGGACCTTCGATGATCCCCGCTGGCTGGTCAAGCACCTGCCCGAGCATGCCCGCGAGGCCGTGATGTTCCGCAACGGCATCGCCACGTATCACCTTCCCGAGACGGTTCCGGCCCTCGAGGGCCAGGTGCGGGTGTTCTGAGTTGGACGAGCAGAAGAAGACGCCCCGGCTGGCCCAGGGGCGTGAGCACGTCGTGGCCACCGTCGACGAAATCCCGCCGGGCAAGCACAAATTGGTGCCGATCGGACGCCATGGCGTCGGCGTGTACAACGTCAACGGCACGTTCTACGCGATCGCGAACTACTGCCCGCACGAAGGCGGTCCGCTGTGTTCGGGCCGCGCCCGCGGTCGCACCATCGTCGACGACAGCGTGCCCGGCGACGCGGTGATGGTGCGCGACCTCGAGTACATCTACTGCCCGTGGCACCAGTGGGGTTTCGAACTGGCCACCGGCACCACCGCGGTCAAGCCCGAGTGGAGCATCCGCACCTACCCGGTTCGGGTGGTCGGCAACGAGGTGCTGGTGCAGGCATGATGGGTGCACCCCTCAGTACCGCGAGTGACCGTGTCCGTACACGACACGCTGACCGATTTCGGCATTTTGCGGTCATTCGGCGCTTGCGCGGGAGCCCACACGGAGGAGTTCGATGACCACAACGGAGTCCGCCGGCCCCAAGCTCAAGCGCGGCGAGAAGACCATCGAGCTCAACGGCGGCAATGTCGTCTACGAAATCCTGGGTAAGGAAGGCGATTTCATCGCGCTCACCCCTGGCGGCCGGTTCAGCAAGGACATCGAGGGGCTGCGGCCGTTGGCGCAGGAACTGGTCAAGGGCGGCTATCGCGTGCTGCTGTGGGACCGGCCCAACTGCGGCAAGTCCGACGTCCAGTTCTACGGGCAGAGCGAATCGCACATGCGCGCCGACACCCTGCACGCGTTGATCACCGGTCTCGACATCGGCCCGTGCATCATCGCCGGCGGTTCGGGCGGCGCCCGCGACTCGATGCTGACCGCGATGCTGTATCCCGAGATCGTCCGAAAGCTGGTGGTGTGGAACATCGTCGGCGGTGTGTACGGCTCGTTCGTACTGGGCTCGTACTACATCGTGCCGAGCATCCTCGCGGTGCGTGGCGCTGGCATGAAGGCGGTTGCCGCCGTCGACGAATGGAAACAGCGCATTGAAGAAAACCCGGCCAACCGGGACCGTATCCTCGGTCAGGACCCCGATCAGTTCCTCAAGCTGATGCTGCGGTGGCTCAACGCGTTCGTCCCCAAGCCCGGCCAGACGATCCCCGGCGTCGAGGACGAGATGTTCGACAACATCAAGGTTCCGACGCTGATCATCCGCGGCGGTGAGAACGACCTCGACCATCCGAAGCGGACCTCGCTCGAGGTGAGCTGCCTGATCAAGGGCTCCGAGCTGATCGACCCGCCGTGGCCCGAGGACGCCTGGGAGCGCGCCGGCGAGGCCCGCGCCTCCGGAAAGGTCAAGCGATTCAACATGTTCGACACGTGGGTGCAGGCTGCGCCCGCGATCCTGAAGTTCCTGGACAGCTAGTGAGCGGGCGACCGTCCCCCGTGGGGGCACATGCGCCGGTTCATACGGACCGGATGCGCACCTCGCAGTTCAGTGATGCCTCGAGCGCGGTGTGGACGCGGCTCTCGGGCACGCGCTCGAGGTCGGCCTTGCGCAACGTCACGTGCACGACGTCCCAGCCGTCGTCGCCCGGCACCCGCTCGATGTCGCCGGCCAGGCCCAGCCCGGCGAGCACGCCGCGCGCATCGGCGTCGGTGCCGCGACTGATGAACGTCACCACGCCGGGTACCGGTGTGGTGCCGAACTCGCCAAAGGCGCGAGCGCACAACTCGACAGCGGTACGCGTGAGCGTCGCGGGATCGTCGCCTTCGATAAGCAGTTCCACCTCGCGGCGATGGGCAGGCAGGCCGGACAGCTTGTTCTCGATCAGTTCGATGCCTGCCGCGCCGGCCAGCTCGCGCAGGCGGGCCGCACCCTCATCGAGCTGCGCAGAATCGAGTTCGCCTGCGCGGTCGACGCCGACGCGAACCACCGCAGTCCTCATGGCCGTCAGCCTATCCGCGGATTGCAAGGGCGTTTCATGACCTCCACCGCTACCGAACTCACCGTCACCGCCTGGCCGGACTGCGCGCCACGCCTTCTGCGCGGCGCGGGCTCGGGCCCGGAGGATTACGCCGATTACGTACAGGCCGGTGGCTACCAGTCGCTGTCCGACGCCGAGGCGCTGGCCGAGCAGGTAGACCTGTCCGGACTGCTGGGTCGCGGCGGCGCAGCTTTTCCCATCGGCACCAAACTTCGCTCCGTGCGCGACGCACATCAGCGCGGATCGGACACCGTAGTCGTCGCGAACGGCGAAGAGGGCGAGCCGGCGTCGATCAAAGACCGCTGGTTGCTGCGCCACCGCCCGCACCTGGTGCTCGACGGACTACGCTTGGCCGCCGCTGTCGCCGGAGCCGGGCGCGCCTACGTGTACGTCTCCGACTCCCCCGCGGCCAGCGCGGTGAGCACCGCGTTGAGCCAACTTCCGCGAGACACGTTCGGAGGAACTGAGGTCACCGTCGTGACCGTCGAACCGGGTTACGTCGCCGGTGAGGAGACCGCGGCGGTGCGGCGCATCAACGGCGGGCAGGCCAAGCCGACCGACAAGCCGCCGCGGCCCTTCGAGGAGGGGGTGTCCGGGCTGCCGACGATGGTCAGTAACGTCGAGACGTTGGCCAACCTGCCGTTCATCCACGCCCACGGTGCGCAGGCGTTCCGG
This sequence comes from Mycobacterium sp. IS-1556, assembly GCF_001499985.1. Classification (NCBI taxonomy): domain Bacteria; kingdom Bacillati; phylum Actinomycetota; class Actinomycetes; order Mycobacteriales; family Mycobacteriaceae; genus Mycobacterium; species Mycobacterium sp. IS-1556. The sequence continues at coordinate 90,662 of NZ_LQIM01000006.1, forward strand.
TCGGTGGGCACGCCGATGTCGCCGGGAACGTTCCTCGCCACCATCACCGGTGGTGCTCGACCGGCCACACTTTACGAGATTCCCCACGGCGCACGATTTTCCGAGCTGCTGCAGGTGCACGGGGTCGACAAAGAAGCCGTCACCGGAGCGTTGATGGGCGGCTACTTCGCCGGCCTGCTCAACACCGACGTCCTCGACGCGACGCTCGACCACGAATCGATGCGCCGGCTGGGCAGTGGCCTCGGCTGCGGGGCCATTACCATCCTGACCGACGACTGCCCGGTGGCGGTCGCCGCGTCGGTGATGGCCTACTTCGACCGCGAGAACGCCGGCCAGTGCGGGAGTTGCTTCAACGGCACCGCCGCTATGAGCGCGGTCACCTCGGCACTACGCGACGGGGTGGCGACCGACGAAGACGTCGCACGCCTGGAACGGTGGTCGGTGGTGTTGCGCGGCCGCGGCGCCTGCGGCACCCTCGACGGCGCCACCAACATCGCCGCCAGCCTGCTGCGCCAGTTCCCTCAGGCGATCGCCCGCCATCTCGCGGACGACTGCCAGACGTGCCGCGCCGGCACCTTCGAAGCAGCCCGACCCTACGAAGTGGAGGCGGTGGCCCAATCATGAGTGACGGCTTGAGGATTCGGCTCGACCGCACGCTGTGCGACGGCTTCGGCATCTGCGCCAGGCACGCGCCAGAGTATTTCTCGCTCGACGACTGGGGTTACGCGTCGCTGATCGGCGACGGGACGGTGCCGGAGAAGGACCGCGACGCGGTGATGCGGGCCCTGCTCGACTGTCCCGTCCACGCGATCATCTACATGGGTGAACACCGGCCGTCAGACGACAACGCCGTGCGCGAAGAACCGCGCGAGTCCCCCGAGCCCGATCCGACGGCCGGCGACAGCAACGAAGCGATCTCGGGATTCGTCCGGTGACCCGGCCGCTGCCGGAACTCACGGTTCTCAACGAGTTCTTCTGGACCGCAGGCGCTGACAATGTGTTGCGCATCCAGGAGTGCCGCGACTGCTCCGCGCTGATCCACCCGCCGCAGCCGGTGTGCCGGTACTGCCGCAGCCACAACATGGGCGTTCGCGACGTGTCCGGCACGGCCACGCTGTCGGCTTTCACGGTCAACCATCGGTTCGGCTTCCCCGACCTGCCGCCGCCGTATGTGGTGGCTCAGGTCGCCGTCGTCGAGGATCCGCGAGTTCGGTTGACCACCAACATCGTCGACTGCGATCCCGACGCTCTCGAGCTCGGCCAACTCGTCGAGGTCACGTTCGAGAAGCTCGCCGATCAAGCCGGAGCCGTCTTCCTGCCGATGTTTCGGCCAAGCGCCGACAAGCGGACCGGTCCGCTTCCCGAGGACGAGATCGCGCCGCAGGATTTCGCCAAGCACGTCAGCGCCCCGCCGACCACACAGCGGTTCGAGGAACACTCCGCGATCACCGGCATCGGCGCGTCCCGGCTCGGCCGCCGGCTGATGGTGCCGCCGCTGTCGCTGACCATCGAGGCGTGCGAGGCGGCGGTCGTAGACGCGGGCTTGACCTTCGACGACATCGACGGGCTCTCCACCTATCCGGGCCTGGACATCGCGGGCATGGGCGAGGGCGGCGTCAGCGCGCTCGAGGGCGCGCTGGGCATCCGTCCGGCGTGGATCAACGGCGGCATGGACACGTTCGGTCCCGGCGGCTCCGTCATCGCCGCAATGATGGCGATCGCCACCGGCATGGCCCGTCACGTCCTGTGCTTTCGGACGTTGTGGGAGGCCACTTTCCAGCAGCTGATGAAGGAAGGCAAGGCCTCGCCTCCCGGTGGTGCCCGCACATCGAGTTGGCAGATGCCGTTCGGCGCGATGTCGGCAGCGCATACGCTCGCCCTGAACGCGCAACGACACTTCGACCGGTACGGCACGACGCGGGAGACTCTCGGCTGGATCGCGTTGAACCAGCGCGCGAATGCGGCGCTGAACCCGACCGCCATCTACCGCGATCCGATGAGCATGGACGACTACCTCGGCGCACGGATGATCACCACGCCGTTCGGGCTCTACGACTGCGACGTGCCGTGCGACGGCGCCGTGGCGGTGATCGTCTCGGCCGTCGATGCCGCCAAGGACATGCCGCGCAAACCCGTGCTCTTCGAAGCCGTCGGCACGCAGATCGTCGAGCGCACGGACTGGGACCAGAGCACGCTCACCCACGAGCCCCAGGTGCTCGGCCAGGCGGCGCACCTGTGGACGCGAACCTCACTGCGGCCCAAGGACGTCGACGTCGCCGAGCTCTACGACGGTTTCTCGTTCAACTGCCTGTCCTGGCTGGAAGCGCTCGGCTTCTGCGGTATCGGCGAGGCCAAGGACTTCCTCGACGGTGGTCAGGCGATCGCCCGTGACGGCGTGATCCCGTTGAACACCCATGGCGGTCAGTTGTCCCACGGCCGCACCCACGGCATGGGCCTGATCCACGAGGCGGTCACGCAGTTGCGCGGCGACGCCGGCGACCGACAGGTCATGGATGCGCGCGTCGCCGTGGTCAGCAGCGGCGGACTGACGCCCAGCGGGGCGATCCTGATGCGGACCGACTCGTGAGTGTGAGCCCCCGCTCTGGTGTCGCCGCCGGGGCGGCTCCCCGCCCCCGCGTCGTCCTCGTCGACGGCGTGCCGATGTCGGGGCTCGTCGCCGCCGTCGACGAACCGAGGGCCGTGATCATCGCTTTTCACGGTGGAGCCAGCACCGCGGCGTATTTCGACTGCCCCGGCCATCCCCGGCTGTCGCTGCTTCGCATCGGCGCCGCGCTGGGGTTCACCGTCGTCGCGCTGGACCGACCGGGCTACGGGAGTTCGGCGCCGTATCCGGACGCGATGCAGCAACCGGACCAACGCGTCTCGCTGGCTTACGGCGCCGTCGAGAAGGTCCTCGCTGACGGTTCCCGCGGCGCCGGGCTGGTCCTGCTCGGCCACTCGGCCGGCTGCGAGCTGGCAGTGCGGATGACCGCAAGTGAAAATGCTGTCGATGCAGGCGTTCTCGGGCTCAGCTTGGCCGGTACCGGTCTGCGGTACAGCGATCACGCCGCCGAGATGATGAAGACCGCGACCGCCACCCGGCGACCGGTCGGGTTACGCGAACTGCTGTGGCGGCCCGCGCACCTTTATCCACCCGAGGTGCTCTCCGGCATGACCAACTCCTCCGGTGGCGCGCAGTACGAAGCGGAGACCACCAAAACCTGGCCGCGACAGGACTTCCCGGCGCTCGCGGCGCAGGTGAGCGTTCCGGTGCAGTTCGTCGTCGCCGAGCACGAACGGGTGTGGCGCACCGATCCCGACGCGCTGGCCGACATCGCCGCCGTCTTCACGGCCGCACCCAGGTTCGTGTTCGACGAGCAACGCAATGCCGGACACAACATGTCGTTGTCGGTCAGCGCTGCGGCATACCACCTGAAGGTCTTGTCGTTTGTCGAGGAATGTGTAGTCGCGCACTTGAGCGCAGAAACGAAGTTGGAGGCGGGTTGATGCGCGTCGGATTCATCGGGCTGGGCAGCCAGGGCGGTCCCATGGCACGCCGGATCGCCGAAGGCGGTTTCGAGACGACGCTGTGGGCCCGCCGGGAGGCCAGCTTGGAACCCTACAACGACACCCCCGCGAAGACGGCGAGCTCACCCGCCGAACTGGGCGCCGCCAGCGATCTGGTCTGCCTCTGCGTGGTCGGGGACGACGACGTCCGCGAGGTGCTCAACGGCGAGTCCGGCGTGCTCGCCGGCCTGGCCCCCGGCGGAATCGTCGCCATTCACAGCACCGTACATCCCGACACCTGCCGGGAGATCTCCAAAGCCGCTGCAGAGCAGGGAGTTTCGGTAATCGATGCGCCGGTCAGCGGTGGCGCTCCCGCCGTCGAGGAGGGCAAGCTGCTGGTCATGGTCGGCGGTGCGGAGGAGGACGTCGAACGCTGCCGTCCGGTGTTCGCCACCTATGCCGACCCGATCGTGCACCTCGGTCCGCTGGGCAGCGGACAGGTCACCAAGATCCTCAACAACCTGTTGTTCACCGCTAACCTCGGCGCAGCGTTGAGCACTCTGGATCTCGGTGAGTCGCTGGGCATCCCGCGGATGCGCCTCGCTGAGGTCCTCAACGGCGGATCGGCCACCAGCAAAGCGCTCGGCAGCATCTCCATGTTCGGCGGCACGGTGGAGGGCCTCGCCCCGATCGCAGGAGCGCTGCTGCAGAAAGACGTTCGGCACGCCGCCAACATCGCCGCCAGCGCGTCGGTGCCGGAGGGTTCGGTGTTCACCGTGGCCGACACCGCCCTGGAGTCGATGGACCATCCGCGGTGACCCGCGTCGGCTTCGTCGGGGCGGGCCGGATGGGCGCCCCGATGGTGCGCCGTCTCGTCGCAACCGGTCATGACGTCGCAGCTCTTGGCAGGACCGATGACAAGCGCGCTGCCGTGCGCGATCTCGGCGCGCGTCCGGTCGGCACCGCTACCGAAGCCGCCGACGCCGACGTGGTGATCGTGTGCGTTTTCACCGACGAGCAGGTGCAACAGATCTGCCTGCACGACGGGTTGGTGGCGGCGATGCCCCCGCGCGCCTCGCTCGTGATCCACACGACCGGAAGCCCCGCCACCGCACAGACCATCGCCGCGCAGTTCCCCGATGTCGACGTCGTCGACGCGCCGGTCAGCGGCGGCCCGCACAACATCGCCGCCGGCGAGGTGACCCTGTTCGTCGGCGGCTCCGATGAGGCGGTCACGCGGGTGCAACCGGTGGTTGGCGCCTACGGCGACCCGATCCTGCATGTCGGTCCGCTCGGCGCGGGCCAAGCCGTCAAGTTGATCAACAACGCGTTGTTCGCCGCGCAGATCGGTTTGCTCGCCGAATCCGTGACGCTGGGCGCTTCCCTCGGGGTGGACGAGACCAAACTGCTGGCGTCGATATCCCATGGCAGCGGGGCAAGCCGCGTCGGCGAGTTCATCTCCGCTCGCGGATCGGTGTCCGGGTTCGTAACCGATGTCGCCGAGTTCATCGGCAAGGACGTCGACGTGGTCCGCAAGACGGCGGCTGAGCTGGGCCGCGACCTGGGCTTACTCGACGACGTCATCAACGCCGGAATTCGACGATGAAGACAGCGATTCTCCCTACTCAAACCCTTCCCGTGGGGGATACTATTGACGTTACACAATTGCGCCCTCGCGTAACGGAAGCGGTCACCAGCCCACCGCGAAAGAGGAGATCATGACCAAGCCGAAACTCGTGTTCGACCCGTATTCGCAGGAGTACTTCGACGACCCGTATGAGATCTACGCCCGGATGCGCGACGAGACGCCGATCTACTACGACGAGGAGCAGGACTTCTACGCGCTGACGCGGCATGCGGACGTGGCGGCGGCACTCAAGGACCACGAATCGTTCTCATCGACCCGCGGATGCCACCTGAACATGATCAAGTCCGGCAAAGGGTTCCAGAAATCCATCATCTTCATGGATCCGCCCGAACACCGCTTCATGCGCAGCCTGCTCAACAAGGCGTTCACCCCTCGGGCGATCCAGGCGCAGCGCGACACCGTCGTCGAACTCGTCGAGCACTATCTGTCCAAGGTGGATCCCGACAACTTCGATGTGGTGCAGGACTTCTCCGGTCCGTTCCCCGTCGAGGTGATCACCCGGATGGCAGGGGTGCCCGAGGAGTTTCGCCAGCAGGTGCGGCACTGGATCGACAAGGGCCTGGAAGTCAAACCCGGACAGGTGGACCTGTCCGAAGAGAACATGCAGGCCAACATGGACGCGGGGGTCTACTACTTCGGCCTCGTGCAGGAGCGCCGGCAGGACCCCCAGGACGACATGATCAGCCGCCTGATCGCCGCCGAGGTTCCCGGCGAGAACGGCGAAATGCGCAAACTCGACGACATCGAGATCACCGGCTTCGTCGCACTACTCGGCGGCGCGGGCGCCGAAACCGTCACCAAGTTGGTCGGCAGCGCCGTGGTGGAATTCGCGCGGCATCCCGAGCAGTGGCAGATGCTGCTCGACGACCGAAGCCTGGTACCTGCTGCCGTCGAAGAGTTGCTGCGCTACGTGGGCCCGGTGCAGTACAACGTGCGCTATACCCTCCGGGAAGCCGAAGTGCCCAGCGGCACGATTCCCGCGCACAAGCCCGTGTTCCTGATGAAAGCGGCCGCCAACCGTGACCCCCGCGCGTTCGACGACGGCGAGACGTTCGACATCACCCGTGACCGCACGCAGGCGCAGAACCTGGGCCTGGGCTACGGCATCCACAGTTGCCTCGGTGCCGCGCTGGCCCGGTTGGAGACCACCATCGCGCTCGAGCACCTGCTCGATTTCATGCCGCGCTACGAGGTCGATTTCGACGGCCTGCAACGCGTGCACATGCAGAACGTCGCCGGGTACCACCACGTCCCCGTGAAGGTGTTGACGTGACCGCTTGGGTGAGGAGGAGGGCGCTTCTGTGACTCAGAAGATCGTCGTCGACTTCGGGCTCTGTGAAAGCAACGGGGTGTGCATGGGCATCATCCCCGAGGTGTTCGACCTCGATGACCAGGACTACCTTCATGTACTACAGGAAGAAGTGACGCCGGAGAACGAGCAGCAGGTCCGAGAAGCCGTGCGCCAGTGCCCGCGGCAGGCGATCTCGATCGAAGACGAATGACGACAACCGAACTCGTCTTCGACCCGTTCTCCGAGGCGTTCTTCAACGGACCCTGGGAGATCTACCGCCGCCTGCGAGAGGAGGCGCCGGTCTACTACAACGCGGAGCACGACTTCTACGCGCTGTCCCGGCACGAGGATGTGGCCGCGGCGTACAAGGACTTCCAGACGTACTCGTCGGCGTACGGCCTCGACCTCGCGACGGTGCGGTCCGAGGAACCGATGGCCGCGAAGATGATCATCGTCATGGACCCGCCCGAACACCGGCAGATGCGCAGCCTGGTCAACAAGGTGTTCACCCCCCGAGCCATCCAGGCGCTGAAACCCATGGTCTCCGAGACCATCGAGCGGTACTTGTCGCGGGTCGATCCCGACCGCTTCGACGTCGTCAAGGATTTCTCGGCGCTCTTCCCGGTCGAAGTGATCTCCCAGATGCTCGGTGTACCAGAGGAATACCGCCAGCAGGTCGGCGAATGGGTGGACATCTCGCTGCGTCGCGAACCCGGCCAGATCGAGATGTCCGAGGAGGGTCTACAGGCCGTCGGCCAGTTGATGGGCCTGTACTACGACCTGATTCAACAGCGACGGGCCGAACCGCGCGACGACATGTTCAGCCGCCTGATCACCGCGGAGATCGAGCGGGAGGACGGCCAGAAGCAGCAGCTCGACGACTTCGAGATCGCCGGCTTCGCCACCCTTCTCGGTGGCGCGGGCGCCGAAACCGTCACCAAACTTGTCGGCAACGCCGCGGTGACGTTCGCGCGCAACCCCGACCAGTGGCGCAAGCTGCTAGACGACCGCAGCAAGGTTCCGGCCGCGGTGGAAGAGTTGCTGCGTTACGAGGCGCCCAACCAGTACAACGTGCGGCGCTCCATGCGGGAAGTGCACCTGCACGGGGTGACGATCCCGGCCGGCAAACCGGTGTTCCTGCTTGCCGGTTCGGCCAACCGGGACCCCGAGGCATTCACCGACGCCGACACGTTCGACATCGACCGCGATCGCACCGAGGCGCAGAACCTCGGGTTCGGCTACGGCGTGCACAGCTGTCTGGGTGCGGCGCTGGCCCGCATGGAGAGTGCCATCGCGCTGGAGAAGCTTCTGGACTTCATGCCGCGCTACGAGGTGCTGTTCGACGAGTGCCGGCGGGTGGCGGCGCAGAACGTCGCCGGCTGGTCGAGTGTGCCGGTGCGAGTGCTGCACTGATGCGTTTCGTGTTCGTGCACGGCGGTTTTCACGCCGCCTGGTGCTGGGAACACACGATCGCCGAGTTGCATCAGATGGGCCACGACGCGGTGGCCGTCGACCTGCCCGGCCACGGCGCGCGCACCGAGCAGGAGTCGACGCTGGCCAACCGGCGCGACGCGATCGTGTCGGTCATGCAACCCGGTGACGTGCTCGTCGGGCACTCCGGCGGCGGGTTCGACGCCACCCTGGCCGCGGACGCCCGCCCGGATCTGGTCAGCCACATCGTCTACCTGGCGGCGGCGCTACCCCGCGAGGGCCGCACCTATCCCGAGGCGATGGCGATGCGGGACTCAAGCGATATCAAAGACGGCGAGTTCGATGCCGACGTCGGAGAGATGTTGAGCTATCTGAAGTTCGACGACGACGGTGCGATGTGGTTCGCCGATTTCGACGGCGCGTGGCAGTACTTCTATCACGACTGCGACGAGGCCACCGCGCGCTGGGCGTTCGACCGCCTCGGCCCGGAGCGGTTCGGCGACACCACGGTGACGCCGGTGTCGGTGCCGTCGTTCTGGGCCGCCGAGTTGCCCCGCAGCTTCATCCGCTGTATGCAGGACCGCTCGATGCCACGCTGGCTGGCCGATACCGTGACACACCGCCTCGGCGTCGAGCAGTTGACGATCGACGCGTCGCACTCGCCGTTCCTCAGCAAGCCGCGTGAGCTCGCCGGGCTATTGGTGCACGCCACCACCACGTCACCGAGCGGCCCGCTGGTGCCCCACTGACCCAGCTGATCACCGCCGCTCACCGCTGCGCCGAGATCGACGTTTTGGCGGGTTTCACTCGGACTTTCCCGCCAGAACGTCGGTTTGGGCGATAGAAATCAGCCGAGGCCGTGCAAGATGACCCCGTTGCAGTCCGCGGCGGCCTGGCGTAACTTGGCGGCCTCCTGATAGGTGTCGGAGTTGTACCACTCGCGGGCCGCCTCTTCCGACTCGAACTCCAGCAACACGGTCTGCGTACCGTGCCACTCGCCCTCGAGCAGCTCGGGCTTCTGGTCGAACGACAGCAGCGTGGAGCCGGCCATCGCCTTGCCGGCCAGCTTGGCGTACTCGGCCATGCCTGCTGGGTCCTTCACGTCCTCGGTGATGAGGATGTACGCCTTGGGCACTGAAAACTCCTTCGTGGTCAATCGATTTCGCGGATCGCTTGCTCGGGGCAGTTCTGGATGGCATCGCGGGCGGCATCCTCCAGGCCGACAGGCACGTCGCCCGGATCGGCGACCGCCCAGCCGTCGTCGGTCATCTCGAACACCTCGGGACACAATGTCAGGCACATGCCGTGGCCCGCACAGCGGTCCTCGTCGACGGTGACCTTCATCGGGCACCACCGTCGACGAGATCGAACTCCAGGTGCAGTTCGGTCAGGCCTCGCAGGATGTATGTCGGGATGTAGGAGTAGCGGCGCGAACCGGCAGGGCCGTGGTGCTTTTCGCTGATCCGGATATCGGTCGTACGGTCCAGCAATCGCTCCAGCCCGACACGCGTTTCGGCGCGGGCCAGCGGCGCTCCCGGGCAGCTGTGGATGCCGCGACCGAACGCCAGATGCTGTCGGGCGTTCTTACGTTCGGGATCGAACCTGTCGGGATCCTCGAAGCGGCGCGGGTCGCGGTTGGCGGCCCCGTTGATCACCATCACCGTGCAGCCGGCGCCGAGCGACTGCTCGCCGATGTTCGTCGGCACCCGCGACAGCCGGAAGTCGCCCTTGACGGGGCTTTCGATGCGCAGGCACTCCTCGATGAAGTTCGGCAGCAGGCTGCGGTCCTCGCGCAACTTGCGCTGGATGTCGGGATTGTCGCCCATCACCTTCAGCGCCGTCGACAACAGCCGCACCGTGGTCTCCTGCCCGGCGGAGAACACGTTGGTCGCCACCCGCACGACGTCGGCCACCTCGGGCATCGTCCCGTCGGGGAACGTGGCCGTCGCCAGGCCGGTCAGCACGTCCTCACGTGGCTCACGACGACGATCCTCGACGTACTCGGCGAACACCTCGTACAGGTATTCCAGTGGCGTCTTGGTGAGCGTCTTCTCGGCGTTGCCGAGCCCGCCGCCGTGGGTGCCGCGCGCGAGCCGCTCGAGCAGTTCGGGGCGGTCCTCGTCGGGGACGCCGAGCAGATCGGCGATGACGCGCAACGTGAACGGCCCGGCGAAGCCCTTGATGAACTCGCCCTCACCCGGCGCCAGGAACTCGTCGAGGATGTCGTCGGCCAGCTGCCACATCGCATCCTCGTTCTCCTTGAGGCGCTTGGGCGTGATCAGCCGCATCAGCAGGGCGCGGTGATTGGTGTGCGTCGGCGGGTCCAGCGTCGGCAACTGGTCGCTGAACGGGATCTCGTCGCGGTGCTGGTTGATCAGCTCCGTGATGTCGTCGTCCTGCAAGCCGTCGAGCGCGACCGGAAAACCGGGGAACGGGCCCGTCACCGAGATACACGACGAGAACGTCTCGGCGTCGTTGTAGACATCGACGGCCTCTTGCCAGCCCGTCACCATCGTCACGCCGTAGTGGTCCTCCCGGCTGACCGGGCACTTGTCGCGAAGTGCCGCGTAGAACGGGTACGGGTCGTCGGTCAGACGGCCGTCCCGGAAGAAGTCGACCGAGGTGAGGTCCTCCGTCATTGGCCCTCCGTTTCGACGATCTCAGCAGGCGAGAACGTGATTCTCATATCGGGGTATCAGATTTCCATACGGCAATGCCGTCGTCAACGACCGGTGCTGTGCAACCGCTCAGCACTATTGGATCGGCTCGTCGCCGAGCACCGTCGTGCGCAGCATTTCGCGCGGCGAATCGGGGTCGTACGGCGCCGCGCGGTGCAGGACACCGTTGTTGTCCCAGATGACCGTGTCGCCGACGGACCACCGGTGGCTGTAGACGAGGTCAGGCCGGGTGGCACGGTCGAGCAGGTCGGCGAGCAAGGCTCGGCCCTCGTCGAGATCCATGCCGACGACGTAGTCCGCCGAAGCGCCCAACACCAGCGATTTGCGACCGCTGCGGTGGGTCCACACCAGCGGATGCTCGTGGGTGGGACGCGAACGCCACTTGGCCACCAGCTCCGGCGACGGATCCGGCGTGACCCGGCGCTGCGACGCCTCGAGCGAATGAACCACCCGCAGCGCTCCGAAGCGCTCCTTCTCCTCGTCACTGAACGCCTCGTACGCCGCATACGAGTTGGCGAACTCCGTCTCACCACCGCGCTCGGCCACCTGTTTGGCGGAAAGCACGGTCGCCTTCTGCGGGCACTCGCCGTTGGTCGGAGTGCAACCGTCGATATGCCAGTCGAACGTGGCGCGCAGGTACGCCGCGGACGAGTTCTTCGACTTGTCCAGCGTCACCGGATAGATGCCGGCCACCGGATGGTGGCCATCGGACGAGTGGTCGATGTCGCCGAGTCGCCGGCAGAACGCCACCTGTGCCTGCGGTGTCAGGCCGAGACCCGGAAACACGAGCGCGCCGTTGTCTTCCAGGGCGTCGAGGACGGCGGCGCCCAGCGCATCGTCTCCTGCCAGGGCGTCGGAATCCAGGCCGAGCACCTCGGCGCCGACTGATGCGGTGAGCTTGTTGATCGTCAGCACAGTCATGGTCGTCCCGTCCTGGTCATCACGGCACCGGCGCGCTGACGCGGTGCATCTCGGCGTCAGCGGAGTCGATGGGTTTCTGCGTACCGAAGATCTCGACGGCCATCGAGACCATGATCATCGAGTAGACGAGATGCAACAGGTTCAGCGCGTCGTCGGGGACATCGTCGAGCGGAAACTTGTCGCAGTAGTCGATTGCCTCCTCGAAGCGGGGCGAGAACGCGTCGTAGAACTTCCGCATCTCCTGCATGGGTGTGCTCAGCCGCGCTTCCCATCGCTCCGGTTCCGTTGCCAGACACCACTTCTCGGCAAACGGCTCGAACTCGGCGAATGCGCTGGGCAGTCGGGTCTGCGGCATGGTCACACCCCCACCGGACTGCGCTCGGCCTTGTACTCCTCGACCCACTTGACGGCCTCGTGGTGCAGATGTCGCACGAGGATCTCCTGATCACTGAGCGGAAAATCGTCGACCACGTCATACTCCAACGCCGCCTGCGTTCCGCCGAGCATCCCGGCGTCCTGTAGCGCGAACTCCTTGAGCACGACCGAGGCAACCTCGTGTTCGATGCGCTCACGCACGTTGCGCGCCGGGTGAAAAGCGTTGTACGCCTCGAACTTGTGGGTGTTGTGCGACGTCGGCCAGTACCGGTACAGCAGGTACCAACCGTGGTAGATGAGGATCTCCAGATTCGGGAAGATCTGAAAGTTGGAGATGCCCCACGGTTCGATCCCACCCGGGTTCAGACCGGCCGACTGGTGGGTCTCCGGTGTCCGCCATGGGCCGACAAGACCACTGCGAGTGACCCTTTCGACCGGGTACATGTACTCGGGATCGAGCAGCCACCGCCGGGTGCCCGCCGTGGACACCAGGCGATGCGGCCCGTCGATCTGAAAGTGTCCGCACTCGAACGTCGCATTCGGTTGACGCACCGCACTGGGCACCTGCTGTGAGTGCAGCGACGGTACGTGGTAGTACTCCTGGAACGCGTCGGCGAAAATCTTCCAGTTGCTGTTGTTGTGCGCTTCGAATTCGTAGCGCTCGGTCATCAGGTCGAACGGGTAGTCATCGAGCGCGGTGATCATCGGCCCGAGGAACTCGCGCAGGCTCCACCGAGGTTCGGGATCGAAGTTGATGAAGACGAAGCCGTTCCACACGTCGCAGTGCACCGGCTTCAACCCGTACCGCGAAGTGTCCAGGCCGAAGAACTCCCCCTCCTGCTGGACGAAGGTGAGATCACCCTTGAGGTCGTAGCGCCATCCGTGGTACTTGCAGGTGAACTGGCGGCAGGTGCCCTTGACCTCCTCATTGGGATAGTCGTTCCACACCAGTTTGTTGCCACGGTGCCGACAGACGTTGTAGAAGGCGCGGATCTGCTGGTCCTTGCCCCTGACGACGATCACCGACGTGCGGGCGGCGTCGATCTCCTTGGTGAAGTAGCTGCCGACCCGCGGCACATCCTCTACCCGGCCGACATTGAGCCAGGCCCGCTTGAAAACCGCTTCACATTCCAGTTCGTAGAACTCGGGAGAGATGGAATCGCGGAACGAGATCGGCCCGGTACCCAGATCCGGATAGTGCTCAGTCCAGCTGCCCTCCGCCGGCTTAGGCCACTTTCCCATGCGAACCTCCCTGTCGTGGTTGAACTCTCATCACATCACCGACCCGCCGTTGACGCCCAGGGTCTGACCGGTGATGAAGCCGGCCTCCTCGGAGCACAGGAACCCGACGGCGGCGGCGATGTCCTCGCCGGTGCCGAGATGACCGAGCGGAACGCTCGCGGCCATCTGCTCGTTGGGCGGAAGGTGGCCGGCGGCCTGGGACTGGTGTTGCATCGGCGTCTCGATGGCTGACGGTGGAATGTTGTTGACGGTGATGCCCGCCGGACCGTATTCGCGGGCAAGCGATCTGGTCAGCGACAGCAATGCACCCTTGGACGCGGCGTAGTGGGCCATGCCAGGTGAACCGCGCTGGGCGCTCGACGACGAGATCATCACGATGCGGCCCCAACCCGCGTCGAGCATGTCGGGCACCGCCACCTGGCAGCAGTGAAACGTTCCGGTGAGGTTCACATCGACCAGCCGTTGCCAGGCCTGCACGGTGATCTCGGTGAACGGCGCGAAGTCCACCGCGCCGGCGCTGGTGACCAGGATGTGCACCGGTCCCAACTCGGTTCGCACCTTGGCGAAGGCATCCTCCACCGCTTGGCGGTCGCTGACATCGGCCGCGACGCCGAGCGCCGGGAAGCCTTGTGCGCGCAGATCTTCGGCGACTCGTTGCGCCGCGTCACCGTTGAGGTCGAGCACCGCGACCTTGTGTCCCCGCCTGCCGAGCTCGTGGCAGGTTGCCTCCCCCATGCCCGACGCGCCGCCCGTCACCACCGCGACCCGTGTCATCGCCTCCGCCTCATCTTCAGCACCCCTACTCGTAGATCACGTGGACTGTTCGGCTGGTCGGCAGGGACTGGCACGTCAGCACCCATCCCTCGGCCACTTCGTCGTCATCGAGCGCATCGTTGTTCAGCATCCGGGCGCTGCCCGACTCGATCCGCGCCATACATGTTCCGCAGGAACCGGTTTCGCAGGATGACGGCGCCCGCAGCCCCGCGATGCGGGCCGTCTGCAGCAACGTGTTACCCGCCCGGTAGGGCGCGGTGACGGTCTTGCGGTCCAGCTCGATGACCACTTCCTCGGTCTGTTCGGTGGCTTCGACGACGTCAACGGGCGGCGGCGCGACCTCGAACCGCTCGAGATGCAACCTGTCACGCGGAACCCCTGCCTCGAGAAGCGTCGCTTCCACGGTGTCCATGAACGGTCCGGGACCGCAGATGTAGTACTCGACGTCGCGACCGGAATCGACGAACGCCTCGACCGCGGCGCGCTGGACCACCCCGGACTCCTCGTCGAAGTGATGGGTCACGGCCAATCGGTCGGAATTGTCATCGGCGAGGGCACTCAGCGACTCGCCGAAGATCACCGAGTCACGGCTTCGGTTGGCGTAGAACAGCTTGACGCGTCGGTCGGTGCTCACCAGCGCGAAACCGATCAGCGAGAAGATGGGGGTGATACCGCTGCCGCCCGCGAAGGCCACGATGTCGCGCTCGGCCTCGCCCAGGACGAAGCGGCCCTCCGGCGGCGCGGCGTGAATCTCGTCGCCGGCGGATGCGGTGTCGTTGAGATAGTTGGAGACCAGCCCTCCGGGGTCACGCTTGACGGTGATCTGCAGGTCTTCGCCGTTGTGGGGCGACGACGACATCGAGTAGCAGCGCCGGTGATCGTCCCCGGCGACTTTCACCCGCAGGGTCAGGAACTGGCCGGCCCTGTACCGGAACCGCTGCGAACAATCGGCGGGCACGTCGAGCACCAGCGACACCGCATCACTGGTTTCGCGCACCACCCGCTTGATGCGCAGTGGCGCGAATTCGACGGCTTGTTCCGACATCACCCATAGAGTATCAAGTACTTGTGATTGGTTTCAAGGAGTAGCTCGTAGCCGGATCGGCTTCGGAAATGGCTGAGCCGCTAGTCGCCGATGTGGTCGTCGACCAGCGTGTGCCCGGTGCCCTTCTCGACCACGCGCGCCAACAGGTCACGCAACGTCTGCTGCTCTTCCGGGGTGAGCACGCCGAACACCGCCTCGTGCGCGGCGATCGCGTCGCTGACGACCGCGGTGGCGACCTTGCGCCCCTCCTCGGTCAGGTAGGCCTTCAGAATTCGCGCGTGCTGCGGGTCGGGTTTGCGCTCGACGAACCCGCGCTGCTCGAGCGCCTTCATCGCGAGCTGCACACCCTGCGGCGTGATCAACAGCCGACGCGCGAGCTCGGCTCCCGACAGCCCCGGCTCGTTCGTGAGCTGGCGCAGCACACCGATCTGCGCGGTGCTGACGCCGTGTTGGCTGACTGCGTCGTTGACTGCGGTGAGCGAGAAGTACCACGCCTGCTTGAGATGCCACAGGATGTTGTCGCCGAGCTCCATACCCAGTTCTGGGTTTGTCTCCCTAGCCACGGCCCTCACCCCCGTCGTGCTTGTAGATCTGTCCGTCCTTCATCACGAACCGAACGTCCAGCGTGGTCGCGATGTCGGCGGACGGATCGCCCGGCACGGCGATGATGTCGGCGAGATATCCCGGTGCGAGAAGGCCCAATTCGTCGTCGGCCTCGATCAACTCGGCGCTGGTAACCGTCGCGGCCCGGATCGCCTGCATCGGGGTCATGCCGCGCTCGACCAACGCGCAGAGTTCCTTGGCGTTCTGCCCGTGCGGTATCGCGGGTGCGTCTGTGCCACAGGCGATGCGCACACCCGCAGCGATGGCCTTGGGCAGCATGGCCTGCGCCTGGGGGAAGACCACTTCGGCTTTCTTGCGCAGCTCCGGAGCGATGCGGTCGATCGCCATCGCCTGGGTCAGGTAGGTGGTCGAGACCAGGAATGTCCGGGTGTCGGCCATCAGCTGAATGGTTTCGTCGCTGGCGAGAAAGCCGTGTTCGATGCAGTCGATACCGGCCCTGATGCAGGCGCGAACCGCGCTGTCGCCCACCGCATGCGCGGCGACCCGTACCCCGGCGCGGTGAGCCTCGTCGGCGATCGCGGCGAACTCGTCGTCGGAGTACTGCTGCGCGCCGGGCGCGGTGCTGTGCGACATCACGCCGCCCGACGCCGATACCTTGATGAGTTTGGCACCGTGCCGTACCTGATAGCGCACGCAAGCGCGGACGTCGTCGACGCCGTTGGCGATGCCCTCGGCCACCGACAGCGGCATGATCCCCGGTGCGAGTCGCTGGAACACGGTCGGATCGAGATGCCCGCCGTACGGCGTCACGGCGTGGCCGGCCGGATAGATTCGAGGGCCGACGTGCCACCCCTGGTCGATTGCGCGCATCAGGGCGACGTCGAGCAGGTAGCCGCCGGTCTTGACCATCAGGCCGAGGTTGCGCACCGTGGTGAAACCTGCCTCGAGGGTGGTGCGGGCGTTCACCGCACCGCGCAGGGTGCGATACGCCGGATCGTCTTGTACGCCGTGCATCGGGCTGGGCAATCCCTCGGGACCGCCGGGCCCGCCGATGAGCAGGTTGAGCTCCATGTCCATCAGGCCGGGCAGCAGCGTGACATCGCCCAGCTCGACGATCGTCGAATTCGGCGGCGGTTCAGGCGGATTCACCGCAGAGATGCGGTTGCCCTCGACGACCACCACGGCCGGTGAGCGCACCTCGCCGGCTTCGACATCGGCCCAGCGCGCGGCGCGCAGGACGGTGGGGCTGGTCACGGAACGGGTTCGGACACGCAGTCCAGCGTCGTGGCGCCCGAGTCGGGCACCTTCGGTTGCTTCCAGCACTCGACCGGGAAAGACGCTTGGATCATCGAGTACAGCAGGTGCATCAGGTTGAGTACGTCCTCGGGCATGTCGTCGAGCGAGAACTTGTCGCAATAAGCGATGGCCTCCTCTGCTCGCGCGGTGATGGCGTCATAGAAGGCCTGCAACTCCTGCATGGTGCTGGCCAGTCGCTTGGCGTACCGCTCCGCCTCGGTCGGCAGGCACCAGTCGGAAAACTGTTCCAGGTCGGCGAATTCGGGCGGCAGCTTGGCCGTCGTGGTCGTCATGTCACACCGCCGCCGTCTTGCGCTGGAAGTCCTCGACCCAGGCCGCGGTTTCCTTGTGCAGGTGGCGAATCAGCACCTCCTGATCGCACAGCAGGAACTCGTCGATGACCCGCGACTCGACCATGCTCTGCGTCGCCTCCAGCGTGTTCGCGTCCTGGAGGCCGTATTCCTTGAACGACACCGCAGCGAGTTCCTGGGCGATTCGCTCGCGAGGCGTCCTCGCCTGAGGGAAGTACACCGTGCCCTCGAAGAGGTGCGTGTTGTGTGACGTGGGCCAGTAGTGATACGTCAAATACCAGCCTTGGCCCCAGAACAGGATTACGAAATTGGGGAACAGCTGGAAGGAGTCCAGCCCCCACGGATCGCATTTGGCCGGATTGAGTCCGACGGGCATCTCCCCCAGATCCGGTTTGTCCCAGGGCCCGAACAGGCCGCTCTGGCAGATGTCCTCGATCGGCTTGCGCATCTCGTCGGCCATCTCCCACGCCCGGATACCCGAGGTGCTGACCAACCGATGCGGCCCCTCGATGCGATAGTGCGGCGCCTCGAAACCCGCCTCCGCAGCGGCCTTCGAGTACGCGGTGGGTGACTGGTTCGCATGCAGTACGGGTGCGTGATAGAACTCCTGGAACGCGTCCATGTAGAGCTTCCAGTTGGCTTTTACTTCGGAGCGGTAGTAGAACCGCGAGGTCATCTTGTCGAACGGATAGCCCTCGAGATCGGTGATCATCGGACCGAGGAACTCACGCAGTGACTGCTCGGGCTGCTTGGCGAAGTTGACGAAGATGAAGCCTTCCCACACCTCGCAGTGGACCGGCACCAAACCGTAGCGGCTCTTGTCGAGGTCGAAGAACTCGCCCTCCTGCTGAACGAAAGTCAGGTTGCCGTCGAGGTCGTAGCGCCATGCGTGGTACTTGCAGGTGAACTGCCTGCACACACCGCTGGTCTCCTCCAGCGGCATGTCGTTCCACACCAGCTTGTTGCCGCGATGGCGGCAGATGTTGTGATACGCCTTGATCTCGCCCGAGGTCGTACGGACCACGATGATCGACGTGTTCACCACCTTGAGCTCTTTGGTGAAGTAGCTGCCTTTGCGTGGAACCTGCTCGGCGCGACCGACATTGAGCCAGGCCCGCTTGAAGACGGCTTGACGCTCGATCTCATAGAACTCGGGGCTGATCGAGTCCTCGTAGGAGACCGGCTCCGTTCCCAGCTGCGGGTAGTGCTCTGTCCAACTGCCTTCCGGGGGTTTGGGAAAGCGAGCCATCGGCTTCTCCTGTCATTGCTTTTTCGGCATTCGGCGGGAGCCTGATTAACCGACGATATATCCTGAACGAGGCAATCACAAGTAGTTGATATTGGTCCATGAGTCGGTGCCGAAGGGAGTCGGGCAGGTGCATTCGGATGAGCTGTTCATCGGTGGCAGATGGTTGCAGGCGAGCACCGGACAGCGCATCCAAGTCGTCTCCCCTCACACCGAGGAACCTGTGGCGAAGGTGGCTGCTGCCGGCCCCGAGCATGTCGACAACGCGGTGGCGGCCGCGCGATCGGCGATCGACTCCGGTCCGTGGCCGCGACTGGACCCCGCCGAACGCATCGCTGTCGTGCGGCGACTGGCCGCCCTCTACGACGAACGTCGCGCCGAGATGGCCGAGGTGATCACGTCGGAGATCGGCGCGCCGATCAGCTTCGCGCAGCGGGCCCAGGTCGGGTTGCCCGCGATGATGATGACCGCGTTCTGCAATCTGGCCGACGGCTATCCGTGGCGTGAGGTACGCCCGGGAATGTACGGCGCGGACATCCACATCCGCCGTGAGCCGGTCGGCGTCGTCGCCGCCGTCGTGCCGTGGAACATGCCGCAGTTCCTGATCGTCACGAAGCTGATCCCCGCGCTGCTCGCCGGCTGCAGCGTGGTTCTCAAGCCGGCTCCGGAGTCACCGCTCAATGCGCTGCTGTTGGCCGAGATGATCGCCGAGTCCGACCTGCCGCCGGGCGTGGTGAGCGTGCTGCCCGGCGACGGATCGATCGGCGAGTATCTGGTGAGACACCCTGGGGTGGACAAGGTTTCGTTCACCGGGTCGACGGCCGCGGGCCGGACCGTCGCCGCAGCATGTGCGGCCGACCTGAAGCGCGTCAGCCTCGAACTCGGCGGCAAGTCCGCCGCGATCGTGCTCGACGACGCCGACCCCGCCACCGTTGCCACCGGCGTGCGGTCGGCCAGCCTGAGCAACAGCGGCCAGATCTGCAATGCGCTCACCCGCATCCTGGTCCCCAGCGGCCGGGCCGACGAATTCACCGATGCGCTGGCCGCCGAGATGGCGCCCCTGGTGGTCGGCGATCCGACTGATGCCGCCACGCAGGTCGGCCCTCTGGTGGCACAACGCCAGCAGGAACGGGTGCGCGGCTACATCGACGCCGGGCGCGCTGAGGGCGCGCGCCTCGTCACCGGTGGCACCGCGATGCCCGACGGCGTCGACAAGGGGTGGTACGTACGGCCCACCCTGTTCGCCGACGCGACGAATTCGATGCGCATCGCCCGCGAGGAGATCTTCGGCCCGGTGCTGACGGTCATCCCTTACTCCGACGAGGACGAGGCGGTCGCGATCGCCAACGACTCCGACTACGGCCTCGCGGGGTCGGTGTTCACCGAGGACACCGAACGCGGCCTCGACGTCGCCGCCCGTATCCACACCGGCACCTTCGGCGTCAACCAGGGTTACACGATGGACCCGTTCGCGCCCTTCGGTGGGGTAAAGGGCAGCGGCTACGGCCGCGAACTCGGTCGCGAGGGCATCGACGGCTACACCGAGACCAAGTCGATCTCCGTTGCGGCGAAAAAGGATACGGCCGCAGCAGCCGCGGGCAAGGGAGCGTGACGGCACTTCAGACGCGGCGGGCCGGCAGGCTCACGGCAACTTGATCGCCGACACGTACATCTCGATGACCGGCCGGTAGAGGTCGACGTCGTCGAGTTCGCTACCGAGCACGACCGAGTCACTGGTCGCCACGAGTATCTGCGCAAAAGTCAACGGCGGAATCAGCAACGCTCCGCCGAGCCTGTCGATGCCGTCGACGATGAATCTCGCGAGCGCCTCGACGACCTCCGACCTCTTGTCGGCCACCCGCGCGCGGATGTCGGGGTTGCGTAGGAGGTATAGCGAAAACTCGTGGCCCAGCGCGGCGTGCTCGGCACCGCGGTCACGGCTGAGTTGGCGCCAGCGCGCCGCGATCTCGTCGAGCTCGCGTGACCCTATCTGCTCCGCCGAGGACATCACGTCGGCGAAATTGTCGAAATAGCGGCGCCAGTACCGGTCGCTCACCGCCAGGAAAAGGTCCTCCTTCGTGGCGAAGTGCTTGTAGATGGCGCCCTTGGTGTAGCCGGCAGCGTGCGCGATGTCGTCGAGAGTCGCTGGAGCAAAACCCTTTTCGGCAAACACGTCCTCGGCGGCGTCGAGGAGTAATGAGCGCGTGTGCTCGAGACGTCGCTCCCGTGTCCACCGCTCGACCATGAAAAAATTCTGCCACAGATTCTGAGAATCTTATTGGCTACCAAGATACTGGTTGGTATCTTTCGACGAACGCAGACATCCAGGAGGCGTCATGAGCGATCTGTCGGACAAGAAGCCCGCCGTGACCGAGTCGGCCACGAAGGTCGTCGACCTCGGAACCTCGACCCAACGGCCGAGCAACGTCGTCCGAATCTGGGCCGTCTTCGGCGGCGCCATCCTGCTGCTGCAGTTGTACGTGTGGACCAGGTGGATCACCGGGCCCTATTTCGAACGGGTGCCCGCCGGCCCCTCCGATCCACCGCTGTACATGAAGATCCCGCTCATCTTGAACATGGTCGTCGTCTGCGTGGGTTTCCCGATCGCGGTGTGGTGGTTCATCATCCGGCCTTGGATGCGCGAACGCAGAATTACCCTCGACGGCATCCTCCTGGTTTCCATGGGACTCATGTTCTTCCAGGATCCGTTCCTGAACTACATCAACACCTGGTGCACCTACAACAGTTGGCTGCCGAACTTCGGCGCGTGGACCCCGTACGTGCCCGGATGGGTCTCACCCGACGAGCCGGGCCGGATGGTGCCGGAACCCATTTTCACGAACTCACCCGGTTACGCCGCCGGTGTTCTCATGCTGACCATCCTCGGATGCTGGGTCATGCGCAAGATCAAAAACCGCTGGCCAAACATCAGCAATCTGCGGCTGATCCTCGTCACCTATCTGGCGGCGTTCTTACTCGATTTCGTCATGGAAGGCCTTATTCTGCTGCCCACCGGGCTGTACTCATATCCCGGTGCCATTCGGGAGCTGTCATTCAACGCAGGCACCTACTACCAGTGGCCTGTCTATGAGGGCATGATGTGGGCCGGCGTCCAGACGGCCATGTGCTGTCTGCGCTTCTTCACCGACGACCGTGGCCGCACTGTTGTCGAGCGCGGATTGGACCATGTGCGAGGCGGTTTCGTCGCGCAACAACTGACCCGCTTTCTGGCGATTTTCGCCGCGATCAGCGCTTGCTTCTTCTTCTTCTTCAACCTTCCGATCCAATTCTTCGCCTTGCACCCTGACCCCTGGCCCGAGGACACCCAGAAGCGCTCCTACTTCATGAACGGCCTCTGCGGCGAGGGCTCCGATGTGCCATGCCCCAATCCGGTGCTGCCGTTCCCGACGCGAGAGTCGGGCTTCATCAACACCGAGGGTGAGCTCGTCCTACCGGAAGGCGCGCAGATTCCCGAACCCGTCCCCTTCGAACGAGGGGAATGAGTCAACCCATCTTGACGGCGGACACGTACATCTCGACCATGGCCGGGTAAAGGTCGATGTCGTCGAGGTGGCTGCCCAACTCGATGGCGTCCGTCGTGGCGATGATGATGTGCGCGAACGTCGTCGCAGGGATCAACAGGGTCGCGCCCAGACTGTCGATGCCCTCGACGATGTAGCGGGCGAGCTGGTCGACGACCTCAGAACGCTTGGCGGCCACCCGTTCCCGCGCCTCCGGATTGCGCAGCAGGTACAGGTTGAACTCCAGGCCCAGTGCCGCGTGTTCGGCGCCGCGGTCGCGGCTCAGCTGGCGCCAGCGCTCGGCGATGTCTTCGAGTTCGCGTGCTCCGATGTGATCCGCCGACGACATCACCTCGGCGAAATTGTCGAAATACCGGCGCCAGTACCGGTCGCTGGCGGCCAGGAAGAGGTCTTCCTTGGTGGCGAAGTATTTGTAGATGGCGCCTTTGGAGTATCCGGCCGCCTTGGCGATGTCATCGAGAGTTGCTGGTATGAAGCCTCTTTCAGCGAACACCTGCTCTGCGGCATTCAGCAGCAACGAGCGCGTGCGCTCGAGGCGCCGCTCCCGCGTCCAACGCTCAACCATGCCGCCATCTTGCCACAATTTTTGACTCCTTGGTCATTCAGATACTGACTGGTATATTTTCGGCGCATCAGCCACTGCCGGGAGGAGCGCTGAGGTCCATGCGAGCGACAGATGCAGAGGAGACGGTGCGGTGAGCGATCTTTCAAGCAAGAACACGCCCGTTCTCACCGAATCGTTGAGCCAGGCGGCGCTTGCCACGCAGCCTCAATCGAAGATCCCTGCGGTGAAGATCTGGGCCACCGTCGGCGGCCTGATTCTCGCCTTCCAGCTGTTCGTGTGGGGCAAATGGGTGACCGGGCCCCACTTCGAACGGGTCCCCGCGGGGCCGACCGATCCGCCGACGTTCATGAAGGCGATTTTGTTCACCTGGACCGCCGTGATCGTGATCGGCATGCCAATTGCCATCTGGTGGTTCCTCATTCGGCCGTGGCGTCGGGAGCGGCGGATCACCCTCGACGGCATGTTGTTCGTGTCCTGCGGCCTGCTGTGGTTCCAAGACCCGCTGTTGAACTACTTCAACACGTGGAGCACCTACAACACCTGGATGTGGAACATGGGCTCCTGGGTCCAGGACATTCCGGGTTGGGTGTCGTACGGGGAACCGGGCGCCATGATGGCCGAGCCCATCCTGATGAACGCCCCGGGCTACTTCTTCGTCCTGCTGTGCACCATGCTCGGCTGCTGGGTCATGCGCCTGGCCAAGAAGCGGTTCCCCAACATGAATACATTGGGCCTGATCGGCGTGGTGATCGCCTGGACCTTCGTCTTCGACTTCGTCATCGAGGGTCTGTTCCTCATGCCGATGGGGCTGTTCACCTATCCCGGCGCCATTCAGGCGCTGTCGGTCAATGCCGGCACCTACTACCAGTGGCCGCTCTATGAGGGGCTCATGTGGGGCGGTGTCCAGGCGGGCCTCTGCTGCTTGCGCTACTTCACCGACGACCGTGGCCGCACGTTCGTCGAGCGGGGACTCGACCGCGTGCGAGGGGGTTTCGTCCGGCAGCAGCTCACCCGCTTCCTGGCGATCTTCGCCGCCTGCAGCGCCTTCTTCTTCGTGTTCTACAACATTCCGGCACAGTTCTTCGCCATGCACCAGGATCCCTGGCCGGAGGACATCCTGAAGCGTTCGTACTTCCTGATGGGCATCTGCGGTGAAGACACCGATCGGCCGTGCCCCGACCCGGCGTTGCCGATGCCGCTGACGAATTCCGGGTACATCAACCACGAAGGTGAACTCGTCCTCCCTGAGGGCGTGGAGCTCCCCGAGAACGTTCCGCTCGAGCGAGGAGAGTAAATGCACAACAGCACATCCGCGGTCGTCACCCCCGTTTCGAACGCACCGTTCTACCGTCCGGTCGGCGACGAGGTGGAGGTCTTCCGCGCGGCGGCCCGCCGAGGGTTGCCGGTGCTGTTGAAGGGCCCTACCGGTTGCGGGAAAACACGATTCGTGGAGGCGATGGCACATGCGCTGGGCCGGGATCTGATCACCGTTGCCGGTCACGAGGACATGACGTCGGCGGACCTGGTCGGCCGATTCCTGTTGAAGGGCGGTGAGACGGTCTGGGTGGACGGGCCGTTGACCCGCGCCGTGCGCGAGGGCGCCATCTTCTATCTGGACGAGGTGGTCGAGGCGCGCCAGGACACCACCGTGGTCATCCATCCGCTCGCCGATCACCGCCGTGAGCTCCCCGTCGACCGGCTCGGCACGACGCTGCAGGCGGCGCCCGGATTCCAGCTGGTGATCTCCTACAACCCCGGATACCAGAGCGTTCTGAAGAACCTCAAGGAGTCGACCCGCCAGCGGTTCATCGCCATCGAACTCGGCTACCCGTCCCCCGAGGTCGAGACGGAGGTGGTGGCGTATGAAGCCGGGGTCGACACCGAGACCGCGCGGGCGTTGGTCAAACTTGCCTACGCCATCCGAACCCTGGATGGCTCACCGCTGCGCGAAGTAGCCTCCACCCGCATGCTGATTCTCGCCGGCGGCCTCGCGGCAGAGGGGCTCAACCTGCGCAGCGCCGTCCACGCGGCTGTCGTCGAGGTGCTGTCCGACGACCACGACGTCATCCGTGCCCTCGATGAACTCGTCAATTCTGTTCTGCCTCGGAGCCGCAGCGGCGGCGACATTCAACCTCGGACGTGACCGCCATTTCGGACAACCCCGACCGGTTCCGATTCCTCGCCACCTACATCGCCGGCCGGTCTATCGACGTCACCGAGGCGCCGGCGGGCCAGCCTGCGCACACGAACGGACAGTTCATCTTCGTCTCCGCCGGCGGTTCGGTCGAGGGGCAGCGCCGCGAAATGCTGGTTCAGGCCGCCCTTCTCGGCGCGGGCAGCCTTGATCCACGATTGGTGAAGGGATTGCGGGCGCGGGCTACGGTGGCGCGCCGCTACCTGGAACTCGAGGGCCGCCGGGTTCTCACCGAACTCGCCCGACAGATTCCGCTCGATGGCGCGCTCCTCCCCGACGGCGAACCCAGCACTGCGACCGCCGACGAGTCACTCGAAGTGGCCAAGAGCCGCGCCGAAGTTGCCGACCCACCGGAGTGGTTCGGCGTCATCAAACCGTCGCGCCTGTTGGGATCTTCAGCTGGCCCCGGCGGGCATGCCACCAACAAGGACCTGCAACTGCAGTTCGACCCCATCGACATGCCGGAGTCGGAGGACGACGACGAAGACGACGACGACGACGGGCCCTCTGACGAGAGCAAGATCCTCAAACTGTTTCAGACTCCACTGTTCAACAACCAAGCGGTGTCGGACTACTTCCGAAAGATGTTCGGCGGTAAGCGTTCCGACAGCGAGTCCGCCGCGGGCGCCGAGATGACGGTTCGCTCCATCCGGCGGGTGCAGGAGATCGGACCGAATGCCCGACCCCTGCCCACCCGGATCCAGTTCACCGACGATGGCAAGCCGGGCGCTGCCTTAGGCGTGGGCGGCGCGCTGTATCCGGAGTGGGACGTCTTCAACGACCGCTACAAGCCCGACTGGTGCCGCGTCATCGACTTTCCGCTGACCGTCTCCGCCGACGTCTCCGACGCCGGGGTCGCGCACGACGACGTGCTGCGTCGGCGCCTGGCCCGCGTCGGACTCGGCCCGAAGGTTCTTCGCGGCCGCGCCGATGGAGACGACCTCGACATCGAGGCGCTCATCGATCTTTTCGTCGATCTGCAATCCGGCTTCTCCTCGCCCGAGCACGTCTACCTGGAGCGGCGCAAACTCGCACGCAACCTCGGCGTGCTCATCCTGATCGACGCCTCCGGGTCCGCCGTCGACGCCGATCCGGAGGGCCTCGCGGTGCACGACCACCAGCGACGGGCGGCCGCCACCCTGGCCGTCACCCTCGAAGAACTCGGTGACCGCGTCGCCGTCTACGCGTTCCGTTCACAGGGCCGCCACGCCGTGCACTTGCCCGCCATCAAGACGTTCGACCAGAGTTTCGGCGCCGTCGGCCGGGCCCGCCTCAACCAGCTCGAGCCGGCGAGCTACACCCGCCTCGGCGCCGGAATCCGCGGGGCGGGCGAGGTTCTCAAGAACGAGGCCGGCACGCCGAACCGGCTGCTGCTCGTGCTGTCGGACGGCTTTCCCTACGACGACGGCTACGAAGGTCGTTACGCGGAAGCCGACGCCCACAAGGCCCTCGAAGAATTGCGAACCGAGGGCGTTGCCTGCCTGTGCCTGTCGCTGGGTACTTCCACCGAAACCGATGTGCTCGAACGCGTCTTCGGTTCCGCCAGCTTCGCCAGCGCCGCGACCCTGGCCGAGCTGAGCCCGCAGATGGACGAGTTGTTCATGTCGGCGCTCGCGGAACTTGCCGCGCCGAAACCAGCGCGGGTGTAGTTCGGCGCCGAACGCACGCTCCACGTCCGTTTTCGGCGCTTTTTCGTACCTGGACCGTGCACCCGGCGGCTAGTCCAGCGAGCTCCAGAACCGATTCAACGCAGCTGCCCCGCGGGCCGGGTCCTCCACCATCCACCAATGTCCCAGCCCGTCGAGCACCTCGGTCCGCGCGCCCGCTCGACCGGCGGCGCGGCGGCGCATCTCGTCGGATCCGACGTAGGGATCCTCGGTGGCCAACAGCGACAGTCCTGGGCGGGCGGCGGCATTCTCGAGTGCCCGCCCCGCATCGGCCAGGGCCGGCTGACGTGCCGAGCGGTATAACGCCAGGATCGCCTTGGCCATCTCGGGACCCTGCTCTGCGGCGAACGATTTCGCGACGTCAGCGGGTATGCCGAAATCGGTCAGTTGTTGCGCCCGATCCTCCACCGAAGACACGATCATCGCCTCGACCACCTGCTCGCCTGCCTCGGAAGTCTGGAACACCTGCGCCATGTCGTGCCATACATATTCCGGGTCGAACAAGCCGACGGTGTCGCTGGCCCAGCTACGGACGAGATCGGGTTGCTGCATCACGGCGTTCACCACATGACATCCGCCCCAGTCGTGTCCGACGAGTTCGACCGGCCCGTTGATTGTTCGCAGCTCGTCGATGAGCCAGTCGCGGTAGGCGGAAAACGTTGCCGAGAAGGCGCTGGGCAACGGGGCGCCGAATCCCGGCGGCGACAACCGCACCACATCCCGCCGTCCGAGCGCTTCGACGAGCGGCCCCCAGACCGCGTCGGTCTCCGGATTGCCATGCACCAGAACCACAGTCACGGTCACCATCCTCGCATGTCATCCGACGATCAATTGTGAATCTGGCGACGCAAATCGCCTCTCGAGCGTCGTCAGATTCACAATCGAAGCTCCGCTCAGCGCGCCGGCAGACCGAGAACGCGCTGGGCGATGATGTTGCGCTGGATCTCCGACGTGCCGCCGGCGATCGTGCCCGCGTACGTGCTGACGTAACGGGCGAACCAGCTCGCGGTGAAAAGATCTGGCGCGTAGGGGTTGTCCGGGGCGGTCAGCGCGGGATCGGTCAGCCCGTCGGCACCCGCCGCCTCGAGCGCATGCCTCATCGCGTTCTGCTCGGCCTCTGAACCCAACACCTTCAACACCGAAACGGCGGGAATGTCGCGCTCGCCGCGCGCGGCCTGCCCCAGCGCTTTGGACCCGAGCAACCTCAGCGCCTGGTAGTCCATCGCGATGGTCGCGTACCGGTCGCGGTTCACCGCCCCAACCGGACGGAAGTCCTCGAGGAGCTGGTTCAGCCGGTTGGCGAACGACATCCACATCATCGTGCGCTCGTGACCCAATGACCCATTGGCGACGCGCCACCCCTCGTGCAACGGGCCGACCAGGTTCTCGGCCGGCACCCGCACGTCGGTGAAGAACACCTCGTTGAAATCCAAGCTCTCACGGTCGTGCACCGACGCGAACGGCCGACACGTCACACCGGGAGTGTCGGTCGGTATCAGCAGTGCACTGATTCCCTTGTGCTTCGGCGCATCCGGATCGGTGCGCACGAACGCGAGGATGACATCGGCGTCGTGGGCGCCCGAGGTCCACACCTTCTGGCCGTTGACGACGAAGCCGTCGTCGTCGACCGTCGCGCGGGTGGCCAGACCCGCCAGGTCGGAACCCGCGCCGGGTTCGCTCATTCCCAGCGAGGCGGTCATCTCCGCGCGCAGGATCGGCACCGCCCACCGCTGCTTCTGTTCGTCGGTGCCGAACGACAGCAGCGATGCGGCGATGATCCCAACGCCCTGCGGGTTGAACGCGTGATAGATCCGCCGTCGCGAGAGTTCCTCGCGATGGACGAACTGCTGCAAGATCCCCGCATTACGACCGCCGAACTCCGGCGGGTTGCCGGGTAGCAGCCAGCCGTGGTCGAACTGCACCTGCTGCCATCGGCGGGCCCACGCCGGGACGTGCGACGTCGACCGCGACCGTTCGGCGGCCGCCTCCGCCTCGGCGGGCAGGTGCTCGTCGAGGAACGCGATGAACTCCGCGCGGAAGGCCTCGACGTCGGCGTCAAACGTGAGCTGCACGCAACCGAGGATATCAAGTACTTAACATTTGCGGTCCGGTGCGCTATGACTGAAGGGATGCTCGACGCGGAGAAGATTCTCATCACCGGCGCGACCGGCAAGATCGCGTTTCCCATCGCGCGCGCTCTCGCGCAGCGCAACGAAGTGTGGGGCGCGGCCCGGTTGAGGAACCCGGGCGACCGCGAGAAGCTCACCGCGGCCGGCATCACTCCGGTCGCACTCGACATGAGCACCGGAGATTTCTCCGCGCTGCCCGACGATTTCACCTACGTCTTTCACGCCGCGGTCGACACGGGCCAGGGCGACTGGCCACGATGCGTCGACACAAACGCGCAGAAGTCCGGCGATCTGCTGTATCACTGTCGCGCCGTGAGGGGCTTCGTCTTCTGTTCGACCGGTTCGGTCTACGGCTACCAGGGGCAGCGTCCCCTGCGGGAATCCGATCCCCCGGGCGTACCGCTGCGCGCGAACTACAGCTTCTCCAAGATCGCCGCAGAGGCGGTATGCACATGGATCGCCAAGCAATACGGCATACCGCTGACCATCATCCGCATCTGCTCCACCTATGGCCCCGAAGGCGGCGCACCCGCCGACCGGCTGGAAATGATGTTGGCCGGCAAGTCGATTCGGTTGTACCCGGACAAGCCGAACAACTACAACCCCATCTACGAGGACGACTACGTCGAACTCGGCATCCGTGCCATGGAGGTCGCCGACACCCCGCCGATCGTGGTCAACTGGGCGGGCAGTGAGACCGTCAGCGTCGAGGAGTACTGCGCCTACATGGGCGAACTGGTAGGCGTGGAACCGAGGTTCGACTACACCCCCGACGCGCACACCCCGCTGTGGCCCGACGTCACCTACATGCATGAGGTGCTGGGATCGACGAAAGTGCCCTGGCGCGGGGGCTTCCGGCGGATGATCGAGGCACGACGTCCGGAACTCCTTCGCCCTGGCTCGAGCTGAAGGGAACAGCCGATGCAGTTACCCGGCACACCGTCCGACGAGGTGCCCGACGTCCTCGCCGAAGGCCGCGGTGACATCAGCACGTTGTTCGTGTCGATGGCCAGGCGGCATCCCGACGGAGCCGACGCCGACTATTTGCGCTGGCACACGCTCGACCACCGACCCGAACAGCACCGGCTCGCCCAGGTTCGGGCGTCGCTGCGGCTGGTGTCGACGCCGGAGTGCCGCTCGGCGCGGGCGTACAGCCATGGCTCTTACGACGAGATCGATCACGTGATGACCTACTTCTTCACCGATCCCGGTGGGATGGAACGGTTTCTGGCCCTGTCGAAGGCGCTCGGCGACGCGGGGCGCAAACTGCCGCTGCTGCCGCCGGTCGAACGCGGCGTCTACGACGTCGGGCAGAAGGCCGCTGCGCCGCGCGTCAAGGTCGGTGCCGACGTCCTGCCATGGTGGCCGGTGCGCGGCGCATACCTGGTGCTGGAATCGGCCGCTTCGGCACCAACGGGTCTCGTCGACGTCGACGGTGTCGCGGGGGTGTGGTCGGCGACCTCGCTGCCCGTCGACGCGCGATTGGCGAGTGCGCAGGCGGGCCAGATGATCTCGTACTGTTTCCTCGACGACGACCCGGTCGTCACCGCGGAAAAACTGATACCGGTGCTCGACAAGCGGTGGAGCGACGCCGGCGTCGAACCGCTCTTCGCCGCGCCGTTCTATCCCGTCGTCCCTCACGAATGGGGCCGCTATGCGCCGTGAGCGGAGGTCGCGATGCGCTTCGGATTGATGGTCGGCTCGGACAAGGAACGTCCGCGCGCCGACCGCTTGAGCGGCGTGCTCGAGGACGGAAAGACCGCGGAGAGCCAGGGTTTCGCGTCGTTCTGGATGCCGCAGGTGCCCGGCTACCTCGACGCGATGACGGCCGTGGCGCTGCTCGGCCACGTCACCGACCGCATCGAGATCGGCACCGCGGTGGTGCCCATTCAGACCCGCCATCCGCTCATCATGGCCCAGCAGGCGCTGACCACCCAGATCGCGTGCGAAGGCCGCTTCACCCTTGGCCTCGGGCCGTCGCACCACTGGATCATCACCGACCAACTCGGCCTGCCCTACGACCGTCCCGCACGACTGGTACGCGACTACCTCGACGTGCTCGCCGCCGCCTTCGGCGGTCCCGGCGCGGTCGCCATCGACAATGATTCGTACCACGTGCACAGCCCGATCGATGTCAGCGATGCGTTCGAGGTGCCGGTGCTGGTGGCCGCTCTCGGGCCCACGATGCTGCGCATCGCCGGCGAGCGTACCGGCGGAACGATTCTGTGGATGGCCGACGAGCGTGCGATCGGCGACTACGTCGTGCCGAGCATCACCAACGCCGCTGCGGACGCCGGGCGTAACGGAATCCGCGTGGTCGCAGGCGTTCCCGTCGCGCTGTGCTCAGCGGGCGAGGTCGACGACGCCCGCGCGTACGCCAGCGAGGTGCTCGGGCACGCCGACTTCTCCCCCAACTACGTCCGCCTGCTCGAACACGGCGACGCCGAGGACGTCGGCGACACCATGGCCGCCGGAGACGAAGCGACGATCGCGTCCCGCTTGCGCCGCTATCGCGACGCCGGCGTCACCGACCTAGCGGCGAGAATCGTTCCGCTGGGTCAAGACGCCGAGGAACGGCGTGTATCCCGCACACGGACTCAGGAGTTCGTCGCCTCGCTGGGAGCCGAGTTCGCGTCCGGCGCATAGCTTCCCATGAATTCCATAGGCACCCCGCCCATGGTGCAGAAGAACAGGTCGACGCCCGGCACGCCGGTGTCGAGCATGGTCACGTCGCTGGCGAAGGCGCTGGCCTTCTCGCGGGTGTCACCGAAGTCGTCGGTCATGAAGGACAGCGCCGCAAGACCTTCGGGCACCAGCGCACGTAGGTGCTCGGGAACGTCGAGCACCTCGAGTAAGCCGGCGTCGCCACCGCCCAGCATCGTCACGCCGGCCCCGTCCGTCGGCGGCCATCCCAGCGTCTGCTCGAGCACCTCACCCGGTACGTGCATCTGGAATTGGACCGTCATTCCGACCACGTCGGTCAGGAATGCGGTCAGCGTCTGAGCGGAATGGCTCCGCATGACGACGTGGTGCAGCGAATTCGGCATCTGAAGTCCCTTCGATAGCGCTGATGACCCGGCGCCGTCGACCGCTCAATATTGCGGCCATGGCTGTGGTCGTCGAGCCGAAACAGCCCTGGATGCGATTTCCCGGATGAGTGGCTTGGGGTAAATAGTTAGGCACGCGTCAACTATTTGCAAGGCTCAATCCGCCTGATACTGTGCCGTCATGGCGGGGAGCAGCGCGGCCGAAGCCGTTAACGGTGGTCAACGCCGGGCGTCGTATCAACGCGCCAGGTCGCATGAGACCAAACGCGCGCTCGTGCAGGCGGCCATGGCGCTGTGGCGCACCAACGGGTACGCCAAGACGACGGTCGCCGACATCTGCCGGGCCGCGGGCGTGTCGAGGGCGTTGTTCTACTTCTACTTCCCGGCCAAGGAGGACATCCTCTTCGAGGTCGGGTTGCTGTCGACGCGCGCGGCACAACAGAAGATCCGGTCAATGCTGCGTGGCGACTACGACGTCGAGGCCGTCATTCGGGAGGCGCTGCGGAGCCTCGAACGGTCGATGGCGCGCAATCCGCGCGAGCTGATCATCGAGACCATCCTCGAGGGCTATCGGCACGAGCACCGGATCCTCGCCGGCGAGGCGGACGACGACACCGCCGACGCGGACATGTTCGGCGACTTGTTCGCCCGCGCCCAACGCGACGGCAAGCTGGCAGCCCGCGTCGACGTCGGCCACCTCTCCCGGCTGGCCGGTATGCACGTCAGCGAGGGCGTGCGGCACTGGGCCGGAGGGAGTTTCGGCGAGAGATCGTTCGCAGAGGTCGTGGGCGAGGACATCGCCGCGCTGGTCGCCGGATTCAACGTTAGAGCTGCACGCTGACGCCGATCGTTCACCTCAAGCGAAGGGAGACCCCATGGCGTGGGATTTCGAAACCGATCCCGAGTATCAGAAGGTGCTCGACTGGGCCGATGAGTTCGTCCGCGAGGAGGTCGAACCGCTCGATCTGGCGTTCCCGGATCAGCAGTTCGTACCGCTGAACGCCAACCGCCGCAGGGTGATCGATCCGCTCAAGGAGGAGGTCCGCCGCCGCGGGCTGTGGGCCACCCATCTGGGCCCGGAACTCGGCGGCCAGGGCTACGGACAACTCAAGCTCGCGCTGCTCAACGAGATTCTCGGTCGCTCGCAATGGGCGCCGATCGTGTTCGGCTGCCAGGCTCCCGACACCGGCAACGCCGAGATCATCGCCCACTACGGCACCGACGCGCAGAAGGAGCGGTACCTGCGCCCGTTGCTCGAGGGCGAGATCTTCTCGTGCTACTCGATGACCGAGCCGCATGCCGGCGCCGATCCGACCCTGTTCCAGACCACCGCGGTGCGCGATGGCGACGACTGGGTGATCAACGGCTGGAAGTTCTTCTCCTCCAACGCCAGGACCGCGTCGTTCCTGATCGTCATGGTGGTGACCAACCCCGAGGTGAGCGCGTATCAGGGCATGTCGATGTTCCTGGTGCCGACGGACACACCCGGGGTCAACATCGTCCGCAATGTCGGACTGCACGGCGAGCGCGAAGACGAAGGCTCGCATGCGCTGATCCACTACGACAACGTGCGAGTGCCCGGCGAGGCGCTGCTCGGCGGCGAAGGCCAAGCGTTCGTCATCGCCCAGACCCGCCTCGGCGGCGGCCGGATCCACCACGCGATGCGCACGATCGGGCTGTCGCGCAAGGCATTGGACATGATGTGCGAGCGCGCGTTGAGCCGCGAGACGCAGGGCAGCCGACTGTCGGAGAAACAGTTCGTCCAGGGTTACATCGCCGACTCGTACGCGCAATTGTTGCAGTTCCGGCTGATGGTGCTCTACACCGCGTGGGAGATCGACAAGTACAACGACTACAAGAAAGTCCGTAAGGACATCGCCGCCGTCAAGGTCGTGATGCCGACCGTGCTGCACGACATCGCCTGGCGCGCAATGCAGGTGCACGGCGCGCTCGGTGTCAGCAATGAGATGCCGTTCCTCGGGATGGTCACCGGCGCCGCCGTGATGGGACTGGCCGACGGGCCGACCGAGGTACACAAGGCAACGGTGGCCAAGCAGGTGCTGCGCGACTATCGGCCGAACGCAGACACGTGGCCGACGGAGTGGATACCCGCCAAACGCGAACAGGCCCTGGCCAAATTCGCCGAGTACCTCGAGAACGAGGTGGGCAACCTGTGAGCGGCGTCGACGTTGTCCGCCTGGCCGATTGGATGGACGAGGCCGCGCTGCCCGGGAAGGGCGAACCGCTTCAGACCCGGTTCCTGTCGGGGGGCACGCAGAACGTCATTTACGAGCTGCGCCGTGGCGAGCACCGCTGCGTGTTGAGAATGCCTCCGCCCGAGGCGCCTCCGGATCGGGACAAAGGCATTTTGCGTGAGTGGCGCATCATCGAGGCGCTCGACGGCACCGACGTTCCACACACACCGGCCGTCGCGGTGTGCCCGGACGCCGACGTGCTGGGCCGGCCGTTCTACCTGATGGGTTTCGTCGACGGCTGGTCGCCGATGGAGCTCGAGGATCGGCGGTGGCCGGAGCCGTTCGACTCCGACCCCGAGGCGCGTGCCGGACTGTCCTACCAACTGGCCGAGGGCATCGCCCTGCTCTCCAAAGTCGACTGGAAAGCCAAGGGGTTGCACGATCTCGGCCGTCCGGACGGCTTTCACGAACGCCAAGTGGACCGCTGGACCGCATTCTTCGAGCGCATCAAGGGCCGCGAGATCGACGGCCTCGATGTTGCGACGGAATGGTTGCGCGCGCGTCGCCCGCTGGACTTCATTCCCGGCCTGATGCACGGCGACTACCAGTTCGCGAATGTCATGTACCGGCATGGCGCACCGGCACAACTCGCCGCGATCGTCGACTGGGAGATGGGCACCGTCGGCGACCCCAAACTCGATCTCGGGTGGATGGTGCAGAGCTGGCCTGAGGACACTTCCGCTCCGACGAAGTCGGAGATGAGCTACGTCGACATGCGCGCAATGCCCTCGCGCACAGAGGTTGTCGAGTACTACGCGAAGGTGTCCGGACGCCAGGTCGACGACCTCGACTACTATCTGGTGCTGGCCAAGTGGAAGCTCGCGATCGTGCTGGAGCAGGGTTTTCAGCGGGCCGGTGACAACGAGAAGCTGCTGGCGTACGGGCCGATCATCGTCGAGTTGATGCGCTCGGCGGCCGATCTCGCCGAATCCAGCGACTACCGGTGAGGGCCGCGGTCTGCCCGCGGTACGGGCCGCCCGACGTGGTGCAGATCCAGGATCAGCCGTCACCGGCGGTCGGCGCAGGCCGGGTCCGGGTGCGCGTCCGGGCCGCCGCGGTGAACTTTCCCGACGTGTTGCTGATCGGCGACGAGTACCAGATCAGCGTGCCGCCCCCGTTCGTGCCGGGCAGCGAGTTCGCCGGTGAGATCGTCGAACTGGGCGACAATGCCGATAAATTCGCAGTCGGCGACCGGGTGAGCGGAGCCGTCCTCTGCGGCGCGTTCGCCGAGGAGGTCGCCGTACCGGCCGCGGGCCTCGCGCACACTCCCGACAGTGTCGACGATCGCACCGCGGCAGCGTTCGGCGTGGCGTATCGCACCGCGTACCACACGCTGCGCTCGATGGCCCGGATCCAGCGCGGCGACGAGTTGATCGTGCTCGGTGCTGGCGGCGGCGTCGGGTTGGCCGCCGTGCAACTCGGCGTCGCGCTGGGCGCCTCGGTCACCGCCGTCGCATCGACGGCCGAAAAGCTGGCGGTGGCTGCGGGTTACGGCGCCCGTCACGTCGTCAATCACCGCGCCGACGCCCTGAGAGACGCGCTACGCGACGCCCTTCCCGACGGCGCGCACGCCGTCGTCGACCCGGTTGGCGGTGAGCTTTCCGAACCCGCGCTGCGGTCGCTGCGCCGTGGCGGGCGATTCGTCACGGTGGGGTTCGCTTCCGGCGCCATCCCCCGCATCCCGCTGAACCTGGTGTTGATGAAGGGCGTGCAGGTATTGGGCTTTCAGTTCCACGACGTCGCGCCCGACGAGTTCGCCCGCAACGAATCGGAGTTACGCGAACTTCTGGTCAGCGGCCGCATCCGCCCGCATATCGGCGCGGTCTACCCGCTCGAGCAGACGGTCGAGGCGCTGCGTCACGTCGCCGACGGACGTGCGGTCGGCAAGGTGGTCATCGACCTCGCCTGAGCGGGCTAGTGTCCTGAGTCATTAATTCCGGTCGAGTTGTTAGACTGGGTTATGCCGACTCCCCATGCCGCCGAGATCGTGT
>NZ_LQIM01000007.1:0-122603 GCF_001499985.1 Mycobacterium sp. IS-1556
TCTGGACCAAAACCGCCGATCAAATCCTCACCAGCATCGGCAACTACTGCACCAGAATTAATGACTCAGGACACTAGCTGGCGGGCACCAGGTCCGCGGCGACCGAAACCATCATCCCGCAGCGGAACGTCTCACAGGAGTGGACGCCGCCGGTGCCCGAATCCTGGGCCGCGGCAAGCGCTTTGTCCTTGAAAGCCCGTGCCGCTGCGCTCAAGTGATGCTCGACGGAGTCAACGCTGCTGTCGAGTTCGGCGGGCAACCGCTCGCCCCACAGCGTCACCTCGGTGGCGCCCTGGTCGAGCGCGGTGCGCACGTGGGCGAGCACGCGCGGATCACGTTCGAACATCTCGGCGGCCACCGCGATCGTCTGGGGATGCGGCCGGTCCTGCCAGGCTTGCAGCACCGATTCCAGATCCAACGTCCTGGCGCCCAGGATCGTCAGCGGGCGGAGGTCGTCGTCGCCGCCGACCAGGACCGTGACATCCCATCCGGCCATCACCCTGTCGTAGATCCAGCCGCCCGCGTACCTCACCGCGTCGGACACGGTTGGCGCGACGACATCCAGGCGATACCTCATGTCGAGCTCCGTGGCGCCAACTCGCGCCCCAGCGACTCGGCGTACCCCTTGAACACCTCGGCCAACTGAATTGAGGGGTCGAGCAACCATAGGGTCTCCATTCCATAGATGAACGCGAGTATTTCCACGGCCTTGGCTGCCGCGTCGACATCTGTGCGGTACTTGCCGCATTCCTGGCCGCGCTGGATGATCCCGACGATGATGTCCACCGCATCGCTGTAGCGCTTGACCAAGCGGTCGTGCAGCGGTGCATCGGGCGCGATGTTCTCCACCAGCAGCACCGTGAACGTGCCGACCAGCTCGGGTGCGCGATCGAACCGTTCGGGCACCCGGCCGAGTTCGGTGACCAGGTCGCCGGAGCGGTAGTCGGCATGGATCGCGTCGTCGGCGTCGCGGGCGTCGAGCACCGCGTTGAGCAGTTGCTCCTTGGACTCGAAGTGGTGCAGCAGACCTGCCGGCGTGACGCCGGCTTCCTTGGCGATCTGCGCCAGCGACGTGCTGCGCCACCCGTTGCGCGCGAGCAGGCGTTCGGCCACCGAAAGGATGCGCTGCCTGCGGTCCTCGCCTTTGGCGAGGAGCGTGGCGTACGGCCTCACAGACTCCGTGGCGGACACTCGACCCCTTCGTTCAACCAACCTAGTGAACACACAGTAGGTAGGTTTTGCCGCTGTGACAAGCATCTCAGCGAAAAAAGGTTTGGGCCGTCGTCACACCGGCAGGTCAACGGCGATTTCGGTGTAGAAATGCGCGCCAAGCGCAACCAACTACACCGAAATCCCTCAGAGGCCGAGCGACTTGGCGATGATCACCTTCATCACCTCGCTGGTACCGGCGTAGATGCGGGCCACTCGCGCGTCCGTGTACAACCGCGCGATCGGATACTCCATCATGTAGCCGTATCCGCCGAACAACTGCAGGCAGCGATCCACC
Organism: Mycobacterium sp. IS-1556; assembly: GCF_001499985.1. Lineage (NCBI taxonomy): Bacteria > Bacillati > Actinomycetota > Actinomycetes > Mycobacteriales > Mycobacteriaceae > Mycobacterium > Mycobacterium sp. IS-1556. Next base: position 1,508 of record NZ_LQIM01000007.1, read on the forward strand.
ACGCGCTGCTGCATCTCGGTGCAGAACAGTTTCACTCGCGCTGCGTCAGCCGCGGACAACTGCCCATCGACATGCAGGCTCACTGCGCGGTCCAGCATGGTCTGCGCGGCCTCCACCTCCGTCGAACAGGCCGCCAGTTCGAATTTCGTGTTCTGGAACGACGCCACCCGCGTGCCGAATGCCTTGCGGTTCTTGGTGTAGTCGATCGCCGCGGCGATCGCCGAGCGAGCCTGCGCGACGGATCCCACCGCGACGGTGAGCCGCTCCTGGGGCAGGTTGTGGCCGAGGTAGCCGAACGCCTCGCCCTCCTCCCCCAGCACGTTGGCGGCCGGCACCCGCACGTCTACGAAGGACAGTTCCGCGGTGTCCTGGACCTTGCAGCCCATCTTCTCCAGCTCGCGACCCCGCGTGAAGCCCGGCATCCCGTCCTCGACGACGAACAGGGTGAGCCCCTTGCGCCGGTTGTCCGGGTCGGTCGAGGTGCGTGCCACCACGATCACGAGATCGGCCTGCATGCCGCCGGTGATGAACGTCTTGGCGCCGTTGAGGATCCAGTCCTCACCGTCGCGCACCGCGGTGGTCCGCATCCCGGCCAAGTCGGAGCCGGTACCCGGTTCGGTCATCGCGACGGCGGTCAACAACTCGCCCGACGCCAAGCCGGGAAACCAGCGCGTGCGCTGCTCGTCGTTCGCGTAATGCAAGAAATAGGGCAGGATCACCTCGAGCTGCGTACGAACCGTCGACAGGGTGACCAACGCGCGCGCCGCCTCCTCCTGAAGCACGACGTTGTAGCGGTAGTCGTCGGTGCCGGCCCCGCCGTACTCCTCGGGGATGGCCATGCCGAGCATGCCCAGCGATCCCATCCGCTTGAAGACCTCGCGAGGCATGCGTCCGCCCTTCTCCCACTCGGGATAGTGCGGAACCACCTCCTTTTCGACGAAGTCGCGGGCGAGTTCGCGGAAGGCCTCGTGGTCCTCGGTGAACAGATTTCTTTGCACGACGATCCTCTGGTCAGTTCAGGCGATGAGTTCCACCAATGTGGCGTTGGCGGTTCCGCCGCCCTCGCACATGGTCTGCAGGCCGAATCGAATGCCGTTGTCGCGCATGTGGTTCAGCATCCGGGTCATCAGCACCGCACCGGACGCTCCGAGTGGATGCCCGAGCGCGATTGCGCCACCCAGCGGGTTGAGTTTGCTCTCATCGGCACCCGTCTCGGCGAGCCAGGCCAGCGGCACCGGTGCGAACGCCTCGTTGACCTCGAACACTCCGACCTCGTCGAGGGTCACGCCGGACTTGTGGAGAACCTTCTCGGTCGCGGGGATCGGGCCGGTCAGCATCAGCACCGGGTCAGCGCCGGTGACCGCGCCGGCGCGGTATCGGGCGATCGGGCTCAGCCCCAGTGCCACCGCGTTGTCGGCCGCCATCACCAGCAGCGCTGCGGCGCCGTCGGAGATCTGCGAGGAGTTCCCCGCATGGATGACGCCGTCGTCCTTGAACGCTGGCTTGAGTCCCGCGAGCTTCTCGACGGTGCTTCCCCGCCGCACCCCTTCGTCGGCGACCACGGGCTCACCCTCGGTGAACACCGGCATGAGCTGCGTCTCGAACGCGCCGCTGTCCTGGGCGGCGGCGGCCAACTCGTGCGAGCGCACGGAGTACTCGTCGAGGCGGGTCCGCGAGAAGCCCCACTTCTCGGCGATGAGTTCGGCCGAGATGCCCTGGTTGAACGAGAAATCCTTGTACCGGTCAAGCACTCTCGGGCCGTACGGCATGCCGGTTGCCCTGGCCGCCCCGAGCGGCACCCGGCTCATCACCTCGACGCCACCGGCGACGACGACGTCCTGCTGTCCGGACATCACTGCCTGCACCGCGAAGTCCAGCGCTTGCTGACTCGATCCGCAAGCCCGGTTGACTGTGGTGCCCGGAATCGACTCGGGCCAGCCCGCGGCCAGCACCGAGTATCGCCCGATGTTGCTCGACTGGTCGCCGACCTGCGACACGCAGCCCCAGACGACGTCGTCGACGATGTCGGGATCGATACCCGCGCGCTCGACGAGCGCGTTGAGGACGATCGCGGACAGGTCCGCGGCGTGCATGTCCGACAGCCCGCCGTTGCGCTTGCCGACGGGGGTGCGTACGGCCTCGACGATCACGGTCTCACGCATTGTCATCTCTCCGATCTGGACACGGCCCACCGCCCGGTGAAGGTGGCCTGACGTTTCTCGGCGAACGCCGCGTACGCCTCTGACGAGTCTGCCGTGGCGAAGTTGCCCGGTTGCGCGCGGGCTTCGTTGGCCAGCGCCTCACGCAGCGTCGCGTTGGCCCCGTCGTTGAGCAGCGCCTTGCTCTGCGCGAGCGCGACGGGCGGACCGGCCGCCAATTTCGCCGCCAGATCTACTACGAAGGAGTCGATTTCGTCGGCGGTTTTGACCCAGGTGACCAGCCCCAGGCTCCGCGCTTCCTCGGCGTCGATCATGTCGGCCAGCAACACCAGCCGCTTGGCCTGTTGTAGGCCGACGAGCTTGGGCAGCAGCCAGGATCCGCCCAGATCGACCGACAGTCCGCGCTTCGAGAAGATCTGGCAGAACCGCGATTCCGGGGTCGCAACGACGAAGTCGCACCCGAGCGCGAGATTCCAGCCTGCGCCGACGGCCACGCCGGTCACCTTGGCGATCGTGGGCACAGACAGTTCGTGCAGGGCCAGCGCGACATCGGTGAGCCTGCGCAGCTTGTGGCGCGGGTGAATGTCCTCTCCGGTGCCGATGTCGGCGCCCGAGCAGAACGCCCCGCCGGCACCGGTGATCACCACCGCGCGAAGTTCGGTGTCACGGGCCGCCGCCCGCAAGGCGTCGGCCAACTCCTCCCACAACTGCGCGTTGATCGCGTTCTTGCGTTCCGGCCGGTTCAGCGTCAGCGTACGGACGCCATCGCAGTCGGACGTCAACAGGACGTGCTCGGTCACGAGTAGGCCGGTCCGATCACGCCCTCGGCCCGCAACCGCTCGAGATCGGCTGCGGCGAGCCCCAGTTCGCTCAACACGGCGTCGGTGTGCTGGCCCAGCCCCGGGACCGCGCCCATCGGCTGCTCGAATCCGTTGATCACCGGCGGCGGGCGCAGCGCCCGGATCTCGCCCTTGGGTGTGTCGACCGTGCGCCAGCGGTCCCGCGCCGTCAACTGCGGATGCGCGACCACCTCGCTGGGCACGTTGTAACGCGAGTTGCCGATTCCGGCGTCGTCGGCGATCTTCTGGATTTCGGCGAGATCGTGTTGTGCGCACCAATTTCCGATGGCCTGGTCGAGTATCTCGCGATGTGCGCAGCGGCCCGGGTTGGTGGCGAAGCGCGGATCGTCGGCGAGATCGGGGCGGTCGATGATCTCGCGCGCCACCCGCTGCCATTCCCTGTCGTTGGTGGTGCCGAGCACCACGGTCTGCCCGTCGCGCGTCGGGAACGCGCCGTAGGGCGCGACGGCTGGTGAGCCGACCCCGAGGGGCTCCTGGTCGATCCCCGAGTGCTGGGTGTAGGTCAGCTGATAGCCCATCACATCGGTCATCACGTCGAACAGGCTCAGCGCCACCGACGGTGCCGTCTCGGTGCTCTTCTTGTTGCGGCCGATCAGCAACGCCAGAATCGATGTGGCCGCGTACAGGCCGGTAGTGAAGTCGGCCATCGCCGGCCCCGGCTTCGCGGGCATGCCCGGATATCCGGTAACGGCACACGATCCTGATTCCGCCTGCACGAGAAGGTCATACGCGCGCTTGTGGGAGATCGGCCCGCCCGGACCGTAGCCGTCGATCTCGACGGGGATCACGTTCGGGTGCCGCACCGCCAGGTCTGCGGGCGCCAAACCCATGCGGGCGATGGCGCCGGGCGCCAGGTTGGACACGAACGCATCGGCCCGGTCGAGTAGCCGGTGCAGCAGGTCCATTCCCTCGGGGGCCTTGGTGTTGAGCGTCACCGACTCCTTGCCGCGGTTGCACCAGACGAAATGCGCCGCCAGGCCGCCGGGCCCGTTGACCACATCGTCGTAGTCGCGGGCGAAGTCGCCCCCGTTGGGATTTTCGATCTTGATGATGCGGGCACCGAAGTCGGCGAGCACGCGGGTGCACATGGGCGCGGCGACGGCCTGTTCCATTGCGACGACGGTGATCCCGGCGAGCGGGGCTTGGGCTGTCACATCACCATGCCGCCGTCGACCGGCAGCACCTGCCCCGTGATGTAGGACGCCGCATCGGAGGCCATGAACACAAACGCACCCGCGACCTCGGACGGCTCGGCCCACCGCTTCATCGGGATGCGGTTCATCATGTTGGCCGCGAACTTCTCGTTCGTCCGGATGGTCTCGGTCATCGGCGTGGCGGCCAGCGGGGCCAGCGCGTTGACCATGATGCTTTTGGTCGCAAGTTCGCGCGCAAGCGATTTGGTGAACCCGATGATGCCCGCCTTGGCCGCCGAGTAGTTGACCTGCCCCAGCGTGCCCGTCAGGCCCGCCGCCGATGTGACGTTGACGATGCGCCCGGTGCCGTCGGTCGGAATGTGCGGCAACGCCGCCTGCGTGACGTTGAACGCGCCCATCACGTGGATGTCGAACAGCAACCGAAACGACTCCTGCGACGTCTTCTCGAACATCGCCGGCTTCGTGACGCCGGCGTTGTTGATCACGATGTGCAGCTTGCCGTCGGCCAATGCAGCGGCCTGCGCGGCAGCGGCGTCGGCGGACTCACGGTCCGACACATCGAGCGCGGCGGCTTCGGCGCGCTTACCGCTTGCCGAGATGCGTTCGGCCACAGCGGCGGCGGCATCCTTGTCGACGTCGGTGACAAGCACGGCCGCGCCCGCGTCGGCCAGGGCCTGTGCGACGGCGGAGCCGATGCCCCCGGCGGCGCCGGTCACCAGCGCCGAACGGCCGGTCAGATCGAAGTAGGTGCTCATTCGGTAGTGCTCTCCATCGTCAGTAACTACGGGGAAGGCCCAGGACGTGTTCACCCAGGAAGTTCAGGATCATCTCCTGGCTCACGGGGGCGATCTTCATCAGCCGGGACTCGCGGAAGTATCGCGACACGTGATATTCCTCCGAATATCCCATGCCGCCGTGCAACTGCAGTGCACGGTCGGCGGCACCGAAACCGGCGTCGGCGCACAGGTATTTCGCGGTGTTCGCCTCGCGCCCACAGGGTTTGCCGTTGTCGTAGAGCCAGGTGGCCTTGCGGAGCACCAACTCGGCGGCGTCCAGTCGGGCCAACGAGTCGGCGAGCGGGAACTGCAGGCCCTGGTTCATGCCGATCGGCCGGTTGAACACGTGCCGCTCGTTGCCGTATTTGACCGCCTTCTCGAGCGCCACCCGCCCGATGCCCAGCGCTTCGGCGGCGATCAGCATCCGTTCGGGGTTCAGCCCGTCGAGGATGTACTTGAAGCCCTTGCCTTCTTCGCCGACGCGGTCGCCCACCGGGACCATCAGGTCGTCGATGAACACCTCGTTGGAGCTGACGGCGTTGCGGCCCATCTTCTTGATCGGCCGGATGTCGACGTGGTCGCGGTCGAGGTCGGTGAGGAACAACGTCATACCGTCGGTCTTCTTGCTGACCTCGTCGAACGGCGTGGTCCGGGTGAGCAGCAGGATCTTCTCCGACTCCAGCGCCTTGGAGATCCACACCTTGCGACCGTTGACGCGGTAGTGGTCCCCCTCGCGTTTGGCGAACGTGGTGATCCGCGAAGTATCCAGTCCCGCATCGGGTTCGGTGACACCGAAGCAGACGTGCAGATCGCCGTTGACGATCCGCGGCAGCGTCGCGGCCTTGAGTTCGTCGGAGCCGTGTTTGACGACCGGTTGCATCCCGAAAATCGTCAGATGGATGGCGCTGGCGCCGTTCATCGCCGCACCGGATCGGGCAACCTCCTCCAGCAGCAGCGTGGCCTCGGTGATGCCCAGCCCATGCCCGCCGTATGCCTCCGGGATGGTCATGCCCAGCCACCCGCCGGAGGCAATCGCGTCGTAGAACTCCTGCGGGAACTCGTGTGCCAGGTCCTTCTTCATCCAGTACTCGTCGTCGAACTTGCTGCACAGTTCGGCAACCGACTTGCGGATGATCTGCTGATCCTCGCTCAGCTCGAACGTCATCCCCCCAGACACGTCTGACACGTCTGATCTCCTCTACTCAACGGCGCACACGTCAGTGCGCCGGCGCGTGAACGCCCTTCCCGCACCGGCGCACTACGAGACGCTCCCCCAGTCGTCGGCCGGAGGATCGTCCCATGTTCAGTCCTTGTTGCCGGTCAGCTCCTTGGCCCTCGCTGCGAAGTCCGCGAAATTCGCGCCGGTCTTTTCCTTCTTCGACAGGGCTTGGATCGAGACATCATGGCCTTCGGCGGCTTTGCGCAGGGCGCCGACGGTGGCCTGTTCGCGGCTGATGTGGGTGAACGGGTCCCAGTGGTACCAGCGCATCGCGTTCTCGAAGGTCATCTTGTTGATCTCGTCGTCGGGCACGTCGTTGGCCTTGAGGACCTCGTCGAGCTGCTCGGGGGCCCCGGGCCACATCGAATCGCTGTGCGGGTAGTCGGCTTCCCAGCAGATGTTGTCCACCCCGATCTGGTGGCGCACCGCCACCCCGACCGGGTCGGCGATGAAGCAGGTCAAGAAGTGCTCGCGGAACACCTCACTGGGCAACTTGCCGCCGAAATCCTGGCCCGTCCACGTCGAATGCATCTCGTAGGTGCGATCCACCCGCTCCAGGAAGTACGGAATCCAGCCAGTCCCACCCTCAGACAACGCGATCTTCAGCGTCGGATACTCCTTGATCGGACGCGACCACAACAGATCAGCCGCGGCCTGCACGATGTTCATCGGCTGCAACGTGATCATCACATCCATCGGTGCATCCGGGGCCGTGATCGCCAACCGCCCCGACGACCCGATGTGCACATTGAGCACCGTCTCGGTGTCGACCAACGCATCCCACATCGGCTTCCAGTGCTCGAAATCATGAAAACTCGGATAACCCATCGCCGACGGGTTCTCGGTGAACGTCAACGAATGCACCCCACGCTCGGCGTTGCGCCGAATCTCTGCCGCGCACGCCACCGGATCCCAGATCACCGGCAGCGTCATCGGGATGAACCGCGCCGGATAGGCCCCACACCACTCCTCGACGTGCCAGTCGTTGTAGGCCTGCACCAAGGCCAAACTGAACTCCGGATCCTCGGTGGCGAACAACCGGCCGGCAAAACCCGGAAACGACGGAAAACACATCGAACCCAAAATGCCCCCGGCGTTCATGTCCTTGACCCGCTCATCAACCTGCCAACAGCCGGGCCGGATCTCATCCAGGCCCTGGGGCTCCAGGCCGTACTCCTCCTTGGGCCGCCCGGCGACCGCATTGAGCGCGACATTGGGGATCACCGTGTCGCGGAACTGCCAGGTGTCCGAACCATCGGGATTGTGCACCAACCGCGGCGCCTCATCGATGTACTTGCGCGGCAGATGATTCTTGAACATATCGGGCGGTTCGACGATGTGATCATCGACGCTGATCAAGATCATGTCGTCCTTGTTCATGCCCGTTCCTTTCGTCGCATCCTCCGAGGCTATCCATCACGCTGTTCTCAATGTGAGGAAACTATCTTCTCACCGTACGAGAATCAATGTCCGAAAGCCACCCTAGGCCCCTCTGGCAGCACTGTTGGGCCCCGCGCCGCACCGTCGTGACCACCCGTTCCGGCGTCACACGTTGACCATTCCCGCGAAAGGTGGAAATCTATTGGCGAAATATGAGAACCTGATTCTCATCGTCGAGAGGACACAGAAAGGAGTCGCCTTGCGCGTGTCGCCGCTGCCCGCAGAAGAGTGGGATGAAGCCGTCGACCACTCGATCTCCGGCATGCTGCCTGCGGAGCGGCGCAACCCCGAAGACGCAGGCAATCTGCTCGCCACAATGGTTCGGCACCCGAAGCTCACCCGGGCGTTCCTGCGGTTCAACAATCACCTGTTGTTCTCCTCGACGCTGCCGCCCCGGCTGCGCGAGTTGGCGGTGCTCCGCGTCGCGTATCTGACGAACTGTGAGTACGAGTGGCGGCACCACGTCGAGATGGGCCGTGACGAGGGTCTGACCGATGAGGTCATCGATGCCATGCAGCGCGGCGAGGCCTCAGACGAGCTCGACCGGGCCGTACTGCATGCGGTGGACGAACTCCAGGACAAGGCCAACGTCTCCGACGCGACGTGGGCCGCCTTGTCCGAGCACCTCGAGGAACGTCAGCTGATGGACCTCGTCTTCACGATCGGCTGCTATGGCGCACTGGCCATGGCGATCAACACTTTCGGCGTAGAACCCGACTCCGAAATGCACGCAGAGAGGTAGATATCGTGGCGTTTTTCCCCAAACCAGCCGAGGGAAGCTGGACCGAACACTGGCCCGAGCTCGGTACCTCGCCAGTCGATTACACCGACTCGATCGACCCCGAGCAGTGGAAGCTCGAGCAGCAAGCCATCTTCCGCAAGTGCTGGCTGAATGTCGGTCGGGTGGAACGTCTTCCCAAAAAGGGCAGCTACTTCACTCGCGAGATGCCATCGGCGGGCCCGGGCACGTCGGTGATCATCGTCAAGGACGGTGACAACGAGGTGCGCGCGTTCTACAACATGTGTCGCCACCGCGGAAACAAGTTGGTGTGGAACGACTATCCCGGCGAAGAGGTTTCCGGTACCTGCCGGCAGTTCACCTGCAAGTACCACGCCTGGCGCTACAACCTCAAGGGTGACCTGACGTTCATCCAGCAGGAAGGCGAGTTCTTCGACGTCGACAAGGCCGACTACGGGTTGGTGCCGGTGCGCTGCGAGGTGTGGGAAGGCTTCATCTTCATCAACTTCGACAACAACGCCGAACCGCTCACGGACTACCTCGGCGAGTTCGCCAAGGGCCTGGAGGGCTATCCCTTCCATGAGATGACGGAGACGTATTCCTATCGGGCCGAGGTCAATTCGAACTGGAAGCTGTTCATCGACGCATTCGTCGAGTTCTACCACGCACCGGTCCTGCACATGAAGCAGGCGGTCAAGGAGGAAGCCGAAAAGCTGGCCAGCTACGGCTTCGAGGCCCTGCACTACGACATCAAGGGCAGGCACTCGATGATCTCGTCGTGGGGCGGGATGAGCCCGCCGAAGGACCTGAACATGGTCAAGCCCATCGAACGCGTGCTGCACAGCGGGTTGTTCGGACCGTGGGACCGCCCCAACATCAAAGGCATTCTGCCCGACGAGCTGCCGCCGGCGGTCAATCCGGCGCGCCATCCGTCCTGGGGCCAGGACTCTTTCGAGTTCTTCCCGAACTTCACGCTGCTGCTCTGGGCGCCGGGCTGGTACCTCACCTACCACTACTGGCCCACGGACGTGGACAAGCACATCTTCGAGTGCACGCTCTACTTCGTTCCCGCCACCAACACCCGCGAGCGGCTTGCGCACGAACTCGCGGCGGTGACGTTCAAGGAGTACGCGTTCCAGGACGCCAACACGCTGGAAGCCACCCAGACGATGATCAACACCGGGGTGGTCAAGGAATTCCCGCTGTGTGACCAGGAAATCCTGCTGCGCCATCTGCATAAGACGGCGTGGGACTACGTGAACGCCTACAAGAAGGAAAAGGGCCTCGAGAACGGTGGGGGTAACGGTCAAGCCACCTCGCCGGCCAGCCAGAAGGATGCGATCAATGCCTGAGTTGCCCGAAGAATTCGCCGACCTCGAGCGGTTCACGGACTGGTGCCTGCCCACCGAGGAGGAGCGCTATCAGAAGCGGCTGTCCTCGACGATGGCCGAGATGCAGGACTTCTACGACACCGCGTTCCCGCGGCTCGAGGCGGTCATGGAATACTGCGACGCCAGGTTCCCCCTGGACGGAATGCCCGAGGATGCAAAGGCTCTCATCCACATGATGCAGTCACTGGTCAACGTGTCGTTCCCGATCGAAGTGTGGAAGCAGCCGCGGGTGCTCGACAGTGGCGCCACGTACATCACATGCATCAAGGAGCCGGTGGTCTGACATTGTCTGCTCTTCGCGCGAGCGGCCCATCGCCGGGCGTAGTGACCCTCAAGGCAGCGGGTCTGCTGGACGTCGACGCCGGCGAGATCGTCCGGCCCGGCGTCGTGCGGGTCGAGGGCGACCGGATCGTCGCCATCGGTGGTGCAGCGGAGGGCGACGTCATCGACCTGGGTGACTCGATCCTTCTGCCCGGCCTGATGGACATGGAGGTCAACCTGCTGATGGGCGGCCGGGGCGAGAACCCCGGCCTCTCCCAGGTGCAGGACGATCCCGCGACCCGCGTGCTGCGCGCCGTGGGCAATGCCCGACGCACGTTGCGGGCGGGCTTCACGACGGTGCGCAACCTCGGATTGTTCGTCAAGACAGGCGGTTACCTACTCGACGTCGCGTTGGGCAGGGCGATCGATGCCGGCTGGATCGAGGGTCCGCGCGTCGTTCCGGCGGGGCATGCGATCACCCCGACGGGCGGCCATCTCGACCCGACGATGTTCGCCGCCTTCATGCCCGGGGCGCTGGAGCTGACGATCGAGGAAGGCATCGCCAACGGTGTCGACGAGATCCGCAAGGCAGTGCGGTACCAGATCAAGCACGGCGCCGAGCTGATCAAGGTCTGCGTGTCCGGCGGCGTGATGTCGCTGACCGGAGAGGCGGGCGCACAACACTATTCGGATGAGGAACTGCGGGCCATCGTCGACGAGGCGCATCGGCGTGGCCTGCGGGTTGCCGCTCACACCCATGGCGCCGAGGCCGTCAAGCACGCGGTCGCCTGCGGCATCGACTGCATAGAACACGGCTTTCTGATGGACGACGAGGCCATCCAGATGCTGGTCGACAACGACCGGTGGCTGGTGACGACGCGTCGGCTGGCCGAGGCGATGGACGTGTCCAAGGCGCCGAAGGCGTTGCAGGACAAGGCCGCCGAGATGTTCCCCAAGGCGCGCACGTCGATCAAGGCGGCCTACGAGGCGGGTGTCAAGATCGCCGTCGGCACCGATGCCCCCGCGATTCCGCATGGCAAGAACGCCGATGAACTGGTGACCCTTGTCGACTGGGGTATGCCCCCCGCGGCGGTGCTGCGCGCGGCGACCGTCGTCGCCGCCGACCTGATCGACAAGCCGGACCTGGGCCGCATCGCGGAAGGCTTTCTCGCCGACATCATCGCGGTACCCGGCGACCCTCTGACCGACATCAGCGTTACACGCGATGTCAACTTTGTAATGAAGGGCGGTAAGGTCTTCAAGAATGACTGTGCCAACTGACAAAACCAGGACCGACGACATCGTCGAGATCCAGCAACTGCTGGCGAAGTACGCCGTCACCATCACCCAGGGCGACATCAAGGGGCTGATCTCGGTGTTCACGCCGGACGGCACCTACAGCGCGTTCGGCTCGACCTACACGCTCAACCGCTTCCCCGAGTTGGTCGACGCCGCCCCCAAGGGTCTGTTCATGACCGGGACATCACTTGTGCACCTGGATCAGAACGACCCCGACAAGGCGTCAGGCACCCAACCGTTGTGCTTCATCGAGCATTCCAAACACGACATGCGCATCGGCTACTACAACGACACCTACGTCCGCACCGACGACGGTTGGCGGCTGAAAACCCGTGCCATGACGTTCATTCGGCGCAGCGGGGAACACGACTCGGGCCGCCCCCACGCGATCGGACGGCCCGACCCCGATGCGGCTCCGGAAGCGCGATGACGGACAACCTCCTCGATCCCACCGCGTTCCGCACGGCGCTGCGCGGATGGCTCGACGACAAGCTCGATTCCGGCGAACTGACCCCGCTCACCGACAACCATTCCCTCGACGCGCATCAAGCCCAGCACTTGCGCGTGCTCAAGGCCCTGTACGAGGCCGACTGGATGCGCTACGGGTGGCCGGAGTCGGCCGGTGGCCTGGGCGGACCGGATATCCTGCGCGCCATCGTCGGCGAGGAGATCGTCGGGCGCGGGCTCGACCATCCCGGGCCGTACTCGATGCTCGACGTGCTGACCCCCACGATGATCGACTACGCCCGGCCCGAGCTGGCCGCCGAGATGGTGCCGCGGCTGCTGTCGGGTCAGGAGTCCTGGTGCCAGGGCTTCTCCGAACCCGGTGCGGGCAGTGATCTGGCCTCGCTGACGACTCGTGCTGTGCAGCAGGGTGACTCCTGGATCGTCAACGGGCAGAAGGTGTGGACGAGCTTCGCGCAGTACGCGACGCGCTGCATCCTGCTCACCCGTACCGGCGATGCGGGCACCCCGAACCACGAGGCCATCACGGCGTTCTTCGTCGACCTGGACTCACCAGGGGTTTCGGTGCGTCCGCTGCAGACCATGCACGACGTCGACGAGTTCTGCGAGGTCTACTTCGATGACGTCGTCGTGCCTGCAGACCGCATGCTCGGCCGGCCCGGCGACGGCTGGAAGCTGGCCATGGATCTGCTGCCCTATGAGCGTTCGACCTGTTTCTGGCAGCGCATCGCCTATCTGTACTCGCGGTTCGACGCGCTCATCGACGAAGTCAAAGGGCTTGGCACGGCATCGGACTCGGATCTGGGCGAGGCCTATCTGGCGCTGCACACGCTGCGTTGCCGGTCGCGTGCGACGCAGTACCGGCTGGCGGGCGCTGAGAAGCTGGGTGCCGACACCTCGATCGACAAGGTGCTGTTGGCAACCGCCGAGCAACGGCTCTACGACACCGCGCGCGATCTGTTGCCCGGCAGGATCGAACTCGACGACGACGCATGGCGGACAGAGTTTTTGTACTCCCGGGCCGCGAGCATCTACGGCGGAACCGCCGAAGTGCAGCGCAACATCATCGCCCGTCGCCTGCTCGATCTCGGTAAGGAGTGACCGTGGAGACCGGTATGGACGCCGAATCGCTGGCGATGCTCGAGGACACGCTGCGCAAGACGATGCTGTCGGCCTCCGGCGCCGAGCTGGACGCCGCGCTGGCCGAGCTCGGCTGGGCCGAGATGCTGTCGGATATGCCCGATCAGGCAATTCCCTTGGTGTTCCGGCTGTTGGGCGAAACGGGTTCACACGCTTCGGTTCTCAACGATGTGCTGCTGGAGACCATTGGTGGCATGCCGGGCGGTACGCCGCCGATGCCGTACGCCGGGGGCAGTTGGGTGGTGTGGGAACGCGCGTCGAACAACGAACCCACACTGGCTGATCTGCCGCTGCGCCGTGTGCCCGACGGTGAGCTGATGCGGATGGGCGAGGCGCGACGGGCCGTCGGCTGGTGGCTGGTCGGCTCGGCCCGAGGGATGCTGGCCCTGGCCCGCCAGCACGCACTGGACCGGGTGCAGTTCGGCAAGCCGATCGCGTCCTTTCAAGCGGTTCGGCACCGGCTGGCCGAGACGCTGGTGGCGATCGAAGGCGCCGAGGCGACACTCGGTCTGCCCGGGACCGAAAGCGCCGACCTGACCGCGATGCTGGCCAAGGCGGCCGCGGGCAAGGCGGCGCTGACCGCGGCCAAGCACTGCCAGCAGGTGCTCGGCGGGATCGGCTTCACCGCCGAGCACGATCTGCATCGCCACATCAAGCGCGCCCTCGTGCTCGACGGATTGCTCGGCAGCTCACGGGAACTCACCCGAAAGGCCGGCGCCGGACTGCGGGCCCGCGGCTCGGCCCCCCGCCTCGCGCACCTGTAGCTCCCCTTCTGCGCGAGCGACCGTGTCTGTACGCCGACACGCCGGTCACCGCGTACAGTTGGCGGTCGCTCGCGCCGATGAACCCACCTACTGGATGTTGGCTTTCATCTCGTCGAGGTTCACCAGCACCGGCCAACCGCCCACGCTCAGGGCATTGCCGTGGCCGGTCTGGTGGATGTCGAACACCGACTGGATGGCCGCGTAGAAACCCTGCACATCCAGCGTCTGGTTCACCGCACGCTTGGCCTGCCGCAGCGCGAACGGATTCATCTTCGCGATCTGCTCGGCCAGCGCCCGGGTTTCCGAGTCCAGCTGATCGCGCGGCACCACCTTGTTCACCATGCCGGTGCCGGCCACCTCGTCGGCCGTCATCGCCCGCCCGGTGAACAGAATCTCCTTGGCCTTGCGCGGACCCAGTTCCCAAGTGTGGCCGTGATATTCGACGCCGCCGATACCCATCAGCACCACCGGGTCGGAGAACTGCGCATCGTCCGCGGCGATGATCAGGTCGCATGGCCAGCACAACAGCAGCCCGCCGGAGATGCAGCGGCCCTGGACCGCGGCGATCGACGGCTTGGGCACGTTGCGCCAGCGCAGCGTGTACTCCAGATAACGCTTGGCCTCGTGCTGGATGATGAAGTCCAACGTGATCTTGTCCGGTACGGGTCCCCCGCCGCGCAGATCGTGCCCGGCTGAGAAGTGTTTCCCATTGGCACGCAACACGATCACCGAGACCTCGTTGTCTTCTGCCGCGCGGGTCCACGCCGCGTCGAGTTCATCGAGCAGCTCCGGGTTCTGCGCATTGGCAGCCTCGGGCCGGTTCAACGTGATGGTCGCGATACGGTCGGCGACGTCGTATTCGATGTACATGTTGCAATCCTTCTAATTTCGCGGCAGGCCCAGCAGTCGCTGGGCAATGATGTTGCGTTGGATCTCGGAGGTGCCGCCGGCGATCGTGCCGCCGAACGTCCGCACGTAGCGTTCGAACCAGCCGCACCTGTACAGGTCGAGGTGATGAGCGCTGTACGGGCCGGAGAAGTTCGGCGCGAAAAGCGCGTCGGTGCCCGCGGCGGCGAGCGCGTACTCCGTCGCCGCCTGCGACGCCTCCGAGCCGAGAAGTTTGAGCACCGACAGCGCGGACACGTCTTCATCGCCGCGTGCTGCGCGGGCCAGCGCGACCGAGCCGAGCAGCCGCAACGCCTGGTTGTCCATCACCAGCCCGGCGTACCGGTCACGATCGAGCGGGGAGCAGGGCCGGAAATCTTCGACGAGCTCCTGCAGGCGATCGGCATAGCTGAGCCACAACATGTTTCGCTCATGACCAAGCGAACCGTTGGCTACCCGCCAGCCCTCGTTCAGCGGCCCGACCAGGTTCTCGACGGGCACCCGCACGTCGTTGAAGAAAACCTCATTGAAGTCCAGGTCGTCGACGTCGCACAGCGATGCGAACGGCCGCCGCACCACTCCGGGCCGGTCGGTCGGGATCAGCAGCACGCTGATGCCCTTGTGTTTGGCGGCTTTCGGATCGGTGCGGACAAAGGTCAGCAACACATCGGCGTCGTGTGCGCCCGACGTCCACACCTTCTGCCCGTTGACGAAGTGGTCACCGTCAAGGACGGCGCTGGTGCGCAGCGACGCAAGGTCGGACCCCGCGCCCGGTTCGCTCATCCCCAGCGACGCGGTGATCTCGGCCCGCAGCATCGGAACCGCCCAACGCTGTTGTTGCTCGGGGGTGCCGAACGAGATCAGCGATGCGGAGATGATGCCCACACCCTGCGGGTTGTACGTCAGATACACGCGACGGCGTGCCAGTTCCTGTTGGTGGACATACTGCTGCAGGATCGTGGCGTTGCGGCCGCCGAATTCCGGCGGATATCCCGGCAGCAGCCAGCCGTTGTCGAACATCAGCCGCTGCCAGTCCCGAGCCCAGGCCGGGACATCACTGCTGGACCGCGACCGCTCGACGGCCGCGGCGTCGGAGGGAAGATGCTCGTCGAGGAACGCGTTGAACTCGGCGCGGAACGCCTCGACATCAGCATCGAAGGTCAGCTGCACGAGACTCCCGCTGGATCAAATTTTTGGTAAGGCTACTGTTATCTCCAAAATGAGAATACTATTCTCATCGTGAGAAAGTTACAATCTCTGACACGTTGGCCGCGAGGGGGTCGAGGACCGCAATGGCAAGGCGTTCTCCGGTACAGTCAGTTCATGTTCTCCCCACTCGACCTGCGTCTGAGTCGCCGGTGACGAGCCCAAGCGAAGAGCCGGCCTGGAAGCAACGCGCGGTCGAGCGATCGATCAAAACCGCCAAACTCCGGGCCGCGCAGCGGGTGCAGCGCTTCCTGGATGCCGCTCAGGCGATCATCATCGAGAAGGGCAGCACGGACTTCACCGTGCAGGAGGTCGTCGACCGCTCGCGGCAGTCGCTGCGCAGTTTCTATCTGCAGTTCGACGGCAAGCACGAGCTTTTGCTGGCGCTCTTCGAGGACGCCCTGAGCCGGTCTGCCGACCAGATCCGCGCCGCCACCACCACTGAAGATGAGCCGATCGAGCGGCTCAAGGTCGCGGTGCAGTTGCTCTTCGAGTCGTCGCGGCCCGACCCCACGGCGAAGCGGCCGCTGTTCACCGACTTCGCACCCCGGCTTCTGCTGTCGCATCCGACCGAGGTGCGCGTCGCCCATGCGCCGCTGCTGGCACTGCTCACCGAGTTGATGGAAGAGGCCGGCGAGGCCGGTCAACTCCGCGAGGGCGTCAATCCCAAGCGGATGGCGGCGATGACCATGCAGACGGTGATGTTCGTGGCGCAGTCGAACGGCGCCGAAGACGGCACCACCAAGCCCATCACAGCCGACGAAGTGTGGGATTTCTGCTCCCACGGTTTCGCCGCCCGCTAGCCGAGAACTGCGTTCTCGCGCCTTGAGCGAGAATCGTGTTCTCTCCCCCGAAGCGCGTCGACGAGTCGACGACCGCGGCCGATCTGAGAACGATGTTCTTCGGAAAGAAGAGCCGGATTAGGCGAAGATGAATCGCTTGTTGACACCCTCGTGTGGCGAATGCCAGAGTTGTGAGACAAATACCAGTCCGATGTCTTACGCCACCCTGGTCCACCGAGAGGCGACCCCGTGACGATCAGTGCCCAGAATCCGACCGTCGACGCCGTGTACTTCGATCCGTACGACGTAGAACTGAACGCCGATCCGTACCCGATGTTCCGGCGGCTACGCGACGAGCAGCCGCTGTACTACAACGAGCAGCACGACTTCTACGCGGTCAGCCGCTTCGCGGACGTCAACAGGGCCCTGGTGGACTGGGAAACCTTCAGCTCTGCCCGCGGCGCCATCGTCGAGTTGATCAAGGCCAACCTCGAGATGCCCCCGGGCACAGTGATTTTCGAGGACCCGCCGATCCACGACATCCACCGCAAGCTGCTGGCCCGGATGTTCACCCCGCGCAAGGTCAACGCGCTCGAGCCGGTGATACGCGAGTACTGCGCCCAGAGCCTGGACCCGTTGATAGGCGCCTCGCGATTCGACTTCGTCGCCGACCTCGGCGCGCAGATGCCGATGAAGGTGATCAGCGCACTGTTGGGCATCCCCGAAGACGACCAGGAGATGATCCGCGATCACGCCAACGCGCAATTGCGCACGGAGGCAGGCCAACCCATGAAGGCCGGCACCGACTTCGCGGTCGGTGACCTGTTCGAGGCCTACATCGACTGGCGCGTCGAGCATCCCTCCGACGACATCATGACCGAGTTGCTCAACGCCGAGTTCGTCGACGAGACAGGCACCACCAGACGGCTGACCCGCCAGGAGTTGCTGACCTATCTCAATGTGGTGGCCGGCGCAGGCAACGAAACCACGACGCGACTGATCGGCTGGGCGGGCAAGGTGCTGGCCGAACACCCCGATCAGCGCCGCGACCTGGTTGAGAACCCGACCCTGATCCCCCAGGCGATCGAGGAGATTCTGCGTTTCGAACCACCCGCGCCGCATGTGGCCCGCTACGTCACCCGCGACGCCGAATTCTATGGCCGGACGGTGCCGGAGGGCAGCGTGATGATGATGCTGATCGGCGCCGCAGTGCGCGATCACCGCCAGTTCCCGCCGGACGGCGATGTGTTCGACATCCACCGGGAACCCCGTCAGCACTTGGCATTCAGCGTGGGCACGCACTACTGCCTCGGCTCGGCCCTCGCCCGGCTCGAGGGACGCGTCGCCCTCGAGGAGATCCTCAAGCGCTTCCCCGAATGGGACGTCGACATGGCCAACGCGTCGCTGTCCCCGACATCGACTGTCCGCGGCTGGGAGTCAATGCCGGCTCTCCTTCCGTGACCTTCTATGAATTTCCTTCCAGCAACTACGAATTGAGGTAACCAATGACTGGACGTGTCGAAGGCAAGGTCGCTTTCATCACCGGCGCCGCCCGTGGCCAGGGCCGCGCGCACGCCGTCCGCCTGGCGCAGGAAGGCGCCGACATCATCGCCGTCGACATCTGCAAGCAGATCGACAGCGTGCGGATCCCGCTGTCCACTCCGGAGGATCTGGCCGAAACCGCCGACCTGGTCAAGGGTTTGAACCGCCGCATCTACACCGCCGAGGTGGACGTCCGCGACTTCGACGCGCTCAAGGCCGCGGTCGACGCCGGTGTGGAGCAGATGGGCAGGCTCGACATCATCGTCGCCAACGCCGGCATCGGCAACGGTGGCGAGACGCTGGACAAGACCAGCGAGGGCGACTGGACCGACATGATCGACGTCAACCTGGCCGGCGTGTGGAAGACGGTCAAGGCCGGTGTCCCGCACATTCTCGCGGGCGGCCGCGGCGGCTCGATCATCCTGACCAGCTCGGTCGGCGGCTTGAAGGCCTACCCGCACACGGGTCACTATGTCGCCGCCAAACACGGTGTGGTGGGCCTGATGCGGACGTTCGCCGTCGAGTTGGGCGCGCAGAACATCCGCGTCAACTCGGTGCACCCGACGAACGTCAACACCCCGCTGTTCATGAACGAACCGACGATGAAACTGTTCCGGCCCGATCTGGAGAACCCGGGCCCCGACGACATGAAGGTTGTCGGCCAGCTGATGCATACGCTGCCGATCGGTTGGGTCGAACCGGAGGACATCGCCAACGCCGTGCTGTTCCTCGCCTCCGACGAGAGCCGCTACATCACCGGTGTGACTCTGCCCGTCGACGGCGGCAGTTGCCTGAAGTAGCTCACGGGTGACCACCGCAGCGGAGCTGTCCCTGCCCGGTAATTGGGACGAAATCACTCCCGGTTGGATGACTGCGGCGCTCGCCGAGCACTTTCCGGGCGCCACCGTCGAACGTGTCACCGTCGCGTTGCGTGACGACGGCACCAACCGGCGGGCGCGGCTGGCGTTGACGTACTCGGCGGGTTCGGGGCCTGCGACGGTGTTCGCTAAGGCCGTCGACCCCGACCACGCCGAGCTCGTCGCGCTCACCAGCGGCCTGTTCCACGAACCGCGACTCTTCAGCTCGGGTGTGACGCTGCCGCTCGACCATCCGACCGTCTACGCGGCGCTCATCGACGAGCCGGGCTCCAATTTCCTGATGATCATGGAGGATGTCGTCGCCCGGGGCGCCGATCCGCGCGACTCGACCCGGCCGATGTCGGTCGAGCAGGTCGCCAACGGAGTCCGCGGGCTGGCGCGGATGCACAGCCAGTTCTGGGGTGAGCGGCTGACCGCCGACCCCGCGCTGGGCTGGCTCGAGCCGTTCGTCGCGTTCGAAGGGCTCGAGTACGCCCCGTTGCACATCGCCCATGAGCGACTCGGGAATTCGGTATCCTCGGAGATTCTCGGCTTGAGCGGCACGGAGCTGTTCGTCGACGTCTGGGCCCGCTACATCGGCACGCTGACGACTGCGCCTCAGACGCTGCTGCACGGTGATCCGCACATCGGCAACACCTATGTCCTTCCCGGCGACGAGGTCGGGTTCCTGGACTGGCAGATGGCCCGCCGCGGCAACTGGTCGTTGGATCTCGGCTATTTCCTGCAGGGCGCGTTGACGATCGAGGACCGCAGGCGGTGCGAGCGCGATCTGCTCGACGAGTACCGCGCGGCGCTCACCCTGCCCGCGGCCGAACTTCCGTCGGCCGAAGAGGTTTGGCTACGGTACCGCGCGTCCGTCGCGCACGGGCTGGCCATCTGGATGGCCACCCTGTCGGGTGGCGACGCCTGGCAGGACGCAGCCGTCTGCCTCGCGTTGGCGCAACGGTATTCGGCGGCGTTCCTCGACCTCGACACGCGGGCGGCGCTGGCGGCGATCACTTAGCCGAAATCCCCCGATCTTGACGGTCCGGTGGTTCGATAGAGCCTTCGGGGCCGACGGTCCGCAGGGGGTGCGTGTGAAGCGACTCAACGGCATGGACGCCATGCTGCTCTACAGCGAGACACCAAACCTGCACACGCACACGTTGAAGG
Source organism: Mycobacterium sp. IS-1556 (assembly GCF_001499985.1). Taxonomy (NCBI): domain Bacteria; kingdom Bacillati; phylum Actinomycetota; class Actinomycetes; order Mycobacteriales; family Mycobacteriaceae; genus Mycobacterium; species Mycobacterium sp. IS-1556. The sequence continues at coordinate 21,620 of NZ_LQIM01000007.1, forward strand.
TGGCGATCGTCAACGCCGCCGACTTCGACGGCGAGTTCACGTTCGACCTGTTCCGGCGCACCATCGCCCGGAGGCTGCACCTGCTCGACCCGTTGCGCTACCGGCTTGTTGACATCCCGTGGAAGCTGCATCATCCGATGTGGCTCGAGGACTGCCCGGTCGACCTCGACTATCACCTGCGCCGCGTGCAGGTACCGAGCCCGGGCGGCCGCCGCGAGCTCGACGAGGTGATCGGCCGAATCGCCAGCACGCCGCTCGACCGCACCCGGCCGCTGTGGGAGTTCCACTTCGCCGAGGGAATGGCTGACGACCGCTTCGCGCTCATCGGCAAGGTGCACCACACGCTGGCCGACGGCGTCGCCTCGGCGAATCTGCTTGCGCGGCTGATGGATCTGGCCGATGGGACCCAGGACGAGCGCGAAGACTATGCGACATGCGATCCGCCGACGAAGGCGCAGTTGCTGCGGGAGGCCGGCCGCGACAACGCTCGCCACGTCGCGGCGTTGCCGCGCCTTCTCGTCGACGCGGGGCGGGGCGTCAGTCGCTTGCGGCGGCGGTTCCGGGGCCAGAGCGAGTCCCCCGATCTGGCCAAGATGTTCAAGACGCCACCCACATTCCTCAACCATGTGGTGTCGCCTGTCCGCACTTTCGCCACCGCCTCGGCGTCCCTCGCCGACGTCAAGGAGACGGCCAAACACCTCGGCGTGACGTTCAACGACCTTCTGCTGGCCATGGCGGCCGGTGGCTTGCGAGAACTGCTGCTGCGCTACGACGGGCGGGCCGACCGGCCGATCATGGCGTCGGTGCCGGTGTCCACCGACCGGTCGCCCGACCGGATCACCGGCAACGAAATCGGCGGGCTGTCGGTGTCGTTGCCCGTACACATCGACGACCCGTTGGAACGCGTCCGCTTGACGTCCTTCGCGACCTCGCGAGCCAAAGAGGTCTACGAACTACTCGGCCCCACACTGCAGGCGCGGATGATGGACTACCTGCCGCCGCCGCTCGCGCCGGCACTGTTCCGCTGGCAGGCCCGACGTGCGTCCCACAATCCGCTGATGAACGTCGCGATCTCCAGCGTCCCCGGACCGCGCAGGCACGGTCATGTCGGAGGCGCGAAGGTGAGCGAGATCTATTCGGTCGGTGTGCTGTCGCCGGGCAGTGCGTTCAACATGACGGTGTGGAGCTACGTCGATCAGGTCGACATCTCGGTGCTCTCCGATGACCAGACCTTCGACGACGTCCATGAAGCCACCGACGCGATGATCCACGGGCTGGCCGAAATACGTGACGCCGCAGGGCTTCCGGCGCTGACGACGGTCGATACGGCGATGGCGCCGGCCACCGCCACCACGACCTAGGTCACCAGATCGCGGAGATCGTTGCGCAGCACCTTGCCGGTGCTGCCCCGCGGCAACTCGTCGAGGACCGTGATCTGCCGCGGCACTTTGTAATTCGCCAGGTTCTCCCGCACGTGCTGCTTGAGGTCGTCCGGGTTGGCGCTCGCACCGCCGCCGAGCACGACGAATGCCGCGAGGCGCTGGCCGTACTGCTCGTCGTCGACGCCCAGCACCACCGCCTCCTCGACGTCGGGATGCGCGGCCAGCGTCTTCTCGACCTCGATCGGATAGACGTTCTCTCCGCCGGAGACGATCATCTCGTCGTCTCGACCGACCACGAACAACCGGCCCGCGTCGTCGAGGTAGCCCACGTCGCCCGACGCCATGAAGCCCTCGTGGAAGTCCTTGGTCTTGCCCGAGGTGTACCCGTCGAACAGCGTGCCGCTGCGCACGAAGATCTGCCCGGTCTGCCCGTTGGGAAGCTCATGGAACTCCGCATCGAGAATGCGAATCTCGGTGCCGTCGGCGGGTGTTCCGGCCGTGTCGGGCGCGGCCCGCAGGTCGCTCGGCGTCGCGGTGGCGATCATTCCGGCTTCGGTCGCATTGTAATTGTTGTAGATCACGTCACCGAACCTGTCCATGAACTTGATCACCACGTCGGAGCGCATCCGCGACCCTGATGCCGTGGCGAACCGAAGTGACTTGCCGCTGTAGCGGTTCAGCACTTCTTCGGGCAGGTCCATGATCCGGTCGAACATCACCGGCACCACCACGAGGCCGGTCGCCCGGTACCGGTCGACCAGGTCCAGGGTCGCCTCCGGATCGAACTTGCGGCGGGTGACGATGGTGCAGGCCAGCAGCGCGGCGAACAGCAGTTGAGAAAAGCCCCACGCGTGGAACATCGGTGCGACGATGACGGTCGCCTCCTCGGCGCGCCACGGTGTGCGGTCGAGCACCGCCTTGAGATCGCCTGCGCCGCCGCTGCCTTCGCCGCGCTTGGCGCCCTTCGGCGTTCCGGTGGTGCCCGACGTCAGCAGGATGATGTCGCTCTTGCGTTCGGCGGGAGCCGGTCGCTTGCCGAGATTGGCATCGATGAGCCCGTCGAGCGTCCGCCCGTCGGCGGGCCCGTCGGTCCAGGCGAGGACGCGGACGGCATCCGGCTTGTCGGCCATCGCCCGCTCGACTATCGCGGCGAACTCCTCGTCGTAGATGACGACGTCGGCGCCTTCGCGATCGACCACCTCCGCCAGCGCGGGACCCGCGAACGAGGTGTTGAGCAGCAGCACGTCGGCGCCCACCCGGTTCGACGCCACCAGTGACTCGATGAAACCGCGGTGGTTGCGGCACATCACCGCAACGGTTTTCGGCGTACCGCCTGGCAGGTTCTGCAGCCCGGTGGCCACGGCGTCGCAGCGGTCGTCGATCTGCTTCCAGGTCAGCGTGCCGCGTTCGTCGACGAGGCCCGGGCGGTCCGGGCACCGTTGTGCGGCCGCCGCGAAGCCGACCGTCGCAGTCATTCCGACCCGGCGCATCGCCGCGCCCATCCGCAGGTACTTGTCGGGCCGCAGCGGCGCGATCAGGCCGGCCCGCCACAGCGTCTGCACGAGTCCGAGAACGTCGGCCACGGTCAGCCCAGCACCGGGAAGCGGCGTTCTGAGGCCAGCTCGTCGAGCGCAGCCTGCATCACCGAGCGCACGTGCGCGTCGACCTCCTTCACATCCGCGTTCTCGCCGAACTGCTCGACCACATCGATCGGCGGCAACACCCGCGTGACGATCTTGGCAGGCAGCGGGAGGTTCGGTGGGAAGATCGCCGACAATCCGAACGGGAATCCGACGGACAGCGGCAGGATTTCCATCCGCACCTTCTTCAAGCCGAGGCGCCGCGCGATCGAGTCGCCGCGCGCGAGGAACAGCTGTGTCTCCTGGCCGCCGATGGACACCATCGGCACGATCGGCACACCGGTCTCGATCGCGGTCCTGACATAGCCTGTGCGACCGGCGAAGTCGATGACGTTCTCGGAGAACGTCGACCGGTAGGAGTCGTAGTCGCCGCCCGGGAACACCAGCACGACGGCGCCGTCCCGCAGCGCCTTGGCGGCGTTCTCGCGGCTCGCCTCGATGACGCCGGCGCGACGCAGCCAGTCACCGAGGTTGGCGATGAACACCCCGTAGTGGGCGAGCGTGTACACGGGACGATCGAAGCCGAACTTCTTGTAGAAAGCCGGGGCGAAGATCAGCACATCCGGAGTCAACATCCCACCGGAATGGTTCGACACCACCAGCGCGCCGCCGGCGGAGGGCATCGCGTCCAAGTCGCGTACCTCGGCGCGGAAGTACCGCTTGATGAGTGGGCCGACCGTGTTGATCACGCCCCGCGTGAACGCGGGATCCCACTTGGCGACTTCCGGCTTTTCAGCCCCCGTGCTGCTCATGTGGTACCTGTCATACCCGCGCCCCCGCCTCTTGCACCCGATTATGCTACTTTCGGAAAAAGAGAATGTCATATTCGCAGGTGGGAGGCGCTATGGCGGGGACAGTGGTGGTGACCGGCGGCTTCGGCCTGGTGGGTTCGGCGACCGTGCGCAGGCTGGCCGAACTCGGCCGCTCGGTGGTCGTGGCCGACCTGGACACTCCCGCCAACCGTAAAGCGCAGTCGACGCTACCCCGCGGCACCTCGGTTCGGTGGACCGACCTGACCGACGAGGATCAGGTGCAGCGCCTGATCGCCGACGTCGCCCCGGAGGTGATCATCCACCTCGCCGCCGTGATCCCGCCGCCCATCTACAAGAACCCGAAACTCGCGCGGCGCGTCAACGTCGACGCCACCGCGACGCTGGTGCGCATCGCCGAACAACAGCCGACGCCACCACGCTTCATCCAGGCCTCGAGCAACGCGGTTTTCGGTGCGCGCAACCCGCACACCGCGCAGGCACCGCTGCGGGCCGACGACCCGATGCGCCCGTGCGACCTGTACAGCGGAACCAAGGCGGAGGCCGAAGCGATCGTCCGGTCCTCGACGCTGCCGTGGGTGGTGTTGCGACTCGGTGGTGTGCTGAGCACCGATCCGAAAGCGATGGCGTTGAGTTCGGACGCCTTGTATTTCGAGAGCCTGCTGCCCACCGACGGTCGGTTGCACAGCGTCGACGTCCGCGATGTCGCGTGGGCGTTCGCCGCCGCCACCACCGCCGACGTCCTCGGGGAGATCCTGCTGATCGCCGGTGACGACTCGCACCGGATCCGGCAGAGCGAAGTGGGCGTGGCGCTCGCGGCGGCGCGCGGCCTCACCGGTGTGCTGCCGCCCGGCAGGCCCGGCGACCCCAACCGCGACGACGCCTGGTTCGTCACCGACTGGATGGACACCACCCGCGCGCAGGAGGCCCTGCAGTTCCAGCACTATTCGTGGCCGGACATGCAGGCCGAGGCCGCGGCCAATGCGGGCTGGACCCGGCATCTGATGCGGCTGCTCACCCCGCTCGCACCGCTGCTGCGCGAGATCCTCAAACGTCGCGGCGCGTACTGGAAGGCGCCCGGACAGTACGCCGACCCCTGGGGCGCGATCCGCGCCCGGTTGGGCGAGCCCGCGTGGGATCAACCCCGCGAGCTGTCCTGAGCGCATAGGGTTCGCCGGGTGGACACTTTTAGCGGGCGCGCGGCGGTCATCACCGGCGGCGCGAGCGGCATCGGGTTCGCCACCGCAACCGAATTCGCCCGGCGCGGCGCCCGGATCATGCTCAGCGACATCGACTCGGCGGCGCTCGACCGTGCCGTCGCGGACCTGCGTGCCGACGGCGTCGACGCGCGCGGCGTGGTGTGCGATGTGCGAAAGCTCGACGACGTCAACCGGTTGGCCGATGAGGCCTTCGGCGTGTTCGGCGACGTGCACCTGGTGTTCAACAACGCCGGCATCGCCTACGCCGGACCGATCGCCGACACCAGCCACGACGACTGGCGGTTCGTCATCGACGTCGACCTGTGGGGCCCGATCCACGGCGTGGAGGCGTTTCTGCCGCGGCTGATCGCGCAGGACGCCGACAGCCACATCGCGTTCACGTCGTCGTTCGCGGGCCTCATTCCGAACGTCGGCCTGGGGCCGTACTGCGTGGCGAAATACGGTGTCGTGGCGCTCGCCGAGACGTTGTCCCGCGAGATGCGCGGCAACGGCATCGGCGTGACGGTGCTGTGCCCGATGATCGTCGACACCAACTTGCTCGCCAACACCGAACGCGTCCGCAGCCAGGACTACGGCCCGCCCACCCCGTCGGATGCCGAGACCGTGCAGCAGTTGGCGTCGAACCCCAGCGACGACTCGGTGCTCGACGTCGACGAGGTGGCGCGGCTGACCGTCGACGCGATCCAGGCCAACCGGCTGTATGTGCTGCCGCACAGCGCGGCCCGCGGCTCGATCCGGCGCCGGTTCGAGCGCATCGATCGCACCTTCGACGACCAGGCCGCCCACGGCTGGCCACACTGAGCCGCCGATCACTCTGCAGGACCGAGTGTCGGCCTGCCGGTCCGTGGGTGGTGGTACCAGCCGCCCGCCGCGTGCGTGCCCCCGTCGACGTGGATCGTCTGTCCGGTGATATAGCTGGCCATGTCCGAAGCGAGAAAGACCGCCGTGGAGGCGATCTCGTCGACATGTCCCGGGCGGCCCATCGGAATGCCCGGCGCGACATCGGGCCGAAGCGTGCCGCCCGACATCTGCATCAGTCCCTCGGTCAGCGTGAGGTCGGGGGCGATCGCGTTGACGCGGATGCGGTGCGGCGAGAGTTCGAACGCCGCGGTCTGGGTGTAGTTGATCACGCCCGCCTTGGCGGCGGCGTAGGCGGCGTAACCCGGTGCGGCCCTGTCGCCTTCGATCGACGTCACGTTGATCACGCTGCCGGGCTGCCCACGGTCGACCAGGCGCCGCGCCACCCGCTGGGTGCACAGCAGCACATGGCGCAGGTTGGCTTTGTACAGCGCATCCCAGCCGTTCTCCGTGGTGTCGAGCAGCGGGGAGAAGAACACGCCGCCGGCGTTGTTGACCAGGATGGACACCTCGCCGAGTTCGTTGACGGTGCGCTCGAGCGCAGCGTCGACCTGGCCGCTGTCCCGGACGTCGGTGACGATGCCCAGTGCGCCAATACTTTCGGCCGTCGTCGCGCAGGTCTCGGCGTCGCGTTCCCAAATCGCGACCGACGCGCCGAATGCGGCCAGCCCTTCGGCGACGCCTCTGCCGATGCCCGCGCCGCCGCCCGTGACCACCGCGACGCGTCCGGTCAGCAGGATGTCTGTGGGGTTGATGGCCATCGGTCGAGGTTAGCGACTCGCTACGCGCCTAGCGCCGAGATTGCAGTGAGGGTCGTTCGCTGACGGACAGCCGTGGCTGCAATCTCGGCCGTAGCACGACGTCACGGTGATCGATGCGGCCGTCATCCGGTCTTGGTGGTGCGGATCGTGAGTCCCTTCGGCGCGTTGCCGATGACCCCCTGTCGCTCGAGGTCGATGATCTCATCGTCGGAGAGCCCCAGCCCGGCCAGTACTTCGCGGTTGTGCTGTCCGAGCAGCGGTGCCGGGCTGCGATGGAAGCCCTGCCGCGCCGAGGAGATGCGCATGGGCAGCGTGCTGTGCCGGGCCATGGGGTTGACGGGATGGTCGACGTGCTCGTAGAAGCCGCGGTGCACCACTTGCGGTAGTTCGCCGACCCGGTGCGGTTGCATCACCTTGGCCACCGGTACTCCGGCCTCCCACAGTGTTTCGACGATCTGGTCACCGGTCCGTGTGCCGCACCACCGGCTCAGGTGGTCGTCGATCGCGTCGTGGTGCCGGCGACGGCCATCGACGGTGGTGAGTTCTTCGGTCGCCCAGGCCGGGTGGCCGAGGGCGGCGACCAGGGCGGCCCACTGTTCGTCGGTGGCCACCGCGATCGCCACCCAGTCGTCGGGTCGGCCGAACTCGTCGAGTTCACCGGTGCGGTACAGGTTCTGCGGCGCCGCGGTGGGTCCCCGATTCCCCTGCCGCTGCGCCAGATTGCCGTATGCCGAGTACTCGACTACCTGCTCGGCCGCGACGTTGAGTGCGGCGTCGACCATGGCCGCTTCGATCCGCACACCCTCGCCCGTTCGCCGCCGGTGCGCCAGCGCGAGCAGCAACGCGTTGAGACCGTGCACACCGGCGTTCGGGTCGCCGACGGAATACGGTTCGACGGGATTCTGGTCGGGATGCCCGGTCAGCCAGGTCATCCCGGAGCAGTCCTCGATCACGTAGGCGAACGCGGGCTTGTCGCGCCACGGACCGTCGAGCCCGAAGCCCGGCATGCGCATCATGATCGCGTCGGGGCGCAACCGGTGCACGGCATCGAAGTCGAGGCCGATCTGGTCGAGCACCCGAGGTGTGTAGTTCTCGACGATGACATCACAGGTCTTGACCAATTCGCGCAGCAGTTCCACGCCGCGGTCCGAGCGGATGTCGAGCGTGACGCTCTTCTTGTTGGTGTTCAACCCCGAGAAGATCGGTGAGCGCTCCCACCACTGCTCCTCGCTGGTCGGCACGCCGGCGATCAGCCGGGTGCCGTCGGGCCGCGCGGTGGACTCGACGTGGATCACTTCTGCCCCCAGCAGCGCCAGCGCGTGTGTGCACGACGGCCCGGCCCAGAAGCTCGTCAAGTCGAGCACCCGCAGGCCCTCGATCGGCGAACGGATCTCACTCTCCGTTGCACGAGCGCTCACTCTTGTACGGTTTGAGGGCTCGAAACTGTACATGGATGAGCGCTCGGCGGTTAATGGGTCACCCTGGCGTACCGTTCGCAAACGGTATTGCTCGGTGTGCTCGCCGAGCCGGGGCGCGGGCCGCGGCTTGCGCAGCAGCGACGGGCTGGTGCGGTACGGCGCGCCCGGCTGCGTGAAGCCGTCGCGCGGATTGGTGACGAATGTGCCGCGCTCCTCGAAGTGGTCGAACGAGGTGACGTTGGCGCCGTTTCCGACCGGTGCGTTCGGGATCCGGAACGCACTGGACAACTCGAGGATGTCCTCGACGCGGTTGTCGCGCACCCACGCGTAAATCTGCTCGGCGTGGATGTTGGCCTGTTCGGTGATGGACAGGTCGGCCTGTTCGTCGATCCATTCGTCATGGCCGACCATGGCGCACAGGTCGAACCACTGTTGCGCGGTGCCGCAGCCCAACGCCACCAGGCCGTCGGCCGCCGACGCCACACCGGGGATCGTCAGGCGGCGACGGTCGCGGAACGGTCGCCCGAGCGCGTCGTGAAAGGACACCGAATAGTAGGTCAGGCTGAGGATTTCGGTTTCCAGCATCGAGACGTCGACCAACCCCGCGGCGGTCGCCATCGTGCCCGCAGCCGCGAAGGCGCCGGTGAGCCACTCCCCGATCTGTCCCGCCACGAACAGCGGCGCGCGGTCCTGCGCCCCGCGGCCCAGCCCGATCACCCCACCCGACCACGCCTGCACCGTGAACTCGGTGGCGGGCTTGTCGGCCCACGGCCCCTCGAGGCCGAAGGGGCTGATCGCAGTGACGGTCAGATCGCTGTACGCATCTGCGATGGCGGCCGGTGCGAATTCGTCGAGCGCCGCGACCGTCGATCCACGTGACCACACCACCGCGTCCGCAGACCGCAGCAGCCCACGGAGGAGCTCCACGTCGTCGGCGCTCTGAGGGTCGACGACGACGCTGTACTTGGAGCAAGACAGGAAGCTGAACAGCGCGCCGTCACTGCCGGGTTCGATCCGCGCACCCGAAGCCGACCAGGTCCGCAGCGGATCACCTTCCGGAGACTCCACTTTGACGACCGTGGCACCACCGTCTGCGAGCAGTTTGGTGCAGTAGGCACCGGCGATCCCGCTCGAGAGATCGATGACGGTGTAGTCGTCCAACGCCGCCACTACTGGCCCTTCTCTCGATTCCGCTTGCTCAACCGGAACTCCGGAGGGAACTTGTCGTCGTTGTCGTTGACGGCGTCGGCGAGGCCCGCGTCGATCGCATCCCCCAGCATGAAGTCCTCGCCGTCGGGTCGCGCGAAGCCGCCCATCGACTCGAACATCGCCGACAACAGGCTGCCCAGATATTCGCCTTGGAACTGCTTGACCACCTCGAAGAACATCTTCTGCTGAAACACGCTGTCCACCGGGCGGTTTCGGGCGCAGGCGTGCGCGTACTTGGCCACCTCGGCCTCGAGCTGATCTCGCGGCACCACCTTGTTGAGGAAGTTGCAACCGAACATCTCGTCGGCGGTGAACGGCCGACCGGTGAACACCATCTCCTGAAACGGCCGCAGCCCCATCGTCATCACCCACGTCCACATCCGCGGGCCCCACCCGAAGTACCGGAACGACGGATGACCGAACAGCGCGTCGTCGCTGGAGATCACCAGGTCCGCGTCGGCGCACTGGTAGAAGTGCCAGCCGTAGCAGTAGCCCTTCGCCTCGACGATGCTGATCTTCTTGAGCTCCTGCAGCGCCCGGTTTCCGGCGGCGACGTTGGCGTACCACTGCCCCATCGTCGCGCCGTGCCGGAACGACCCCTTCGGCGGATACGTGACGTCCGGATCGTCGACACGCAACTCGGCCAACCGGGCCTCGTCGTCACCGGCCATGAAGTCCGGCAGATCGGCACCGCTGCCGAAGTCCTCTCCAACACCGCGAATCACAACCACTTTGACGTCGTCGTCGACGGTGGCGCCGCGCAGCAGGTCGGCGTATCGCAGCCGGGCCGCCGACGTGGGTGCGTTCAAGTACTCGGGCCGGTTGAACGTGATCGTCGCGATCTTGGTCGACGGGTCCTTCGCGTAGAGAACGATGTCCTCAGGAGCGGGCGGGCCTGTCACGGTGGTCCTTTCACCGCGAGCGACCACAAAATGTCGCCGATTGACGGCGTGTCGTGTGCAGACACGGACGCTCGCGGGGAGAAGGAGAAGCAGTCATCGGTCAACCGATTCCGACGCCCGCACCACTCCAGAACGCGCTGGAGGTCAACACCTCGCCGCCGTCGGCGGTGATGTGCACGGCCTCGCGACCGAAGACCGCGCCGACGCCCTGCTGCCAGACGTAGCCGGTGACCGCGAGCACCATGCCGGGTTCGAGCACCTCCTCGGCCACGGTTGTCCGAAGCGCGGGGGTGACGACCGGTGAATCGTAGCCGAGGCCGAGGCCGTGGGCGACGGGCATGGCGGGCAGCGGCTCGCCTGCCGCCTCATATGCACCGAGCAGGTCACTGGCCGGATAACCCGGACGGCAGGCCGCTATCAACCTGTCCCACAGCCTGTTCCACCGGTCATAGAGTTCCGGCACCGCTGTTCCGTCGACGTCGCCGACCGGCCAGGTGCGACCGACCTCGCCGACATAGCCGTCGGCCAACGCGCCCGCGGAGAACGCGACCAGGTCCCCGTTCTCGATGCGCCCGTCGCCGCGGGCACGCCGCCACGGATGCTCCTTGCTGGTCGCCCAGGCACCGTCCTGGGTGGCGGGGGTGGTGACGCCGCCGGCCGCCATCGCTTCCATCAGCGCCCCGGTCAACGCCTGCTCGGTGACGCCGGGTGTCAACTCGGCGCGGGCCGCCTCGAGCGCCGCCTCGGCCACTCCCAGCGCGCCGCGCAGCACCGCGATCTCGTCGGCCGTCTTGATCCGGCGGGCCGCCCGCAGCGCGGGTTCGGCGTCGACCAGTTCGGCGTTCGGGAATGCCATCGGCAGAAGTTGGGCGAATGTCGGTGTCAGCGAGTCGGTTCCGACTCGTTTGACGGTGGCAGCGCCGGGGAGCGCCTTGAGCACCTCGACGAGCGTCATCGGGTTCCACGCCAACCCGTAGAGGTGGTCGTGCGGGATCTCGTCGGGGATACCCTCGTCCCACGTGCTGTTGAGGTGGATCTCTCCGGTCGACCGCACGACCTCGCAGATCGGCCCGAAAGGGCGGGTGCCCGCGACCCAGAGTTGCGGGGCACCGGTCACGTATCGGACGTTGGCCTGGCGGCCCAGAACGAGGATGTCGATGTCGCGGTCCGCCATCTCGGCCAGCGCGCGTTCGCGGCGTCCCCTTCGCAGATCGGCTGCATCAGGGAGGATTTGGAGTGCCATCAGATCCGTCCGTAGGGTGCGTAGGGGTAGTCGGTGATCGATTGGTAGCCGTCGTCGGTGATCACCACGATCTCCTCGCTTCGATAACCACCGGTACCGTCCTCCCACACCACCGGTTCCAGCACCAGAAGCATCCCGGTCGGAAACACGAAGTTGTCGTCGAACTCCTCGCCGAGATCGGTTCCGATCATCGGCATTTCGGCCGCATTGGTGCCGATTCCGTGGCCGAGGTAGAAGTGCGGCAGCCACGGCTTGTCGCCTCCGTTGGCGGCGATGGCCGCGCGAGCCAGGTCACCGGACGTCGCACCGGCTTTGGTGACCGCCAGCACCGCGGACAGGATCTCCCGCCACTTGTCGAATTGCGCCTGCTGGCGGTCCGACGGCTCCTCCTCGACCAGCCAGGTGCGGCCGAAGTCCGAGCAATAACCCGTGTAGGTGATGCTGACGTCGGTCCACAACACGTCCCCGCGTGCGAGTTCGCGTTCGGTGGTCAGCAGCGGCAGCGCGAGATCACCGGTGGTGGTCCAGACAGACCCGCTGGTCTTCGTCGTCGGCATCACCTGCCAGATGGCCTCGAGCATGTTGGCCGTCGCCCCGAGTTCGAACGCCCGCCGGACGAAGGCCGCCGAAAGATCGACCTGGCGAACCCCGGGCGCGAGCGCCTTCTGCACATCCACCATGGCTTCTTCGGTGATGCGGCAGGCGTTGCGGACGCACGAGACCTGGTCGGGCGTCTTGACCAACTTGGCGGGTCCCACGACCTGCGCGGCGTCCGACGGCGGGCCGGCGGGGAACAGCGTGCCCGACGCGCGGCGCATCGCACCGGTCAGCTCGTCCACCGCGACGGCGCCTCCGACGGGCACCAGGTCGGCCAGCACCTTCGCGAATTGTGCGACGCCCTCGTCGAATTCGAGGTACAGCGGGCCGTGCACGTGATCGGCCGGCACCTCGCACTGCGCGGCCGATCCCTCGCGCAGCGGCATGAACAGGTGTGGGTGCGGGTCGTCGGCGAGCACGATCGCCACCGGCCGTTCGACGTGGGACAGCCCGGCATCGAGCAGCGGCCAGCTGACACCCGTCGCGTACACGACGTTCCCGTTGCCGATGAGAACGAGTGCATCGACGCCCTTTTCGTTCATCGAGTCGCGCAGCCGGGCCCCGCATTCGCGGTACATCCGGGCGCGGTCCGGCAGCTCGGGTATGTCGAAGGACATGCTGCGCGACGACGACGCGGACACCACAGTCACGAGAGCCCCAGGAAGTTCTTGATGTTGGTGCTGACGATCTTGGTGGCGTCTTCGGGCCCGACCGCGTCGACGACGGTTTTCAGCGACTTCTCCGAGTAGCCGAAGGTGGATTCGTTGTGCGGATAGTCCGACGACCACATCACGTTGTCCACGCCGATCTTGTCGATGAGCTCCAACCCGAGCGGATCGACCATGAACGACGCGCTCATGTGGTTGTCCCAGTAGTGCCGGACCGGGTGTTCGAGTTGGTGGTTGAACATGTGGCGGTACGAAGCGAACATGTGCTCGGCGTCCTGAAGTGCCGTCGGCACCCAGGCGATACCGCCTTCGAACCACCCGATCTTGAGCTGCGGATGACGGTCGAGGATGCCGGAGAACACGTACTTGGCGAACTGTTCCCGGAACGAGTCGACGTTGACCATCATGCCGACCACCACGCTGTTGTGCTGACACGGCGTCTTGGGCGGTGTTTCCCCGATGTGGTGGCTGACCGGCACGCCGGCCGCTTCGATTTCGTCCCACACCGCGTCCATGTCGGTGCTGCCGTAGTCGTAGATGTTGCCCTCGTCGTCCTTGCCCGGGTTCAACGGCAGCAGGAACGTCCGCAGGCCCAGCGATTTCAGCTCCTTGAGCGTGCTGCGGGTGCCCTTGGGGTCCCACCAGTTGATCAGCCCGACGCCGTAGAAGTGGCCGTTGCTGCGTTCCTGCAGATCGGCGATGTGCTCGTTGTAGATCCGGAACACGCGCTCGCGCAACGCCTTGTCGGGATAGTGGAACAATGCCAGCACGGCGTTGGGAAAGGCCAACTCCTTGTCGATGCCGTCCTCTTTGAGCTCGCGGACACGGGCCTCGATGTTGTTGGACGCGGCGCCGGCCAGGTCGTCGTACTGCATCAGCACTCGCCCGAAATCGCCGCCGGTCCAGGCCTTGCCCTTCATGCCGACCATGTAGGCGCCGTCCTCGTACCAGATTCGCGGCGCGGCGCCCTTGAGCTCCTCGGGGAAGCGTTCATAGAAGATGTCGTCGGCGACCGAGATGTGGTTGTCGGCCGAGAAGATCTCGGTGCCCGCCGGGAGACCGAAATCGCCCGTGGCGTGGCCCTTTCGGTGCTTGGGGGCGCCGAATCCCTCGGGAGGATAAAGAGTGGTGCTCGGGGGGCGGGCGGGAGTCGTTGAATGTGCTGACATCGTTGACACTCCAATCGGGCTGTGAAAAGACCTGGCTACCAGGTCACCGGAAGCTCGTAGACGCCGTAGGCGAGACGGTCGTGTTTGAACGGCACCTCGTCAATCGGGACGGCCAGGCGCAGTGTCGGGATGCGCCGCAGCAGGGTGTGGAACACGATCTGCAACTCGGCCCGGGCAAGCTGCTGCCCGACGCACTGATGCCTGCCGTAGCCGAAGCCCAGCTGCTGGCCGGCGTCGCGGCCGAGGTCGAGCTTTTCGGGTTCGGGGTAGGCGCCGGCATCCCAGTTCGCCGGCGCCAGGTCGAGGATGATGCCCTCGCCCGCGCGGATGGTCTCGCCCGCGATCTCGATGTCCTCGATGGCCACGCGGCGCTGGCCGTTCTGGATGATCGACAGGTAGCGCATCAGCTCCTCGACGGCGTTGGCGATGAATTTCGGGTCGTCCGAATCTCGCAGCAGCGCAGCCTGCTCGGGGTTCTCCAGCAACGCCAGCACCCCGATACCGATCATGTTCGCCGTGGTCTCGTGTCCCGCGATCAGCAGCCCGGTCCCCAGCTGCGCGGCTTCCTTGACGCTGATCTCACCGGCGTTGACACGCTCGGCGAGGTCGGACACCGCGTCCTCGGATGGGTTCTCCATCTTGGCCTTGACCAGATCGCTCAGGTATTTCGCCAGGCTCATTGCGCCCTTCTGGCCGTCCTCGGCGGAGGCGTAGCGGGCCAGGCCGACGTTGGCGTGGTGCTGGAAGAACTCGTGGTCTTCGTAAGGCACGCCGAGCATCTCGCTGATCACCCGGGTGGGCACCGGCAGCGCCAGTGCGGTGACGATGTCGGCGGGTTGCGGGCCGGCGAGGATGTTGTCGATGCACTCGTCGGTCACCTGCTGGATGGCCGGCCGCAGGCCCTCCACCCGTTTGAAGGTGAACGGCTTGGACAGCATCCGGCGGAACCGCGTGTGCTCCTCGGCATCGGAGGTGAACACCGAGCGCGGCCGCTTGTGCACGGTGGACAGCATGTGTTCGTTCCAGTGCGGAAACCCTTCACGGCGGTCGTCGACGCTGACCCGCGGATCGGCGAACAGTTCGCGCGCCACCGCGTGACCGGTGATCAGCCAGGGCGTGCTGCCGTCCCAGATCCGCACCCGCGACAGCGGTTTGGCCTCACCCATCTCGAGCATCTGGGGCGGCGGCGCGAACGGGCAGCGGGCGTCGCGCTCCATCGGGTACTCGGGGATATCCGCGGACACGTCTGGGGTTCCGGTCAAGGTGTCGGACATGGGTGTCTTTCTCACTCCTCGATGTGGATGGCGAGTGCGGGGCAGGCTGCGGCCGCCTTGCGGGCGTCCTCGGCCTGGGTCCCCGAGGGGCTGTCGTCGAGCAGGACCACGACGCCGTCGTCGTCGCGTTGGTCGAAGGTGTCGCTCGCGTTGAGCACGCATTGTCCGGAGGACACGCATTTGTCTTGGTCGACGGCGACTTTCATGTCAGGGCTGCTCCGTGATCGGCGCCCGCCACAGACCGACGATCGCGTCGATGAGCCCCGATGCCACCGAACTCCAGGTGGTTCTGGGCATGTCGGCGCCCTCGGCGAAGGCGCGTTCGAAGTCGGCGCACGTGTGCATCATCAGGTTGCGCACCATGATGTTCCGCTCGATGACAACGGGCATGGGTAGGTCGGGCAGGCAGCGGGTGATGCCGTCGACGACCTGCAGCAGTGACGGTGAGGCCAGCGCGTCCTTGACAACGATCTTCTGGTAGGCGGGGTCGGCCAGCGCCTGCGCGGCGAACCGCGCGTACCACGTCGGATTGCCGAGCTGATCCAGGTGTTCGGTGAGCGAGCAGACCATGCAGGCAATCCAGTCGCGCAATTCGGTCGAGTCCCCGATTGCGGTCACCATTCGGTCGAGCAACCGCTCGATCGAGACGCGGTGCTTCTGCTCGATCGCCCGCACCAGATCGGCCTTGGTGCCGAAGTGGTATCCGACCGCGGCGTTGTTGCCTTGGCCGGCGGCCTCGCTGACCTGGCGGTTCGATACCGCGTACACACCGTGCTCGGCGAACAGCCGCTCGGCGGCGGCCAGGATCGCTTCCCGGGTGATGCTGGCTCGCTCGGTGCGCACAGTTCTGGCGGTGGTCACCGTCACAGTCAACCGCCGCCGCGCAGTTAAGTCAAGCGACTGATTTAAAGTAATCATGGCTGTGACTTGCGGACGATCACCTTTCCCGCGCTCGTGCCGCCATCGATCGGCAGCACCGTTCCGGTGACGTACCGCGACCGGTCACCGGCCAAGTACAGGGCGGCTTCGGCGACGTCGTCGACCGTGCCTTCGCGCTTCAACGGCCGATCGTTGCGCATCTGCGCGCGGATCCTCTCCTCGAACTCCTCCAGACGCTGGAGGTCCTCGCCCACCGCCGATTTCCGCACGATCGCGGTCCGGATGTTGCCGGGCGCGAGCGCGTTGACGCGAATCTCGTAGTGCGCCAGGTCGATCGCCGCCGACTTGGTGAACTGAATGACGGCCGCCTTGGATGCGCGGTACGTCATCACCCCACCACCGGCCTGGATGCCGCCGATTGAAGTCAGGTTGATGATCGACCCGCCACCGTGTCGGGACATGTGCCGGGCGGCGTCACGGGTACCCGCCATCACCGCGAGCACATTGATCGCCATCACCCGATGGAAGTCGGCGAGATCATCGTCGAGAAACTTCGGGAACATCTTGCCCGACACGCCGGCGTTGTTCACCATCACATGCAGGCCGTCGAACTCCTCGACGGCCGTCGTGACCAATCGGTTGACCTGATCGACTTCTGCCACATCGGTTTCGACGAACCGGATCTGGTCCCCGAGGTCCGCGACGAGT
Source organism: Mycobacterium sp. IS-1556 (assembly GCF_001499985.1). Taxonomy (NCBI): domain Bacteria; kingdom Bacillati; phylum Actinomycetota; class Actinomycetes; order Mycobacteriales; family Mycobacteriaceae; genus Mycobacterium; species Mycobacterium sp. IS-1556. The sequence goes on from NZ_LQIM01000007.1 coordinate 38,318, forward strand.
TGTGCGCCTCCGTCGCGATCGATGTCGCCGACGACCACCTTTGCTCCCTCGGCGCAGAATCGTCGCACCAGGCCCTCACCCAGTCCGGAGGCACCGCCGGTGACGACCGCAACCTTGCCTTCCAGTTCGCCGGTCATTTCGCCACCCCTTCGTGTATCTCGGCGAAGAAGCCGAGCAGCAGTTCGTTGACCGCGTCGGGTTGCTCGATCTGCGGGCAGTGCCCCGCGTTCTCGATCAGCGCCGCGCGACCACCTGATATCCGGGCCGCTATGTCGGCCGCCCAGCCTTTCGGGAGCAGCTTGTCGCCGCCGCCCTCGACGACAAGCGTCGGCACGTCGATACGCTCGTAGGCCCGCTCGCTCGACGGCATCGGCGGCGCCTCCAGGCCCGGACGCCGAAACCGCGCCGCAGCCAACGCTTCCCATGCGCCGGGTGCGACGCTGGCGTCGTAGCGCCTCCGCACGTACGCCTCGTCGGCAGGATAGGACGCGTCGTAAAAGAGCGCCTCGACGATCCGGCGCATTCCGGCGAGTGTCGCGTCGTAGTCGTAGAGGGCGGCCGAATGCTCGTTGCGCTGGATCTCACCGCCGCCGCAGATGGTCACCAGGCTGCGCGCCGGCAGCAATGGCGATTCAGAGGTGGCATCGACGAACAGGTTTACCGCACCCATCGAGTTGCCCACGAAGTGCGCTGCCTCGACACCGACGACGTCGCAGAACCGCGCGATGTGCCGGATCCGCATGCCCCGACCGTCAGTGAAGTCGATGACCTTCGCCGACTCGCCGAAGCCGAGCATGTCGAGGGCCAGCACGCGATGCTGCTCCGCCAGTGCGGCGATGTTGCGCTCCCAGCCGATCTCGGCGCCCGCCCCGAACTCGCCGCCGTGCAGCAGCACCACCGGATCACCTTGTCCCGCTTCGAGGTAGCCGGTGACGAGCCCGTCGACCAGGATGGACCTGCGTTCTGCCCGAGCGCCGGAAGAGGTCACGCGTTCTCCCGGGCGGCGCTGGCGAAGGAAAGCAGTTGCGTGGCGAGCATGTCCAGCTGGCTGTGGGTGGCGTCGTGCACCAACCGCCCGTCGGCGTCCCAGATCTGGTCTGCGGAGTTGATCGCCACCCCGAGCGGGGTCGGCCATGCACGCAGCGCGTGCCCGATGGAGCGCAACTGTCCGAGCGTCCCGACCGCCGCCTGCCAGCCGTAGGCACAGCTGATACACCCCCACGGCGTGTTGTCCAGGTAGACGCGGGGGTCCTCGCGCAGGTCCTCGATGTAGTCGAGCGCGTTCTTGACCAACCCGGATATCGCCCCGTGGTAGCCGGGCGAACCGACGACGACGGCATCGGCGTCGCGCAGCGCACCGACCAATTCGAGGGCTTTCGGTGTCCGCTCGAGTTCGTGCGGGGCGTACATCGGCAGGTTGAGGTCTTCACCGGAGAACAGCCGCGTCCGCCCGCCCTGCTGTTCCACCGACGCCAGGCAGCAGCGCAGCGCGCGCTCGGTCGACGAGTTGGCCCGCAGGGTGCCGCCGAGTCCGACGACGAACGGTGCGCCCCCGGTTGCGGTGTGTGCACTCATGTTTCACCTACTACTTGATCGCGATGGGACTGACGGGAGCGCCCACCGCGCCGACGACTTTCAGCGGCGGCGCGATCAGCTGAAACTCGTAGACGCCGTCGGCGGCGCAGTCGGCCGCTAGGCCGGTGAGGTCCCAGTACTCGCCGAACATCAGGCCCATGTCACGCAAACAGACCATGTGCATCGGCAGGAACGTGCCCTCGACTCCGTTGGCGGGGTCGGGATCCTCAACCATCAAGTTGTCAGCGGCGACCGCCGCGACGTCGCGGTCGTGCAACCAGGAGGCGCATGTCCAGTGCAGCCCGGAACCGGGTTCTGCGCCGTCGCCGGTCGACAGGAACCTGGTCCACCACCCGGTGTGTACGACGACAATGTCGCCGGGAGTGATCGTGACCCCTTGCGCCTTGGCGATGTCGTCGAGTTCGCCTGGTGTGACGGGGCTTCCGGGCTCCAGGAAAACGTCGGCGCCGCGGTGCTTCACCACGTCGAGCAGGACCCCGCGGGAGGTGATCCCCTTGGCGTCGACCTTGTCGATTCCGCAGTGGAAGGCGCCGAAGCTGGTCACGGAGTCCGCGGGGAATCCGTTGTAGAGCTTGTCCTCGTAGTAGACGTGCGAAAGCGCGTCCCACTGCGTGGCCGCCTGCAGCGGCATCACGATCATGTCGTCGTTGAAGCGGAACGGGTTGTCCACGAAGAACTCGCTGACCTGATGCGCCACCGAGTTACGCAGCCACTGCGGACCGTACTGCGCCAGCGTATTCGCGTCCCCGCCGTCGACCGTCATCACGTGGGTGGGGTTGGGCCGGAACTGAAACGCTCCCTGCGGACCGTTCGACCCGAAGTCGCCGCCCAGCGGAATCACCGTGCCCTTCTTCACCAGCGACGCGGCTTCGGCCACCTTCTCGGGCGTGATGAGGTTGAGGGTGCCGAGCTCGTCGTCGTCACCCCAGCGGCCCCAGTTGCGCACGTCGTCGGCGACGCGGCGGAAGTCGCTCATCGAAGAAGTCATCGAAGAAGTCATCGAAGAAGTCTCAGCCATTCTCGCCTCTCATCGTCGCTGCACCGATCCCGCGAGGTCCGTCTCCCCCATCGTGCCGCCGTCGACCCAGATCACCTGTCCGGTGAGGTAACTGGCTGCCCTGCTGTTCAGGAAGGTCAGGACGCTGGCCTGTTCCTCGGGTTCTGCGGCGCGGCCCAGCGGAGTACGGAAGGAGTCGAGGAATCCCTGGCCGTACGCATTGCGCAACTGGTCGAGGATGGGTGTGTCGGTCACCCCCGGGGCGGTGCAGTTGATGCGGATCCCTTTGGCGCCCAAAGCGGCAACGTGGGCCATGCCGTAGAGGATGATCGCCTCTTTGGACAACCGGTAACCGCCGCCGTCCGCCAGTGCCTCGGGATTGCGTTTACACCATTCGATTCCCGCGTCGACCGAGTCCGTGTCGACCAGGCCGACGGTGACCGGCGCGTTCTCCCGGTAGGCCGAGGCAGCCAGCGATGACACGTTCGCGATCGCCGAACCGGGCGGCATTTTCGGTATCAGCGCCTCGGTGAACCGCCGGGTGCCGAGGAAGTTGACCGTCACCACGCGCAGCGGATCTTTGATACCCGACGACACCCCGGCGACGTTGAACAGCGCATCGACCCGGTCGCCGATCTCCCCGACCGCCCGGTCGACCGACGCCGGATCCGACAGGTCCAGTCCGATGAATTCGCCGGACGACTCGGCGGGCGGTTTGATGTCGAGTCCGATCACCTCGGCGCCGAGATCGGCGACCTGCCGCGCGACGTGGGCACCGATACCCGACGCGCATCCGGTGACGACGACGCGGCGCCCGTCGTAGCGCCACAGTTCGTCAGTAGGGCTCATGGCTCATGTCGCGTCGCCGGCGTCTATTCGGTGCTCCTCGCGTCGGCGATCACGGCGTGCTCCTCACGTCCGCGTCGGGGTTGCGGCTGGTCCAGCCTTCTCCCGACTTGAGTTTCGCCGCAGCAGCCTCGATGCCGGCGTTCATCTCGTCCATCGCCAGGGAGACCTCGTTGGCGGTGTAGTTCTGGCGTCCGGTGGGCAGGCCGCCGAAGGCGTAGCTCTCGTCGAAGACGGGGGCTTGCGATGCCGGCCGGCGCGCCTCCACCTTCTCGATGATCGGCTCGAGACGCTTGGCCTTCTGGGCCCGGGCCTTCTCGTCGCGCTCGATGAACTCGGGCAGCACCTCTTTGCCCATCAGCTCGATGGATTCCATCGTCTCGTCGTGGCGGCGGGGCGTCAGCAGCAGGATCAGCTCGTCGACGCCGCTTTCCTCATAGCCGCGCAGGAACTTTCGCACAGTGTCGGGACTGCCGATCGGTCCGCGGTCGGGTCCGTAGACGATGCTCGGGTCCTTCTCGATCTCCTCGAGGTGGCGCTTCCACACTCCGGTCCGGCCCGGTGTGTGCATACCGGTCATGTAGTAGTGCATGATGCCGAACGCGAAGAAGCCACCGCCCTTGCCGAGCCGTTCGATGGCCTGTTCGTCGGTGGGAGCCACCATCATCGACAGGTCCCCGCCGATCGCCAGGATGTTCGGGTTCATCTGGGGCGTGACGGGCGCGCCGTTCTCCTCGAATTCCTTGTAGTAGCCGTTCACCCGCTCGGTCAGCGGACCGGGTCCGGTGTAGGCGAAACTCAATGCGCCAAGGCCTTTTTGCGCGGCCATCGCGACCGAGGCCGGCCGCGTACAGGCCACCCACACGGGCGGGTGCGGCTTCTGCAGCGGTTTGGGCACGACGTTGCGCGCCGGCATCTCGATGTGCTGACCCTTGAACCCGGTGAACGGCTCCTCGGTCATGCAGCGGATCGAAACCTCCAGCGCCTCTTCCCACATTGCGCGCTTGTCGGCCGGGTCGACGCCGAAGCCGCCCAGTTCGCCGACCGACGACGACTCACCGGTGCCGAACTCCACGCGGCCGTTGGAGATCAGATCGAGTGTCGCGATCCGCTCGGCGACGCGGGCGGGGTGGTTGACGACCGGCGGCAGGTGCATGATGCCGAATCCGAGGCGGATGTTCTCGGTCCGCTGGCTGGCCGCGGACAGGAAGATCTCCGGCGCGGTGGAGTGGCAGTACTCCTCGAGGAAGTGGTGCTCGGTCAGCCACACCGTCGAGAAACCAGCCTTGTCCGCCAGCTCGACCTCATCGAGACCGTCCTGGAAAAGCTTGTGCTCGTCGTCTTCGCTCCACGGCCGAGGCAGCGGGAATTCGTAGAACAGCGAGATCTTCATTTGGTTACCTTCCGATGTGTATCGAGTGTCGAATCGGTACTGGTGCCCGCCGGGACGTCGGAGTCGGACAGCTGCTCGGCGATGTGCTTGGCCGCGACATAGCCGAAGGTCATGGCGGGGCCGATGGTCGCACCGGCACCCGCATAGCTGCGGCCCATCACCGCCGCCGACGTATTGCCTACTGCGTAAAGGCGTTTGACGATGCTGTCGTCGGCGCGCAGCACCCTGGCGTGCTCGTCGGTGCGCAGCCCGCCGGAGGTGCCGAGGTCGCCGAGGATGATCTGGAACGCGTAGTAGGGCGGCTTGCCCAGCGGGCGCAGATTCGGGTTCGCCAGCGTCGGGTCGCCGTAGTAGTTGTCATAAGCGGAATCGCCCCGGTTGAAGTCGTCGTCGTGGCCGTTGCACGCCAGTTCGTTGAACCGCTCGGCGGTCTGACGGAGTTGCGCCGGCGGGACACCGATCTTGCCCGCGAGTTCCTCGAAGCTGCCGCCCTCGTGCACGACACCGGATTCCAGCCACGCCTTGGGTACCCTGCGGCCGGTGGGCACGGGCGCGAACGGCACCTTGGGAATCGGGAGGTGCCCGGCGACCACATAGCGGTGGAACGACCGGATGTCGGTGATCAACCAGCATGGGATGTGCGTGACCCCGGCGTTCTGTCCTTCGATCATCGCGTGGGCGAAGTCCATGTAGGGGGCGGCCTCGTTGATGAACCGCTTGCCCTCGCCGTTGACGACGAACTGCGACGGCATCATGCGTTCGTTGAGCATGAACTGCAACCGGCCGTCCGGCCAGCAGATCGCGGGGAACCACCACGCCTCGTCGAGCAGATCGGTTGAGCCGCCGACCTTCTCCCCGGCCCGGATCGCATCACCCATCGCGGCCGGATTGCCGAAGCTCCAATCTTCTTCCAGCACCGGCAGATGCTGTCGGCGCCATTCCATGTCGTGGTCGAACCCGCCCGCGGCCAGGATCACGCCGTGGCGGGCCCCGATGCGCTGCTGACGTCCGTCTCGCTCGACCACCGCGCCGGTCACGGTACCGTCGACGTCGGTGATCAATTCGGTCATCGGACAGTTGAGCCACAGCGGGATGTCCTGCTGCCGCAGCGCCAGGCGCATCCGAGCCGCCAGCGACTGACCGATGGCCGCCATCCGGTCGCCGAACACCCGTGCCCGAAACATCCGCCAGATCAACTTGACCAGCACGGCCTTGCCCCGCCAGTTCTGGCGGACCTGGTAGAACAGTCGAAGATCCTTCGGCGCGAACCAGATTCCCTTCGGCGCCATCGCGAGCGGCTGCAGCAGGTGCTGTTCCTCGTCACCCAGCTTGCGCAGGTCGATGGCGGGCACGTTGATCGTGCTGCCCTGCTCGGAGCCGCCTGGAAGTTCCGGGTAATAGTCGGCATAGCCGGGCTTCCAGACGAATTCGAACCACGGGCTGAGCTTTTCCAGGAACTCCATCATCTCCGGTGCGGTGTCGACGTACTGGCGCAGCCGCGCGTCGCTGACCAGCCCGCCGGTGATCCGGCGTAGGTACTCGACGACACCGTCGCGGTCCGGGACGTAACCCGCCTTGCGCTGCGCCGGTGCGCCGGGCACCCAGATGCCGCCGCCGGACAACGCGGTGGAGCCACCGAAGTGCGCCGCCTTCTCGACCACCAGGGTGTCGAGGCCGAACGCGTCGGCTGCCAGTGCCGCGGTCATCCCCCCACCGCCGGAGCCGACGACGAGCACGTCGACGACGTGGTCGAAGTTCTCAGACATCCAGTACCGCCGTCCTGATTGCGAATCCAGCGATCAACTCCGGCGCCGCCCGGTAGAACCGCTGCTCGATCCGGTACCGGCCGTGCGCGGCGAGTGCGGCGAAAGCCGCCATCCACGTGCGGATTTCGTGCGCTGAATGGCCCGCCTCTCGCTCGATCCAGTCGTTCGACCAGCCGTCCACCTCGGCGAGTCGGTTGGCGTCGACCAACTCGAGGAACGCGGCGTCCCACTCGGGATTCAGCGGTTGCAACGGGCTGTCCCCGTGTGCGAACGCCTTGGCGGCGTCCATCACCGCGACCTGCCGGGCCTGCCGCTGCTCCGGTGTCATCGGCGTCCCGTGCACGATCCGTTCGAGCGCCGCCGGCGGGGCGGTGGCCAGCGTCGGCACCGGCGGATCGTGGGATAGCCCGCCGGATCCGAGGAGCAGCACTCGCTTGTCGAGGGTCGCGAGGAAGGTGCCGATCGCGGTGCCGAGCGCACGAACGCGGCGCACCGGCCCGAGTGGGGTGGCCACCGAGTTGATGAAGACGGGGATCACCGGACGCGCCGTTGCATCCCCGAACAGGTTCTGCAGCGGCTGGACCGTTCCGTGGTCGACGTCCATGCTGGCCGAGATCGCGACATCGATACCCGACTCGAGAACCGCTCGGGCGCAGTCCGTCGCGAGGTCTGCGGGCACATCCAGAGCACCGGCATGGGAGCCGTAGTCACCGACACCCTGAGCCGCCGTCCCGATGCAGAACGGCGGCATCGTCCGGTAGAAGAACCCGTTGTAGTGGTCCGGGGAGAAGACTGCGACGAGTTCGGGGTCGTAGTCGCTGACAAACCGGCGGGCCTCGGTCAGCGCGGATTCGATGTCGTCAAGGAGTCCCCGTGACGGTCCCGGAAGGTTCAGTAGCGGGCTGTGCGACATGCAGCACAGGGCCAGTGTGCCCATGAGAACCAGAGCCTCCTTCCTGGGTCAGGCAAAGGACGTCGAAGATCGACTCGCTGACTTCGGCGGCGCGCTGGGCGATGCAGGCGCCGGCGATACAGCGGTCGGGACGCAGGAACAGCACGGAGTCGGTGTAGATGTCGAACCACGATTTCAAGGCGCCGGTCTTGTCGCCGACCACCGTCACATCGGCGTCGTCGTGCCCCGGCCAGTGCAGCTGCGTCATCGGCCGCGCCTCGATGAATGCCGCGCCCAGCGCCTTCCACCTGTTGAAAGCCTTGTCGCCGAGGACCGCCCGCAGATTGTTGCTCCAGCACAGCACCGCGAAGCCGGGCCCGAGCACATCGTCGAGCAGCACGTTCTGCTCGGCGCGCGTGTCCACACGAGGCTGGATGAACAGCGTGCCGGCAGGCGAATTGTCCTCGCCGGCATGGACCACCGCGCCTTCTCTGTAGCGTGGCATCGGCTTGAACCGCATCTCCAGGATGTAGCGCTTCAATGTGGGCACGACCGACGCGGCATGGATGACACGGTCACGCAGGGTGGCGACTCGCCGGTTCGTCGGCGAGATGACCCGGCCCACCAGCGTTGAGAGGTCGATCATCGCCCTGGCGTGCTTGCGGCGCTCGACGTCGTAGGTGTCCAGCAGGGCGTCGTCGGCCTGCCCGGTCACCACCGCGGCGAGTTTCCAACCGAGGTTGGCCGCATCCCGGATGCCGCTGTTGTACCCCTGCCCCTGCCACACCGGCATCAAGTGGGCGGCGTCGCCGGCCAACAACAGTCGGCCCTTGCGGAAGGAACCGGCAATCCGCGAATGATGGGTGTACACGCGGTGCCGGATCATGTCCACCCGCTCGGGATACGGCACCCGTTGCGCCAGCATCTTTTTGACGAATGCCGGATCATCGGCCTGTTCGTCGGTCTCGTGGGGGTGGATCATGAACTCGAAGCGGCGGATGCCGTGGGCGATCGAGATCGACACATAGGGCCGCACCGGATCCGCGCCGACTTCGCTGTTCGGATGCCCCAGCGGGTCGTTGGCGACGTCGACCACCAGCCAGCGCGTCGACGACGTGGTGCCGTCGAACGAGACGCCCATCAAGCGCCGGGTCGCGCTGCGGCCCCCGTCGCAACCGACGACATACCGGGCCGTGACGGGCGCCTGTCCGCCGGCGAACCGAACCGTCACCGCGTCATCGGTCTCGACACACGACTCCATGCGGTACCCGAAGCGGACCTCGACATGGTCGAAACGGTCCAGGCCGCCGTACAACTCGGCGTCGACCATCGGTTGTACGAAGCCGTTGCGTTTGGGCCAGCCGAACCGGGCATCCGGTGGCGCCATCTCGGCCAGCAGCCGCCGCTTGGCGTCGAAGAACCGCAGGATCTGGTTGGGCACGGTGTGCGGCAACACCCGCTCGACAAGGCCGATGGACTGGAAGGTGCGCAGCGCCTCGTCGTCGAGACCGACGCCGCGCGGGTAGTCGATCAGTGTGTCGCGCTCCTCGACGACCAGCGTCCGAACACTGTGCAGCCCAAGAATATTGGCCAGCGTCAGGCCGGACGGGCCGGCGCCGACGATGAGGACATCAACCCGCTCGGCCATCACTTCCCCAACAGGAAGTCGAGGTGCAGGCGATTGAACGTCTTTGGGTCCTCGTACTGGGGCCAGTGACCGCAGCCCGGCATCACCTCGAAGCGGGCGCCCGGGATCATCGAGGCGATCCGCCGGCCCTCGGCGACGTCTGCGGTGGGATCGTCACTGGTCCACACCACCAATGTCGGCGCGGTGATGGACCCGTACTCGTCCGGTCCCAGAAGATTGCGCGCACGGATCTCCGGATCCTGCAGCGCCATGATGTCGCGCATCGCCGACACGAATCCCGGTTGCCGGTACACGCGTTGGCGGCTGGCCACAATGTCGTCGTAATCCTTTGACTTGTCGGCCATCAGCCATTTGATGCGGGCCTGGACGGTCTCCCACGCCGGGTCTTCGGCAGCGGCCATCGACAAGGTGATGATCCGCTTCATGACCTCGGGATCGGCCTGCGAACCACCGGCGGTGTTGAGCACCAACCGGTCCAGTCGATCCGGGTGGTCGACCGCCGCCCGGGCAGCGACCCAACCGCCCAGCGACTCGCCGCTGATGTGGGCGCGCTGCGCCCCGACCGCGTCGAGGAACGCGATCAGATGGTCCACGTAGTGACCGACTTCCAGCGGGTGACCAGGCTTGTCCGTGTAGCCGTGGCCGAGCATGTCGATGGACCAGACGGAGAAGTGTTCAGCATGCGCTTCGAGGTTGCGCACATAGGCCTCGGCGTGCCCACCGGAGCCGTGCAGGAAAACGAGCACCGGCTTGTCGGTCTCACCGGCGTGCAGATAGCGGGTGCGAACTCCGCCGGCATCGAGGTAGCCCTGTGAGAACGGGACGCCCTGAAGGTCGCTCCAGACGCTCTCGAACTCGGCTTCAGACACGCTTACCCTCTCTTGACTGCGAGAACCGAATTCTCGTATTTTGTAAGCACTCTGCTCACTTATCGCACATCTACGTGCACTATAGTCAGAGCATCACTCTCCCGACTGGCCAATGTCAAGGGAAGTGGAGGAAGGGGGCGCCATGCCGTCTCAGGGTCGGGCCCGGCAGGGAGCGGAGCCGATCGGCGCTGCGCCCAACGGCGCGCCCGGTTCTCAGACATTGGCCAGGGGCCTGGCCGCGCTGCAGCTGGTCGCCGGCTCGCGCACCGGGCTCACCGCTCAGCAGGTCGCCGACGACATCGGCGTGCACCGGACCATCGCCTACCGGTTGTTGTCGACGCTGTCCCAGTTCCGGTTGGTGGCCAAGGGTGAGGACGGCCGCTACCGCTCGGCCGCGGCGCTGGCGGTGCTCGGGGCGTCGTTCGACAACAACGTGCGTCAGCTGAGCTTGGCCACCCTGCGGCGGCTGGCCGACGAACTCGCAAGCACGGTGTCGCTTCTCGTCGCCGAAGGTGATCAGCAGGTCGCGATCGCCGTCATCGTGCCGACGAACGTCTTCTACCAACTGTCATTTCACGAAGGGAGCCGCTACCCGCTGGACCGAGGTGCCGCCGGAATTGCGCTGCTGGCGAGCATGCCGCCGCGCCCAGGGGAACGCGATTTGGTTCCCCTGACCCGGGAGCGGGGTTGGGTGATCACCCACGGTGAGGTCGAGCCGAACACCTATGGCCTCGCAGTGCCCGTGCGTCGGCAGCCACCGGCGCCGCCGACCTGCATCAACCTCATCTCACACCGCGAGGACGTCGTGATGGAAGGCCGGGACGCGGTCGTCAAGGCGGCCAACGAATTAGCCGCGATCCTCAGCTAGAGGGTCAGTGAGCCGGAAGGAGCAGCACATGACCGATTGGGACCACGACGTCGACGTGGTCGTCCTCGGCAGCGGCGGAGCCGGTTTGACCTCGGCGCTCACCGCGGCGGCCAACGGCGCTTCGGTGGAGATCTACGAAAAGGCCGCGACCGTCGGCGGCACGACGGCGGTGTCGGGCGGCATCATCTGGATTCCCGCGCACGACCGGGCCGCCGACGGCGAACTGACCGTCGAGGCCGCGATGGCCTATCTGCGCGCGCAGTCACTGGGTTACATGGATGACGATCTCGTCGAGACTTTCGTGTGCACCGGACCCGAGATGCTCGATTTCGTTGAAGCGCACAGTGATCTGCGGTTCGAGGTCGCCGAGGGGTTCCCGGATTACAAACCCGAGCTGCCCGGCGGGCGACCGGCGGGCGGGCGCTCGCTCAACGCCAAGCCGTTCGACCTCGGCAGGCTCGGCGAGTGGCGCGACCACATCACGTCGTTCCCGGCGGACTTCAGCAATGTCGGCATCGATGCGGAGACCCGCGCACGCATCCACGCCTCGGTGGACGACGAATCCGGTGACTACTGCGTCGCGGGCACCGCCCTGATCGCCGGATTGCTGAAGGGCCTGTTGGACCTCGGCATCGCGCCTCGGACCGGCGCGCGAGCCGTCGAGTTGCTCGCCGATCCGCTGGGCATCACCGGCGTGCGAATCTCACAGGACGGCAACGACTTCAACGTTCGCGCCCGTCGCGGCGTCGTCCTCGGTACCGGTGGATTCGAGTGGGACCGCAAGCTGGTCGAGGCTTATCTGCGGGGGCCGATGCGCGGGCCGGTCTCGCCGCCCAACAACACCGGCGACGGCCTGCGGATGGCGATGGCGCACGGCGCCGACCTGGCCAACATGGGCGAAGCCTGGTGGGTGCCGATCGTTCAACTGCAGGGCGATACGTTTCAGGGTCAGCCGCGCAGCCGAAGCGTGCGACTAGAACGCACCCGTCCGCGGAGCATCATCGTCAACCGGGCGGGCAAACGGTTCCTCAACGAGGCCGGCGAGTACAACTCGATGGCGGGGCCGTTCCACTATCTCGACCCGCAGCACGGCTACGCCAACGATCCGGCGTGGATCGTGTTCGATTCGCTGCACCTGAAGAAGTACGGCTTCCTCGGCGTCGACCCGGATGGCCCGGCGCCGGACTGGTTTTCGCCGTCGAAGGATCTGGCCGAACTGGGCGAGAAGACCGGTATCGACCCGGACGGCCTGGCCCGCACGCTGGCTTCGTGGAACGACGGCGTCGCCCGGGAGACCGATCCCGACTTCGCCCGCGGTTCGAGCGCCTACGACGGCTACTGGGGCGACGACAAGGCGCCGACTGCTGCAGCTCGGACGCTCGGCCCGATCGACACACCGCCGTACTACGCGGTGCCGGTGTCGATCGGTGCGATGGGGACCAAGGGTGGACCCCGCACCGACCGCGACGGCCGGGTGCTGCACGTCAACGGCTCGGCGATCCCGGGGTTGTTCGCCGCCGGCAACGCAATGGCGGGCGCGACGGGCAAGGCGTACGGCGGCGCCGGCGGAACCCTCGGCCCGGCAATGGTGTTCGGCTACCGCGCGGGGCTGGCCGTCTGCGCCCGGTCCTAGCACGAGCAGGGGCCCACGACGAAGTCAGGGGACCGCAAAGCCCTAGCCGGCTACCGCGGAGCCGACGAAATAGCTGCCCAGTAGGCATGCTGCGACGAGCACAACCCAGCTGTCGGTGAGGCGGCACAGCCATACGGGGGCGTGGCGTACCTCCATGAACTCGCGGAAGATGATGCGTACCTTGATGAGCGCGATCGCGATCGCACTCACGGTGACCACTGTGCTGGCCTTGAGCGTGCCGTTCTGATCGACCGCCTCGTCCATCCAGACGTACACCAGCGTCAACAATGTGAGGATCGACCAGGCGATCAGCAGCCTCTTGTTGAATATGTTGCTCACCCGGTCACCTCACGACGTAGAGCATTGCGAAGATCATGACCCACAGGAAATCGACTGTGTGCCAATACGTGGCACCCGTTTCGACGAGCTGCTGGGATCGCCGGGCCGGACTGCGCAACTGATAGATGACCACACCCAACACGATGAAGCCGATCAACACGTGGATGCAGTGCAGTGATGTCAAGAAGTAGTAGTGCTGGAGGAACTCGTCGCTGGTGAATGTGTTACCGATGCGGATCTCCTGAACCCACTCCAGCACCTTGGAGGTCACGAACAGCGCGCCGAAGCCTACCGTCACGAGCGCGTACGTCATCGCCGACCGGTACGCACCCTCCCGTGACGCGCGCACGCATCGGGCGATCGCCCACGAACTCGACAGCAACACAATGGTATTGAAGACCCCGATTCGAAGATCCAGGTCGGCTTGCGACTGCAGGAAAAGATCTTCGTTTTGAGTGCGCAAGGCCAGATAAACCGAGAAGTACCCGGTGAACAGAAGCGCTTCGAACAGCACGAACAGCCACATGTCCGGCTGTCCCGGCACTGACCGTTTCGGCGTGGCCTCGAGTTGTTGCCGCTCGGCGCCAGTGAGATTGGTCATCGAACCGCCTCCACTGAAGCCGCCTGCGCGGCTTCACTTTTGCCCGGAAGATCTGGCAGCGGACCAGTGCCGAAATCCTCTCGTTCGATCATCTTTCGCAGCAGCATGATGAATGCGGCGGTGTAGGTGACGAACACGACCATGTTGATCCACCACGCGATCGCACCGTTCCATGCGAACGCCCCGCGTTGAAAGATCCACGCCGGTGCGACGACGACTTCGGTCAGCGCGTTACACAACCCCAGATACGCGAACCACTTCGGGAACACGCCGTTCTTGTCGAGCAAGATCGCCACCAGCCACACCACGGAGCCGACCAGGAAGACCCCCATGGTGCCGCTGAACGACAAGAACGCGAAATCGTAGAGCCAGTAGATCAGTTCGGGATCGCGGTCCGGCCGCAGAGCCGCGACGGTCATTGCGATGGCCATCACCAGCATGCCGGGGAGCGCGCTCAACGAATACATGATCAGGTACGAATATCCAAAGACGCGGCTCACCGACATCCGTCGCATCGAGTACGCGAGAAGGGCGTTCATCGGCGCACACATGCCCGAGATGAGGAAGACGATGCCGAACCCGGTGAGGATGCCGTGGTGGCGGTCGTCGAACCACTGTACGACCAACGCCGTCTCCCAGTCCGGGCTCGGCGGCGGCTGCACACGGGTGACGAGGAAGAACAACACACCGTACAGTTGGTAGAAGACGACCATCACCCACCACGCGAACCACAACTCGCGCTTGGGATGGTTTCGAAAATTCCAGACGAAACGACCCAGCCGTGAACCGTCGGGCGGCTCCGGCACAGTCACCGCTTCCGCTGCCGAAGTACTCATGCGGCGACCGCAGTCTCGGCCCGCTGGCGCCGGATGGTCTGGGTGAGAACAACTCCCATGACGACGATCCACGCCGCGATGGCGACGTTCTTTACCCAGAACGACAAGAAACCGTCCCAGGCGATCGGTCCGGTGAACGTCACCGCGCCGAAAGCTGCCGGCGCCAGAGCGACCGCGACGAGCAGATTGAAGTGCGCCACCCACGGTCGGAACACCGGTTGGTCCTGGCGATCCCAGTAGATCGCCAGCGCCAGCACCAGGCACTGAGCGATGAGGTAAGGAACCAGCACTGTGAAGGTGACCCAGGCCAGATCGTTGAGCAACAGGGTGAGTTCCGGGGCGCGCTCGGGGCGGAACGAACCGAGCAGCCAGAACATGTTGGCGATGAGGAAAAGCGTCGGCGGTCCACCCGCGCAGGCGATCAGGCAGTAGGACAGAATCGGCGTGCGGTGCGCCATTCGGCGTACCTGCATCGCCAACAGGATGACGGTGGGGATCAACCCCACGCCGAACCAGTTGAACAAGATCATGCTGTACCGGATCCGTGCGGTCTCGTCGCGGTAGAAGCCCGCAACCTCCTCCGCGGACATGGTCGGCGACATGGGATGCATGAAGCCGGGAAACAGGAAAAACGCTGACACCCAGATGATTCCGATCACGGGCAATGCCCACAACATGAGCAACTCGCCATCAGTTCGTCTCATCGTCGAACCCTCTTCGCGTAACGTTGGTAGCCGATCGGCAACTTGCACGGTAGCCGATCGGCAACTTGACGGTCAATGCTCGTCTACCCTCGTCGCTGTGACCACTCGAGAACGCCACAAGTTCGGCGCGATCACGAGAACCGCGGCTCAGACCCGTGTCCTCGACGCGGCGTTGAAACTGATCGCCGAGCACGGCGTCAGCGGAACCTCGCTGCAGATGATCGCCGACGAATTGGGCGTGACCAAGGCTGCGGTGTACCGACAGTTCAAGACCAAGGACGAGATGGTCATCGCCATCACCGAGCGGGAGATGAGCCGGCTCGAGGATGCACTCGAAGCCGCCGAAGCCGAGGGGCACGGCCCGCGAGCGCGCGAGGTGTTGCTAGATCGGATGATCGACCAGGCCATCTCCCGGCGCGGTGTGGTCAGCGCATTGCAGTTCGATCCCGTGATCATCCGGCTGCAGGCCGAGTATGAACCTTTTCAACGATTCATCGAACGCCTCTACGCGGCCCTGCTCGGTACCGAGGCCGGGGTGGAGGCGCGCTTGCACGCGGCGATGCTCTCGAGCGCGATCAGTGTTGCGGTGATGCATCCCCTGGTCGCCGATGTCGACGGCGAAACACTGCGCCGGCATCTGAAGGAAATGACGCGCCGAATGCTCGGGCTTGCCGACTAGAGCGTCAGGACTCGACTATGTCGAGTGGTCAGCGCTCCGCACGCACGGAGAACAACCGCTCGGCCGCGCTGTAGGCGTCGTCGCTGCCGGCGGCGACCGCGGCCGCCAGCCGGTCCAGCTCTGGATGAGTGCGCAGCAGGGTCTGCGCCAGTGACAGGATCTGCGACCGAGCCCGCGCGGCGCGGCGTTCCGGGCTGTCACTGCGGACATGGGCCTCGATGGCCCCCACCAACTCGGCGACCCCTTCGCCCTGGGCGGCAACGAGTTTCAGGATCGGCGCCGCGGTCTCCGCGCGCAGGTCGCGCACGGTCTGGTCGGCGCCGTCGCGGTCGGCCTTGTTGACCACGACGATGTCGGCGACCTCCAGCAGACCCGCTTTGGCGGCCTGCACGGCGTCGCCGGCGCCGGGATTGAGGATGACGATGGTCGGGTCGGCGACCGCCGCGATCTCGATCTCTGACTGCCCGACCCCGACGGTCTCCAGCACCACCAGCCCGTAAGACAGCGCGGCGAGTACCCGGATCGCCGCGGGAACTGCCGCGGCGAGCCCACCGAGATGCCCACGCGCCGCGACGGAGCGGATCAGCACATCGGGATCGTTGATATGGGCGGCCATCCGGATCCGGTCACCGAGCAACGCTCCACCGCTATAGGGCGACGACGGATCGACCGCCAGCACCGCGACCCGCTCGCCGCGCGCACGATATGCCCCGACCAGGGCGCCCACAGTCGTCGACTTCCCCGCCCCCGGTGGCCCCGTCACACCGACGACACGAGGCGCGAAAACCGGCCCGAGCGCATCGAGAACCTCGCTGCGCCGTGGACTTTCGACAAGGCTGAGCAGCCGGCCGGCCGCCCGCGCCGAACCGTTGCGCGCCGCGTCGAGGAGTTCCGCGACATTGTCTGAGCTGGTCATCGATTCCGCAGTCTACGGATCACGCGCCCGACGTCGCCGCCGGGCGGCTCAGCCGACCTCGATGACCGTGGCCGATCCCATCCCGCCGCCAGCACACATCGCGGCCACGCCGATACCGCCTCCGCGCCTTCGGAGTTCGTGCACGAGCGTGACGAGCATCCGAGCACCGGTGGCCGCCACCGGATGGCCCAGTGAGCATCCACTCCCACTCACGTTGACGCGGCCTGGGTCGATGTCGAGAAGCTTGATCGTCGCCACGCACATCGAGGCGAACGCTTCGTTGATCTCGAACAGGTCGACGTCGGCAAGTGAAAGCCGTGCCCGATTGAGCGCCTTCGGAATCGCCTCGACGGGAGCCAGGCCGGTCGATGCGGGGTCCACACCCACCGACGCCCACGAGCGGATGGTCGCCAGTGCGGGCAACCCGAGGCGGTCACTGGCGATACCGAGGATCGCGGCTCCGTCGTTGGCGCCGCACGCATTTCCGGCGGTGATCGAGAATCCCTCGATTTCGGGATGCAGCGGTTTGAGGGCCGCCAACTTCTCGATGGTGGTGTCTCGGCGCGGATGCTCGTCGACCTCGAACAGCCCGTGCGGCGTGTCGATCGGCACGATCTCGTGCTTGAAGCGGCCTTCGTCGATGGCCTGGATCGCCTTGCGGTGTGACCCCAGCGCCCACTCGTCCATCTCCTCGCGCGAGATCCCGGCCTTGACGGCGGCGTTCCAGCCGACGGTGATCGACATGTCCATGTTCGGGGCGTCGGGCCGGTCGGGATGCGTGGGCGGGAACCAGTCGACCAGCTCGGCATCCTTGTCGCTGCCGGCGCGGCGCTTGAACCGCGGCGACGTCGACGCGGAGTTCACGCCGCCGGCGAGGATCAATTGGTCCATGCCGGCGCGGATGCTCGCCGCCGCGCCCTGCACAGCTGCCTGTCCCGCGGCGCAGTGCCGGTTCATGGCGAGACCGGGCACCGAGGTCAGGCCCGCGGTAAGCGCCGCATGTCGTGCGACAACTCCGCCGCCGTAAAGGCCCTCGCCGAGCACCACGTCGTCGACCGGATGCGAGTCCAGGTCGCCGACCGCCGCTCCGATGACGTGTTCGGCCAACTGATAGGCGTCGGTGTCACGCAGCGAGCCCTTCATCGCGGTGCCGATGGGGGTGCGAAGCGCAGAAACGATCACGGCTTCAGGCATAGGTGTCTCCCTCTCGACCGGTATGAGAATGCTATTCTCTCAGGCTGAGAGTGCCAGTTGCAAGAAGGGGAACCATATGCAAATCGCAGGTAGCTCGGCGATCGTCGTTGGCGGCGCCGGCGGCCTCGGCGAGGCGACGGTCCGGCGCCTGCACGGTGCGGGGGCCAAGGTCGTCGTCGCGGACATGGCCGACGACAAGGGCAAGAAGCTCGAGAGCGAACTCGGTGTGCGCTACGTCCGCACCGACGCGACGTCCGAGGATTCGGTCAACGCGGCGATCGCCGAGGCCGCGTCGTTGGCGCCCGTGCGGATTTCGGTGGACACCCACGGCGGCCCGGCGAGCGGGGGCCGGCTCATCGGCAAGGACGGTTCACCGCTGGACCTCGACGGCTTCAAGACGACCATCGAGTTCTACCTGACCGCGGTGTTCAACGTGATGAGGCTGTCGGCCGCGGAGATCGCGAAGACCGAGCCGCTCGACGAGGGCGCCCGCGGCGTCATCATCAACACCGCTTCGATCGCCGGCGTGGAGGGCCAGATCGGCCAGCTCCCCTATTCGGCCGCCAAGGGTGGCGTGCTCGGTATGACGCTCGTCGCCGCACGCGATCTGTCCCCGCTCGGCATCCGCGTGGTCACCATCGCGCCGGGCACCATCAACACCCCGGCCTACGGCAAGGCGGCCGACCAGCTCGAGCAGTACTGGGGCCCGCAGGTGCCGTTCCCCAAGCGGATGGGCCGGTCGACGGAATACGCGCAACTGGCGCAGAGCATCGTCGAGAACGACTACCTCAACGGCGAGATCATCCGCCTGGACGGGGCGCTGCGGTTCCCACCGAAATGACTTCGGCGGGTTCGCTCGACGGTCGCGTCGCGTTCGTCGCCGGGGCCAGCCGCGGCATCGGCGCAACGGTCGCGGCGGCACTGGCGCGTGAGGGGGCGGCGGTGGCGGTCGCCGCGCGTTCCGAACACGAGGGTAAGGTTCCGGGCACCATTCATTCCGTCGCCGACCGGATCGTGTCCGCGGGTGGACGCGCATTGGCGGTACCGTGCGACGTCACCAGCGAGGAGTCCGTCGAAACCGCGGTCGCTGTAACGGTTTCGGAGTTCGGAGGCATCGATGTCCTGGTCGCCAACGCGGGCGTGCTGTGGCTGGGTCCCATCGAGTCGACGCCGCTCAAGCGTTGGCAGTTGTGCCTCAACGTCAACCTGACCGGCGTGTTCCTCGTGACCAAGGCCGTGATTCCGCATGTGCGTGCCCGCGGCGGCGGCTCGTTGATCGCGATCACCACGACCGGTGTCGAGATGGTCGACCACGGCGCCAACGCCTACTGGGTGTCGAAGGCGGCAGTCGAGCGGATGTATCTCGGCCTGGCGTCTGAACTCCAGGCCGACAACATCGCCGTCAACTGTTTGAGCCCGTCGCGAGTCGTGCTCACCGAGGGTTGGCAGGCCGGCGGCGCAGGCATGGAGATCCCGCCGGAGATGGTCGAACCACCCGAGGCGATGGCGAACGCCGCAGTGCGCTTGGCCCAGCAGAACGGCACCGGCGTCACCGGCACCATCCAACGCAGCGAATCGCTGACGTTCTGATCCCCGCAAGCGACCGCATAATGCACGCAGACAGCGGCGTGTCGGCGTACGGACACGGTCACTCGCGGTGGCTGGGGAGGGCTACTTCTTCTTGGCGTTCAGGCGCGTGACGATCTCGCGGAAGTCGTCTGTCTCGAAGGACTGGTGCTCAGCCGTGTTGGCGTAGTCCAGCACCGCCAGCACAGAACGCTCGAGGTGAATGTTCAACAGCCGCTTGGTGCTTTCGACGGCCTGGCGCGGCAACTCCATGATCTTCTTCGCGCAGGCGATCGCTTCACTGAGCGGGTCTTCCACGACGTGATTGGCCAAGCCCAGCTCGGCGGCGCGCTGCGCCGAGATCCGGGTTCCGGTGAGCGCGAACTCCTTGGCGTGCAGCAGGCTCATCTGCAGCGGCCACACCAACGGCCCGCCGTCGGCGGCGACCAGCCCGACCTGCACATGCGGATCGGCAAGGTAGGCATCGGGTTTGATGTAGACGATGTCGGACAGCGCGACCAGGCTGCAGCCCAGCCCGACCGCCGGACCGTTGACGGCCGCCACCACCGGGATCCGGCAGCGCGCCATTCCCAGCACGATCTCGCGGCCGTGCAGAATCGTCTTCGCGCGCAGATCGGCGTCCTGCCGCAATTCCTCCAGGTAGCCGAAGTCGCCGCCGGCCGAAAACGCCCGTCCCGCACCGGTGATCACCGCGGCGCGGGCCTCGCGATCCTCGGCCAACCGCGACCACACCCACGCTAGGCCGCAGTGCAGGTCGTCATTGACGGAGTTCAACGAGTCCGGTCGGTTCAGCGTGATGATGCGCAAGGCGCCGTCGGCCTGAACGTCGATCTCTGGTGGCAGGTCGTACAACTTAGACTCCTAATCCGAGAATGCGCGACGCGATGATGTTCTTCTGGATCTGCGAGGTGCCGCCCATGACGCTCTGCGCGCGGCTGTACATGTAGGCACCGAACAGTTCGGCATCGCTGGTGCCGACGGTCGCCAGCGCGGCGTGTCCCACGGACTGCTCAACCCACGTCATCAACAGTTTGTCCAGTGACCCCTGCGGCCCGTGCGTGATGCCGTCGAGTTGTTCGGACAGCCTCCTGCGCACATGCAGCCGCAGCATCTCGGTCTGCACCCACGCCCAGGCCAACTCCTCGGGCGCAGAGCCTTCGACACGTGAGGCCAACTGGCGCACCAGCTTTCCGTACCGGGCCGAGAAGCCGAGGGTCGAGGGCTCCCGCTCATGGCTGACGACGGTCATCGCGAGCTTCCAGCCCTCGCCAGGCGCTCCGACCATGTTCTCGGCCGGCACCCGTGCCCCGTCGAACAGCACCTGGCCGAACTCCTTGGTGACACCGCTGATCATCTTCAGCGGGCGCTGCTCGATACCGTCTTGGTGCATCGGCACGATGAACGCCGAAATGCCCTTGTGCTTCGGGACATCCTTGTCGGTGCGCGCCAGCAGCAGACACCAGTCGGCGACGTCGGAGTAACTGGTCCAGATCTTGTGGCCGTGAATGACGTACTCGTCGTCTTCGCGCACCGCGGTCGTGGTGAGCGATGCAAGGTCCGATCCCGCACCGGGTTCGGAGAAGCCCTGGCACCACCGCTCGGTGCCGTTGATCATCCCGGGCAGGAACCGCTGCCGCAGTTCCTCGCTGCCGTGGTGCGACAAACCGACCACGAGATAGCCCAGGCTGGGCCGCGCCGGCGCGCCGGCCTTGGCGATCTCCTCGTCGACGATCACGTCGTAGACGGGCGGCAGCTCCTGCCCACCATATTGTTTCGGCCACGACGTGCCGAAGAACCCGGCCTCGTAGAGCGCCTGGTGCCACGCGCCCTGGGCGGCCCAGTACTCGTCGCCCGACGTCGGGAACTTGCCCTTCTGTTCGGTCAGCCAGCCGCGCAGCCGATCGCGGAACGCGGCTTCCTCCGGCGAATCACGAAAGTCCAATGGTCAGCTCCTCCAGCTTCACGGGCCACGTCTCGGAGGCGGCGAGCACCCGGCGCAGATACACGTGCGCCAGGCACTCCCACGTGTTGCCGATGCCGCCGTGCACCTGGATCGAGGTCTCACAGACGGTCAGAGCGGCTCGCGCACAGTAGATCTTGGCCACCCGCGCCGCCTCGATCGCTTCGGCCGCCGGCAGTTCATCCACCGCCCAGGCGGCGTGCCGCGACACACTCACCGCGCCCTCGATCAGCGCCAGGCTCTCGGCCAGCAGATGCGCGACGGCCTGATACGACCCGATCGTCGCGCCGTACTGCTCGCGCACTTTGGCGTAGTCGACCGCAAGTGTGTGCGCGCCACGAGCCGACCCGACGAGGTCAGCGCATGTGGCCGTCAGCGCCAACGCACGCCACCGCTGTGCATCCTCTTCCGAAAGGTCACCGAGCTCAGCCGGCGACTCCACAACTCCGGCAAGGCTGTTGGTCAGGTCGGCCGACTCGGACTGCGCGCCGGGCGCGACGTCACGCCCACAGCGCGCCCGAAGGTCATCGGCGAGCACCGGCCCGATGAACGGCACGTCGACCAGGCCGCGGGCGAACTCCTCGGCCACGATCGCCACCTCCACACCCGAGGCGCCATCGGAACGCAGCGTGCGAAACCCCGTGGCGTCAACCGCCTTTTCGAGCCTGGCGACACGGCTCGCGTCGTCGAGGTCGGCGACCGAGCCCGGGCCCAGGTCGTCGGCCAAACTGGCTGCGGCCTCCCGCAACTGCTGTTGTTCACTCGTCAGACGGACGTCCACAGACGCTCCTTCAACACTCGACGCAAAACCTTCCCCGATGGCAGCCGCGGTATCTCGGGCACGACGACCACCCGGCTCGGTCGCTTGTACGACGCCAACCGCTCGCCCACGAAAGTCACCAGCTCACCCGGCTCCACGGCGGTGTTCGTCTTCACCGCGGCGACAACCGCCTCACCGTTGACTGCATCGGACACTCCGAAAACCGCGCAGTCGTCGACCGCCGGGTGCCCGTGCAGCACCGCTTCGATCTCCGCGGGCGCGACTTGAAAGCCACGCACCTTGATCATCTCCTTCGACCGGTCGGTGATTCGCAGCCAGCCGTCGTCGTCGAGGAACCCGACATAGCCCGTGCGATACCACCCGTCGTCGAATGCGTCTGGTGTCGCCGACTCCGGCAGGTAACCCGCCATCACCGATTCCGAACGCACCTGGATCTCACCCACCTCGCCCGCACCCAGGACCGCTCCGCTGTCCAGTGACACGACCCGCACGAGCACGCCGGGAACGGGCCGGCCCACCGTGTCCAGATGCCTGCCGTCGATGTCGTTGCACGAGATGACCGGAAGTTCGCTCGCACCGTACGCCGTCGCCCACATCACGCCGGTTCTGCGGGTGACCGTCTCGGCGACGCTTTCGGCGACGGGAGTCGCGCACCACATGATGTACCGCAGCGATGACAGGTCATAGGACTCGAGATCCGGATGGCTGGCGAGCGCCAGAGCAATTGGGGCCACTGCCATCTCGATCGTGATCCCGTCCCGCTCGATATGTCGCAGCATCAGCTCGATGTCGAACCGCCGATGCAACCGGATCCATGTGCCCGTCTCGAGCGCCATCACGATGTTGAGCAGTCCCAGGATGTGTGACGGCGGCGTCATGATCTGCATGCGGTCCGACGAGGACAGCTGCAGCGCGTCTCGCCAGTGCCGCACCGCGACGGCGAACGAAGCGTGCGTGTGACGCACGGCCTTCGGCATACCCGTGGTACCGGAACTGAACACGAACAGGGCGTCGGCGTCCGGCGCCGGTGCGTCGAACTCCAGTCGAGCCGGGTCGATCGGCTCGTCCAGCGAAAGCGTCGGCATGAGCTCGGCGAGCACACCCTGGTCCCCCACGGCATGCGCCGGCCGGGTGAGCGCAAGTGCGTGCTCTGCCTCGGCGCGCTTCCAGGCGGGACTCAGCAGGACGGCGGATGCCCCCAGTTGCCAGACCGCGCGCAGCGCGACGACGAACTCGGGACGATTGGACGACATCAATGCGACCCGGTCCCCGGCCCGCACACCGCGGCGTTGCAGAGTGTCGGCCATGCCGCCGGTCAGCGCATCGAGTTGGGACAGCGTGTACTCACGCTGCTCGAAGGCGAGCGCGATCGCCTCACTCACACCCTGTCCTCACTAGCGTCTCCGGCGTGCACGACTGTGTTGAGAATAGCGTATCATTTAACGAGAATGGTATTCTCATCCAGCTAGAATCGACATGCCAGGAGAGGTTTGATGACGGCGGATCCGATGCCTGACCATCCCGCGCAGAGCGGCGGACAGGTGACGATCGTGCTCGACCGCAAGAAGGTGTCGGTGGCGCGGGTCGCCAACGAGACGCTTCTCGAGAGCGCCCGACGTGCCGGGTTGTCACCGCCGTTCTCCTGCGAAGCCGGCAACTGCGGCACCTGCATGGGCAAGCTCATCGAGGGTCGAGCGACCATGCGGGTCAACGACGCTCTCGAAGACGATGAGGTGGAGGAGGGATACATCCTCACCTGCCAGGCGGTTCCGGAAACCGAAACGATCGGCGTCACTTACGACGACTAGCTCGCTTCGCACAGGCCCGATCACAATGTCAGTCTGAGAGCGTCGCCGTGCATATATAGCCGCGACGGTGCTCTCAGCGCGACATTGCGTCAGCAACGACAAGCCGGACCGGGCGCGCCGTGCTCGTCGACGCGTGGCGCGGGCCGGTATTCCGGTTGATAGCCGGCGATCTGGATGGGACTGCGCACCAAACGGAATTCGCCGGCGGTGACGATCACCTCCGGTGTTTGCTCCAACGCCTCCGGCAGCGTACGCACCGCGGCGACGGGGATCCCGAGCGGCCGGAGCCGCGACTCCCAGCCCGCGGCCGCGTCGGCGGCCAACGCGGTCGCGACCACGGCGAGCACCTCGTCGCGTTTCGCGGCCCTTTCCGCCATCGTCTCGAAGCCGTCAATGCCCGCTTCGGCCGAGAACGCCCGCCAGAAGGCGTCATGGGTGATGAACAGCGCCAGATAGCCGTCCGCTGTTGCGAACAGCTGCGCCGGAACGTAATACGAGTGGGCCCCGTACGGATAGCGCAGCGGCGCCGCACCGTCGTTGAGGTAGGCCGAGGCGCGATAGTTCAACTGCGAGAGCATCACGTCGCGCAGAGACACGTCGACCTGACCACCGCGGCCGGACACGATCTGGGCCAGCAACCCCAACGCCGCGGCCAGCCCGGTCGAGTTGTCCGCAGACGAATACCCCGGCAAGGTCGGCGGCCCGTCGGGATGTCCCGTCATCGCGGCGACGCCGGTCGCGGCCTGGATCACGTAGTCGAACGCGGGGTCGTCGCCGCCCTCGAGCCCGAAGCCGGTCATCGCCACACAGACGATGCGTTCGTTGAACTGTCGAAGCGATTCGTATGTCAGGCCCAGCTTCTTGATCGCCGACGGCTTCATGTTCACCAGCAGCGCATGGGATTCCGCGACGAGCTCGGCCAGGTGCCGGCGACCGTCATCCGAGCGCAGATCGAGCACCACACTCTTCTTGTTTCGGTTGAGACTGGCGAAGTAGCTGTCGCCGACCTGACGCGAGATCTCGCCGCCGGGCGGTTCGATCTTGATGACCTCCGCCCCCAGGTCGGCCAGCAGCATGGTCGCGTACGGGCCGGCCAGCATGACGCCGACCTCGATGATCCGGATGCCCGCCAGCGGACCCGAGTCGGTCACCGTACCGCCTTGGCAAGTTCGGCGATCACCTCGCGCGTGCGGTATTTCGACGCGATCAGGTCGTCACGGTTCTCGCCGATCGGCAACAGCCGAACCGACAAGTCGGTGACTCCGGCGTCGGCGAAATTCTGGAATCGCCGCAGAATCTGTTCACTGTCGCCGGCCGCACACAGATCGCCGACATCGCGCGCATCCCCGCGATCGAGTAGGCGCTGATAGTTCGGCGACGTCTCGGCCTCGGCGAGGATGCGATTCGCCCGCTCCTTCGCCGTCTCGATCTCCGAGTTCGCGCACAGGCACACCGGAATTCCCGCGACGATGCGCGGCGCGGGCCGACCGGCTTCCGCGGCGGCCTTGTTGATCTTGGGCGCGATGTGATCACCGATCGCCTTCTCGTCAGCCATCCACAGCACCGTGCCGTCGGCGCGCTCCCCGGCGATCTGCAGCATGACCGGACCCAGCGCGGCCACCAGGACCGGCAGCGGGCTCTGCGCGCCCAGCACCGTCGGATTGTGCACCGAAAAGGTGTCGTTCTCGACATCGACATCGCCGGGTCCTGCGAGCGCGGTGTTGAGCACCTCGAGGTAGTCGCGGGTGTACGCGGCCGGCTTCTCATAGGGGATGCCGAGCATGTCCCGAACGATCCAATGGTGCGACGGGCCGACCCCGAGCGCGAGCCGTCCACCGGCCATCGCGTGCACCGACAGAGCCTGCCGCGCGAGCGCGATCGGGTGCTGCGCCTGCAGCGGGACCACCGCGGTGCCCAGCTCGATCTTCGACGTGTGCGCCGCCATCAGCGCTACCATCGTCAGGCAGTCGAAGTCGTTGGGCACCTGCGGCATCCATGCCGTGTCCATGCCTGCGGATTCGGCCCATTGGATATCGGAGACCAGCTTGTTGACCTTGCGGGCCATGTCGCCGCGCTCGGCCCCGATCATCACGCCAAGCCGCATGTCAGCTCTTCCTCCGAGAGTTCAGCGCCGAACGCACATTCGGCCGGCAAGTCACTGTTCGCTCACCGTCAATTTGCGCACCTCGTCGACCAGCGTGTCGAGCGGTGTGCCGGTCGGGAACACCGCCGCGGCTCCGGCGTCCAGCAGCTTCTGAACATCGCTCTGCGGAATCGTGCCGCCCACGACGACCGCGATATCGCCGGCGTCGGCCGAGCGCAGGGCTTCCACGGTGCGCGTGGTGAGCGCCACGTGTGCGCCCGATAGGATCGAAAGGCCCACCAGCGCAACATCTTCCTGCAACGCGATCGAGACGATGTCCTCGATGCGTTGCCGGATACCCGTGTAGATCACTTCGAACCCGGCGTCGCGCAGCGTGCGTGCGACGATCTTGGCGCCGCGGTCATGACCGTCGAGGCCGGGTTTGGCGACCAACACGCGGGCCGGACGGGTCTGGGCGGGAGCGGAGTCAGCCATCAGAACACCACCGGCTGCTGGAATTCGCCCCAGACGGCTTTGAGCGTCGAAACCATCTCGCCCACAGTGCAGTACGTGTTGGCGCAGTCGATGAGCTTGTGCATCAGGTTGTCGTCACCCTCGGCGGCGCGAGCCAGGGCCGCCAACGACTCCTTGACCGCCGCGGCATCGCGCTCGGCCTTGACCTTGGACAGCCGCTTGAGCTGCATATCGCGGCCCTCGGCGTCGAGTTCGTATGTCGCGATCTCCGGCGGTGGTTCTTCGGAGACGAACTTGTTGACTCCGATAACGGGCCTGATACCCGATTCCACGTCCTGGTGGATCTTGAAGGCCTCGTCGGCGATCAGGCCCTGCAGGTAGCCGTCCTCGATGGCTGCGACCATCCCGCCGTGCCGCTCCAAGTCGTGCATGATCTCGATGATCTTCTCTTCGGTCGCGTCGGTGAGCGCCTCGACGAAGTACGAGCCGCCGAGCGGGTCGGCAACCTTGGTCACGCCGGTCTCGTAAGCGAGGATCTGCTGGGTCCGCAGCGCCAGCGTCGCAGACTCCTCGCTCGGCAGTGCGAACGGTTCGTCCCACGCCGCGGTGAACATCGACTGCACGCCGCCGAGCACCGCGGCCATCGCCTCGTAGGCGACCCTGACGAGGTTGTTCTGGGCCTGCGGCGCGTACAGCGATGCGCCGCCCGCCACACAGCCGAACCGGAACATCGACGCCTTGTCGGTGGTGGCGCCGTAGCGTTCCCGCACGATCGTCGCCCACCGGCGGCGCCCAGCCCGGTACTTGGCGATCTCCTCGAAGAAGTCGCCGTGGGTGTAGAAGAAGAAGGAGATCTGCGGGGCGAACTGATCGATGGTCATGCGGCCGCGCTCGACGACGGTGTCGCAATAAGTGACGCCGTCGGCCAGGGTGAACGCCATCTCCTGAACGGCATTCGCGCCGGCATCGCGGAAGTGCGCACCGGCGACGGAGATCGCGTTGAACCTGGGCACCTCGGCCGCGCAGAACTCGATCGTGTCGGCGATCAGCCGCAGCGACGGTTCCGGCGGCCAGATCCAGGTACCGCGTGAGGCGTACTCCTTGAGGATGTCGTTCTGGATGGTGCCGGTCAGCTTCGCTCGCGGCACCCCCTTCTTCTCTGCCGCGGCGACATAGAACGCCAGCAGGATCGCGGCGGTGCCGTTGATGGTGAAGCTGGTGCTGATCTTGTCCAGCGGGATGCCGTCGAACAGGATCTCGGCGTCGGCGAGCGTGTCGACCGCGACGCCGACGCGACCGACCTCCTCGCCGTACTCGGGGTCATCGGAGTCGTAGCCGCACTGCGTGGGCAGGTCCAATGCCACCGACAATCCGGTCCCGCCCTGGTCGAGCAGGTAGCGGTAGCGGCGGTTCGATTCCTCGGCTGTCCCGAATCCCGAATACTGACGAAACGTCCAAGTCTTACCGCGGTACCCGGACGCGAAGTTGCCGCGGGTGAACGGATAGGTGCCCGGCGGTGGCGGTTCGGTCGCCCGTTCTGACGGCCCGTAGACCGGCTCGAGCGGGATCCCCGACGGGGTCTGTACTGGCTCGCTCATCACTGGATAACGTACTTGCAAAAAATGAGAATGCCAATACCGCTCGCCGCAAACGCGCACGGAGGAAGCGGTGCACTCCCGGGTCGAGAGCACGCGAAGACGCGGTACACAGCGATTATGGCACTTGCGTAAAATGAGAACGTCAATACCGCTGTCTTGAGGTTGTCAGCTAGCATCGTGGGACGACGCAGGTCGCCTGGCTAAGGAGGTCCATGTCCGCCTTCACTGACCGCACGCTGGTCGTCTCCGGCGGTAGCCGCGGCATAGGTCTGGCGATCGCGCTCGCCGCGGCCGCACGCGGCGCCAACGTCGTGCTGCTGGCCAAGACGGCCGAACCACATCCGAAGCTGCCCGGCACCGTGCACACCGCCGTCGCGGAGGTCGAGGCCGCCGGCGGCAAGGGCGTGGCGGTGGTGGGCGACGTGCGCAAGGAAGAAGACGTGCAGCGCGCGGTCGACGCGGCCGTCGAGCACTTCGGCGGCGTGGACATCGTGGTCAACAACGCCAGCGCCATCGCCACCGAACCGACCGAGCAGTTGGCGGCCAAGAAGTTCGACCTGATGATGGACATCAACGTACGCGGTACGTTCCTGCTCACCAAAGCCGCGCTGCCCTACCTACGCAAGAGCCCCGACGCGCACGTCATCACGCTGGCGCCGCCGCTGAACATGAACCCGCACTGGCTGGGCGCGCACCCGTCCTACACGCTGTCCAAGTACGGGATGACCCTGCTTTCGCTGGGATGGGCGCAGGAGTACGCGGATGCGGGTATCGGATTCAGCTGCCTGTGGCCGCAGACCTACATCGCCACCGCCGCGGTCGCCAATGCGCCCAACTTCCAGGAGATGATCGACAGGTCCCGCGATCCGCAGATCATGGGCGATGCGGCGGCGGTGATCCTGTCCCGCCCCGCGGCCGAGGTCAACGGCAAATGCTTCATCGACTCCGAACTGCTGAGGCAATCCGGCGTGACGGACCTGTCTCGCTACGGCGGTGGCGACGACCCCATCCTTGATATCTTCGTCGACAAGTCATGAGCATCTCGCTGCTGCTCGAGATGGCCTCCTCGAGCAATCCGGACCGGACCGCCGTGGTGTCCGGCGAAATGCGGCTGACCACAGGAGAATTGAGCGCGCTCGCGGACGGCGGGGCGGGCGTCATCGCCGCTTCGGGCGCGTCCCACGTCGCCTACGTGGGAACCGGCGGCGCCATGCTGCCGCTGCTGTTGTTCGCCGCGGCCAGGGCCGGCGTGCCGGTCACCCCGTTGAACTACCGGCTCAGTGCCGACGGACTGCGTGAGCTGATCGACCGCCTGCCGGCCCCGCTGATCGTGGCCGACTCCGAGTACTGCGACCTCGTCGCCGGAACGGGCAAGGAGGTGATCGGGTCCGAGGAATTCGTGGCGGCTGCCCGCACTGCCGAACCGGTAGCCGAGTTCGCCGACCCCGAGGATGTCGGCGTGGTCCTGTTCACCTCCGGCACCACGTCACGGCCCAAAGCCGTTGAGCTGACCCACAACAACCTGACCAGTTACATCACCGGCACCGTGGAGTTCGACTCCGCGGCCCCCGAGGACGCCGCGCTGATCTGCGTACCGCCGTACCACATCGCCGGCGTCGGTGCCGCGTTGTCCAACCTCTACGCGGGCCGGAAGATGGTGTACCTGCGCCAGTTCGACCCGCACGAGTGGGTGCGCCTGGTGCGGGCAGAGGGTGTCACGACGGCCACCGTGGTGCCGACCATGTTGGACCGCATCGTCACGGTTCTCGAGACGGAGTCCGTCGACTTGCCCACGCTGCGCAATCTCGCCTATGGCGGATCCAAGGTGGCGTTGCCTCTGGTGCGCAAGGCGCTCGAACTGCTTCCCGACGTCGGTTTCGTCAACGCGTACGGCCTCACCGAAACCAGTTCGACCATTGCGGTGCTCGGCCCCGACGACCACCGCGCGGCGCTGGCCTCATCCGACGATGCGGTGCTGCGAAGGCTCGGTTCGGTGGGCCAGCCCGTGCCCGGGATCGAGGTGCAGATCCGCAACGCCGACGGCGCGGTACTCGGCCCCGGCGAAACGGGTGAACTGTTCGTCCGCGGCGACCAGGTTTCCGGCCGCTACGCCGAGATCGGCTCGGTGCTCGATGCCGACGGGTGGTTCCCCACCAAGGACATCGCGATGCTCGACGAGGCCGGCTATCTCTTCATCGGCGGCCGTTCCGACGACACGATCATCCGCGGGGGCGAGAACATCGCGCCGGCCGAGATCGAGGATGTGCTCGTCGAGCATCCCGCGGTACGCGATTGCGCCGTGGTGGGGCCGGAGGATCCGCAGTGGGGCCAGATCATCGTCGCGGTGGTGGTTCCCGCCGACAATCCGGACGGCCCGGCCACCCCGGACGCCGACGAGTTGCGCGAGCACGTCCGACGCCAGCTGCGCGGATCGCGGACCCCCGACCGAGTGGTCTTCCGCGACGAGTTGCCGACCAACGCGACCGGCAAGGTGCTCCGTCGAGAACTGATCGCCGAGTTGACAGCCACCAACTAACAAGGAGCTCAACATGTTCAAGAACGGCACACGACTTCAGAGCCAGGTGTGTGACACCCAGGTGATCGTGGTGCGCAGCGCCGAGAGTCTCGACGATCTGCGCGCCGGCGGTGCACCGATGGTGCCGATCGACGCGCAGAAGGCAGCCGACCTCACGATCGATCCAGACTTCGCCGACGGTAACGCGATGGGCAAGCGCTACGTCGACGACAACGGCGCAGAAGTCCTCGTGACCAAGGCCGGTGCGGGCACGTTGAGCATCGGAAACACTCCCCTGTCGCTCAAAGAAGCCAAGCCGCTACCCGCCAGCGACTGATACTTTCAGCGATGTGAGGCAACGGGGCCTGCTCGTTCGATACGCAGCGGGCTTGGCGTTCGCCTATGTCCTGACGGTCGGTGAAGTCATCGCGATCGTCATGTCGATGACCGGCTGGGCGGGGATGACCGCTGAAACCGTCCTCGTGTCGGCGTCATTGATCGTTGTCGGTACCGCGATCGTGACCGTCGGCGGTGTGCTGATCATCCGGCCCTCGTTGCAATGGCTCGGGTCCCGCGAGCCCACCGACGCCGAACGGCAGGAAACGCTCAAAATCCTTCGCCGCCAGGCGGCGCTGACGGTCGCACCGTGGTTGCTCACGGGGGCGGTGCTGATCTTCTGGGATCTCGACGCGGGAGTCGAGGCTCAGGCTGTCATCGGCTCGGCCATGCTCTTCGGCACGATCGCGACGGTGTCCACCGGGTTCCTGTTCACATTGCGACCGCTGCGACCGGTCTTGGCCGGCGTCACAACCGATTTCACCCGGCTCACCGCGCCCGGAGTGCGTGCCCGGCTGTTGCTCATGTGGACCACGTGTACCGCGCTGCCGGGACTGGCGATCGCGGTGCTGCTCATCATGCGTGCACGCGGTTGGATCATCGACAGGGCCGCCCCGATCGAGTTGGCCCTTCTCGTGCTGGCGCTCGTCGCCGTGGTCCTCGGCTTGCGGGCCATGATCCTGGTGTCGATGTCGATCTCCGACCCCGTCCACGAGGTCATCGACGGCATGGCGAAGGTCGAACGCGGACAGATCGACGCCCGAGTCGAGGTGTACGAGTGGTCGGAGATCGGGCTCCTGCAGAGGGGTTTCAACAGCATGGTCTCCGGCCTGCGCGAACGCGACCGCCTCCGTGACCTTTTCGGCCGCCACGTCGGAGAAGAGGTGGTGCGCCGCGCGGTCGAGGAGAACGAGTCGCTCTCGGGTGACGAACGCGATGTCGCGGTCCTGTTCATCGATCTGGTCGGGTCGACGCGACTGGCCGCATCACACGAACCTCACGAGGTCGCCGAACTGCTCAACGACTTCTTTCGCATCGTCGTGGCCGCCGTGGACGACAAACACGGTCTGGTCAACAAGTTCCAAGGTGACGCGGCGCTCGCCGTGTTCGGCGCGCCGCTGCGCAGCGACGATCCCGCGACCGCGGCGCTGGCGACCGCCCGGATGCTCGTCACGGAGTTGCGACGCCTGCGCCTCGACTTCGGCATCGGGGTCTCGGCCGGCCCGGTGTTCGCCGGCAACATCGGCGCGGAGAACCGATACGAGTACACCGTCGTCGGAGACGCGGTCAACGAGGCGGCCCGGTTGGCCGACCGGGCCAAGGAATTCGACGTACGGGTGCTGTGCTCAGGTGCCGCGCTCGAGCGCGCCGACGACGCCGAGCGCCGCTGCTGGACCGCGCGGGGCTCGGAAACCCTGAGGGGACGATCCACGCCGACGGAGATCTGGGCCCCTCGCTGAGTGGCGGCTGCGCGACGTTGTGTAGTACCGCTGGGTCAATCCTGTACGCCATCAGCCGAACTCGATCGGCAGGCGGGTCGGTCCACTCATCCCGAGCAGCGGACGCCACGGCGCCGGACCGGTGACTCGCGGGTTCGGCATTCGCACCGCAAGGATCTTCAGCGCCTCGGCCAGTTCGCGCCGGGCGAGGTTGGCGCCGAGGCAGTAGTGGGCACCGCCACCGAAGGTGAGAATGGGCGGCGGATCACCACGGGTGATGTCGAAGCGGGTCGGCTCGTCGTAGATCGCCGGATCGCGGTTGGCCGCAAAGGTGTTGACGAGGATGAAGGTGCCTGCCGGGATCGTGTACTCGCCGATGCTGGCATCCTCGGTCGCGCTGCGAAGCGTGCTGCACATCGACGGCGAATGCCGCATCGTCTCCTCGACGGCGTTCATCGCGAGTTCGGGTCGGTCCCTCAGCAGCACCAACTGCTCCGGGTGATCGCACAGCACCTGCATGGAAGCACCCAATTGGGTTCGGGTGGTGTCGGTTCCGGCCAGGAGGATGCTGAAGGCGAGCATGCGTACCTCGGCCGCGTCGAGCCGGTCTCCGTCATGCTCGGCGCGGATCAGCTCGGAGAGCAGGTCATGCGTCAACTCGGTGCGCCGGTGGGCGATCATGTCGTCGATGTACTCGTCGAATGCGTCCCAGGCCCGCAAGACGGCCGGTTCCTCGGCGGCGAGGTCGATGTCGAAGCTGACGACCTTGAAGATGTCTTCAGCCCACTTGGAGAACAACTTCCAGTCCTCCGACGGCGCGCCAAGCAACGCGCAGATGACCGGGATCGGGTAAGGGCGGGCGACCGCTTCCACGAATTCACACCGGCCGTCAGCCTCGACGGCGTCGATGAGGTCGTTGATGACGGCGTGGATGGTGACGTCCATGCGAGCGGTCGCGCGGGGAGTGAAGGCTCTGGAAACGAGGCCGCGCAGTCGCCGGTGCTCGGCACCCTCCATGCACAGGATGCTGCGCGTCACCCGGTCCCACAGCTCCCCCGATGTCACCCCGTGCGCGGTGAGATGGATGCCCGGTGGAATGCCGAATCGTGGATCCCCCAAGATCGCCCTCGCCAGGTCGTAGGACAGCACTTCCGGTCCGATCGGGCCCAGCGCGATCGGCGCCACGTCCTGGGCGGCGCGGAACTGCGGGTAGATGTCCTGCGGTGTGGCGGTGATGTCGTAGGCCAGCGTCGGCAGATCGGCTTCGAAGACACTGGGTTTGGTGGTGTCGATGCTCATATAGCCGCCGGTTCGGTCATCAGACGTTGGTGGACAAAAAGGTCAGCGGCATGCCGAACACGGACAGATCGACCTCGTCGAGGTATGAGCCCTCGCCCGAGAAGCTCTGCCGGAAGCGCGTCGTGGATCCGTATCGCTCGGTCAGCGCTTCGGCGGCCGACGCCTCGGGCACCCGCAGTACGACCGTGTAGACGCCGTCGCCGTTGCGGTCGAGAAAGTCGGTCACCGATCTGGCCACCTCGGCGGTCGAGCCGGGAATGGGACTGATCAGCTCCAGCCCTCCGTTCCAATCCAGATGCACGGACACACCGAGTTCGGTGAGATCGGTGCCGTCGAATTGGAAGCCGAGTTCGGTGAACATCTGCGCGACCGTCGCCTGGCGTTCTCGAGCAACTGCGAGAACGACGTGGTGCAACCGCGAGTGTTCCTCGGTCATTTGCGTACCAGTCCGCGGGGTTGTACGAGACCGAGGTCGAGATGGGTGATCCAACCGGGCGCGGCGTCACAGACCGCGGGGATCGCGTTGATCGCACCCATCGCGGTCCAGTTGTAGCCCGGGTGCGCCATGGTGCCGTCGGGCCGGTCGACGCCCTGGAGCGTCATCTCCGTCGGCGGGTCGCCGGCGATCACGATTCGGTACCGGGTCTTGCCCCAATCCCACGGCGGATCGAGCTTGTCCGCGGGCGCCGTCGTGTAGATCGCGTGGAAAACGATGAGTGGCCGGCCCTCGACCATCGCCGTCCATTCGTGATGCTGTGCGGCCACCGTTCCGCGTGGTATCGCGCCGAGTTCGTGTGGAATGTCTTCGGTGGCGGTGGCGGCCGCCAGGTCGGCGGTGACTTCGTCGATGTGTACGCCGAGTCCGTCGGCGATCATGTGCATCGATTGGGCGAAGAACGGGACGCCGAGGCCCAGAATGGTCGGTTCGGTGAGGAAGGCGTCGCGCTCCTTTCCGAAGCCCATCCAGTCGATGTGGTCGAGCGGTGCGTCGGTGAGGACGTTGACGACTTCATACACCGAGATCTTGTCGACTCTGCTGACGATCCGGGCCAGCGTCAGTGGAAGGATGTCGCCGGCGTAGCCGGGATGGATTCCGCCCGCGTGGAACGACGATCCCCCGTCCCGGCACGCGGCGCGGATCTTCTCGCCGTCCGCGGCGAAATCCGGTGAGGGGTAGAAGAAGCCGCTTGTGGTGACGACGTTCTTCCCCGATCGCAACAGTCGGCACACGGTTTCGGTGTCCATGATCACCGGTGTGTAGAACACGCAGTCGGCATCCATGGCGATGACGGCTTCGATGTCGTCGGTGGCGGGCAGCCCGATCGGCGCGATACCCGCGATCTCGCCGGCGTCCTTACCCACTTTCTCCGGCGTGTGGACCAGAACGCCGATCAGGTCGAAAACGGGGCTGTCGGCGAAGTGCCGGACGCCGACCTGGCCGACATCGCCCGTCATCCACTGGATCATCCGGTAGGTGCGATCGGGCATCGTCTGCCCTCCTTCACTGTGCGAGCACGCCGCGCGGCAGCAACAGCGGCAGATCGTTGTATGTCGCGATGCCGGGATCGGCGGCGACGACGGCCGGGATCGCGGTGATCGCCGGCATGGCGGTGATGGTGAGGCCGAGCATGATGAAGTCGTCGAGGGTTTCGGCGTGAAAGTCCGGAGGCGGTTCGAAACTCAACGTGCTCTTGATCGTCGGCCTGCCTTCGACAGTGACGGTGTAACCGAACGTCGTCGGCCACGCCGGTTGCAGCGACTGTCCTTTCGTCCACACGCCACGGACCTCGATGATGTCCCGACCGCCGAGGTAGCCCTTCCACCGGACGTCGATGCCTGCGACGCAGCCGGCCGCTATCGTCCAGTCGCCGGGAAGTTCGAGAACGGCGGTGGTCTGGGCATATTCGACCTCGCACCGGACGTCGTCGAGTACGGCGCCGAGCGCATCGGCGACCAACAGCACGGCCTCGCGGAAAATGCCCGATCCCTTCGCGGTGATCGCCGGCAGGTCCGGGTCGTCGACGGGACGGCCGAATCCCATGGGGATTTCGGTGGCGGGCGAGTTGTAGATCGTGGTGTCGAAGGACTCCAGGATCGAGATCCGGTCGACGCGATCGGAGAGGCCGGCCGTCACCACGGCGAACAGTTGGATGAATCCGGGATTGATGCCGCTGCCGAAGATCGTGACACCACCACGGTTACAGGCCTCCGTGATGCGATCACGGTCCTCTCCCAGTTGGTGGCCGGTGATGAACTCCGACGTGGTCACCACGTTGACGCCCGCGGCGAGGATGCGCTCCACCTCGTCGACGTCGGCGAACATCGGGTTGTACACCACGCAGTCCGGTTTCAACGCCAGTAGCGCATCGACGTCGTCGGTCGCCGTCACTCCCAGCGGCTCGATGCCGCACAGGGTGCCGACGTCCTTGCCGACCTTGTCCGGCGACCAGGCGTAACATCCGACGAGCTCCAGATCGGTGTTTGCGGTGATCGCATGCACAGACTTCTTGCCGACGTTGCCCGTCGTCCACTGCACGACGCGATATGTCACGAGTGGCGCTCCTTCGGGCTGAATACCACTGGAATGCTGCGGTATCCGCGGGTGACGGAGTTGCCGTGGAAAACCGGATCGGCGTCGGGTGCCAGACGGTAGTCGGGCATCCTCGACAGCACCTGCTCGAGGGCGACCGTGAACTCCAGCCGAGCGAGATTCGAACCCAGGCAGCGGTGTACGCCTGCGCCGAATCCGAGGTGCCGGTTCGCTTGTCGATCGAGGACGCAGCGGTCGGGATCGGGGAACTGCTGCGGGTCGCGGTTGGCCGAAGCGTAGTTGACGATCACCGATTCGCCCGGACAGAAGGTATGGCCGCTGATCTCGACATCTTTGACGACGGTGCGAGGGATCCCGTGGATCGACCCTGCGTACCGGATGAACTCCTCGACGGCTCTCGGCAGAAGCTCCGGTTCGTCGATGAGCCGACCCCGGTCATCGGGATGCGTTGCGAGGTAGTGCAGCGCGAACGACATCGCGCTCGAGGTGGTCTCGAGACCGGCCTGCACCAGCAGCATCGCGTTGGCGACTGCGTCTTGGAACGGCAACTTCTCGCCGTCGATCTCAGCCGAAAGAAGGACGTCGATCATGTCGTCCCGCGGCGGCTGTGCGGTGCGTGCGGTCATCGCACGGTGAAGATGCTGATACAGCCCGGCGTTGGCGGCCATGCGGGCTTCCTCGGTGTCGCCACTGAGCGCAGTGTCGGTCAGCTCGACGCACAGCGGAACATCGTCGACCGGCATTCCGAGGACGTACTTGAAGAAGACGGTTCCGGGCTGTCGCCACGCGACCTCGGCGAGGTCACCGACGCCGTCTTCGATGAACGCGTCGATCAAGTGGTCGGTCTCGGCTCGGATCTGCGGTCGCAGCGCCTTCATCCGCGCCGGCGAGAAGTAGGGATTGAGAACCTTGCGGAACTTCTGTTGCCGCGGAGGATCCATGACGACGAGAAGTTCGCCGAGGATTTGTTCGGCGTCCTCCGGTACTGGATTGCTCGAGAAGTGTTGCCAGTCCTGCAATATGCGGTAGCACTCGTCGTATCTGGTCGCCACCCACGCGCCGCCGGGGGTGGCGGACAAGAACGGTGAGTCGGTGTGGGCGAACGGTGCGTTGCGCCGCATCACCGAGTAGACGTCGTACAGGAAGTCGTTGTCACCGAAGTCCCCGTGGCGAAGGTCCCAGTTTCGTGCGTGCTCCTCGATCGGCTTGGTCACGGAGCCGGTGCGCCTTGCTGTTGTTCCGTTGCCTCCCTCGCCTCTCTTTCCTCGTGGATGCGGACCAGCTCGCGGAAGCCGATTCTGTTGTACTTCGGCACCGGTTGAATTCCCCATTCGTCTTGCGCGGTGTCCTTGCCTTCGGCGCCCTCAGGAGGGCCCAGGGGCGGGTACGGGACCTTGCACTCCAAGGTGTCGTCGGAGTAGCGGACTTTGAGCAGTTCGCTGCAGATCTCGGTGAGGCTCAGTGTCGGGTAGCCGTAATACACCGCCATGAACGGCAGCGTGAACGCCCCCTCGATCACCAGCGCGACCAGGCACACCAGCACCGCCCGCTTGATGTAGCGATGCATCCGCGCGTAGTACGGCGTGGTGCCCGGTGGCAGATCGTCTCTCTGCTCCTCGGTGGTTTCTGACGTCGGTGAAGAGGATGTCATGGCTCGGCTCCTTGAACCTGTTCAGTCGGAGAAGATTTCGCGGTTGACCGTGTGGAGATACGGAATGGCCAAGAATGGCGTGATGTAGAAGATGTCGTAGAGCCACCAGCCGATGACCGGGAAGACGACCCCGGCGTAACGCACGTCGGCGTACATCGTCATGTTGAACACATACAGACACCAGATGAGCACCCCCATCCAGCAGGTGACGATCATCCATTGATGACCCCAGCGCTTCATCTGCAGGAAGCCGATCGCCGCTGCGCA
The DNA here is from genome assembly GCF_001499985.1 of Mycobacterium sp. IS-1556. Taxonomy (NCBI): domain Bacteria; kingdom Bacillati; phylum Actinomycetota; class Actinomycetes; order Mycobacteriales; family Mycobacteriaceae; genus Mycobacterium; species Mycobacterium sp. IS-1556. The sequence goes on from NZ_LQIM01000007.1 coordinate 76,444, forward strand.
CCGCATCGCGAACACGGTGAGGATCATCCCGAACACCATGGACTTCTCGCCGGGCCCGGCCGCACCCCCGACCCACAACTCGTTGTAGTGCCAGAAGTAACCGGCGTCGAACATTGCGCCCCAGCCGACCATCAGTACGCGGTTGATCAACGTGTGGTTGGCGACGAGGTCGAGTGCCCAGCCCAGGCTGTTGAGCATCCCGTCGATCAGCACCAGATATCCGATCAGCGTGACGATCATCGGCCGCATCGACAGACCGGCGCGGGCGGCCTGCCGTTGCAGCCACACCCCGCGCATGAAGATCGGGAAGCCGATCAAACCGGGAGCCCACATTCCCATCAGGGCGGCGCCGACGATCATCCACTTGTCCGCCCGGCGTTGCGCGAGGCGCGACTCTTCGTGGTGCTCCTCGAGGCCGACCGATCCGTCGAGCGAGACCGGCGCCTTGGAACGACGGCTCAACAGCGGCAGATTCACAATTCCCACCATCCGCGGGCAAATGACATGTAGAGCTGGATCCCGAACATCGCGAGCAAGTAGCCGTAGATCACGATCTGCAGGATGATGAGCGCCCTCTTGCGCTTTCGCTCTTTCTGATCCATGGGCGGACTCCTTCCTAACCGGAGGTGTTCGGCGCATCGGTGGCCAGGCTGGCCACGGCGACTTCACGCAATCCGTCGGTGATGGCACCGTCAGTGGACAGTGGTGCGAGGATGCAGGCCTCGGCCGCCTCCAGTTCGGTTGCGCCCGCGACGATCAGTTGACCCGCGGTGACGAGCACGCGGGTGGACGGCGGTTCGAAGTGGAACGCCTCGTCGGCGGTGCGGATCGCGGCGGCGCATTGCACGAGCCGGGTCGCGGTCGCGGAGTCGACACCGGTCTCGGCGACGATCACCTGGGCCTCGCGGTCGGCCGGCAGATACCTCATGGGTAACGTGACGAAGCGTTGGCGGAACGACGGTTTGAGTTCTTTCAGCGAGCTGCGGTAGGCGGGGTTGTACGAGCAGACCAGCATGAAGGTGTCCGGCGCCCGGACCACCTCACCGGCCCGGTCGAGAAACAGCGCGCGGCGGTGGTCGGTCAGCGAGTGCAGGATCGCCAGTGAGTCGTGGCGCGCCTCCACCACCTCGTCGAGATAGCAGATGGCACCGGCCTTCACCGCCCGGGTGAGCGGCCCGTCAGTCCACACGACGTCGCCGCCCGTGACCATGAACCGGCCGACCAGATCCGAACTCGTCAGGTCGTCGTGGCAGCTGATCGTCACGACCGGCCGTTCGAGCAGGACGCCCATGTGCTCGACGAGGCGGGTTTTGCCGCAGCCCGTCGGCCCGGTGAGCATCACGGGCAGGCGCTGCTGATACGCCTGCTCGAACAGCCGGACCTCGTTGGCGTTCGCGTAGTAATTCATGCGGCCACCAGTTCCCGATGAACATGGGCAAGCACTCGGGGAAGCTCCTCTACTCGTCGGATGCGTTGTGAGCGACGGGGTCCGAAGACCTCCGGTAGCGGATCGACGCGGGTCGGCCCGACGCCGACGTAGTAGATGCTCACGCCGGCGTCATTGGCCTCCTCGACAGCGTGGGCGGCGTCGGCCCAGGCGTAGCGCCCCTCATAGCCCTCGTCGGAGATGAGGCCGTCGCCGATCACGATGAGCAGCCGACGCTCGGACGGTTGCGCCAGAAGGCGGCTGGTGAGATGGCGCAACGGCGCTCCCAGCCGGGTGTACCCGCCCGTGGACAGCCCGAGCCGGCCGGGTGGCACGAACCTCCGGTCCTCGAAGTCCTTGAGGCAACTCACCTCGACGCGGTGGCGGGTGTTCCCGGTGAACACGAAGATGCCGTGCCGCTCGCGAGCGAGCGTCATCGCACGCGATAGCGCGTCGGCGCAGGCCAATTCGAGCTTGAAGATCCGGCCGCCGTGGACACCGAGCGATGAGCTGCCGTCCAGCAGCAGCGCGGTGGTGACGTCACGGTTGCTCGGCAGAAGCTCGCGGAAAAGGCGCGGCTCGATCGCCTCACCGGTCGTCAGGTCGATGTAATGGTTGACGTATTGTTCGACGTCCAGGTCAGAGCCGTCCTCCAGCCGGCTCCTCATCGCGCGATGGGTGTGCTCTTCGAACCACCTTCGTAGCTCGGCCGATGCCGATTCCGGCTCCCGGCCGCGCGACGCGTGAGCCTTTTCGAGCACCGCGACGTGGTCGCGCATGAAGCTCTTGGTCCACTCGTTCCACTCGGGATAGGGGATGCCGGGCCGGTGGTCGGGAGTGATGTCGAGATCGTTGTCCTGCGGTCGGCTCGGCGGAGGCAGATTGGGGTTGCGGATACCGCCGTCGCCTCCGACAGGAATGGAATAGGGCCGCGGCAGCCGCTTCTGCGTTGTGGTCCACGGCATCCTGCCGAGCGTGCGCCGCAGCTTGTCCGAGATGCCTTGCGGAGCCGTGTATGCCAGCGGAAGACGGCCCAGCAGCGGGTGGACACTAAGCGGCTGTCCGGTGCGCGCCAGGGCGATCGCCTGGTTGAGCATCGCCGTCGCGTCGAGGTCGCCGTCGAGCACGTCGATATCACCGAGCACTCGCCGGATCTCCGGCGCCAGGCCGGGCCATCGCTCATGGACCCAGCCAAGGGCGACGCGTGCCTCGACGACCGTCACCGCATGCAGTTCACGTGCCGACAGTTCGTTGAGCCGGTACTCGGCAAGGCGGTCCTTCGACGGTGAGCACTGCAGTGCGACACCACATGTGAGCGTTCTACGGGTCCAGTCACGGGCGATCGGATACGGCACATGTACGAAGTCCAGTGCCGCACTCAAGCTGAATGCGCGGTGTTCACCGGTCACGAGGCGAACGCCCTCGCGCCGTTGCCCGCTCAAGGCAACGGCAGTCACCGCGCAACTGCGCTCGACCGCCATCGCGTGCGCATCGGCAAGTTCAGCCATCGATCGTCCGGGCCGCTCAGAAGGTTCCGATGTTGGAGAACATCCAGTACCAGAACCAGATGATCAGGCCGGTACCGCCCCAGGCCGCGACATAACGAAGTATCTCCCAGATCCAGTCCACCAGTGCGGCCTCCTTGCGGGCGCGTTATCGGTCATTGCCACCAGCGTTCAAGCACGCCGACAGCCTCACCTGAGCCGTCATGGTCTGCTCTTTTGTAACGTACATACTGACTCTAGTCAATGATCTCAGTCAGTCAGAGAAGATCTCGCGGTTCACCGAGTGCAGGTAGGGAATCGCCAGGAACGGCGTGATGTAGAAGATGTCATACAGCCACCAACCGACGACGGGGAATATCGTGCCCGCGTAGCGCACGTCGGCGTACATCGTCATGTTGAACACATACAGGCACCAGATGAGCACCCCCATCCAGCAGGTGACGATCATCCACTGATGGCCCCACCTTTTCATCTGCAGGAAGCCGATCCCGGCGGCGATCCGCATCGTGAAGACGGTGAGGATCATCCCGACCTCCATCGCCTTCTCCCCCGGGCCGGCAGCCCCGCCCAGCCACAGCTCGTTGTAGTGCCAGAAGTAGCCGGCGTCGAACATGGCGCCCCAGCCGTTCAACAGGATTCGCGCCAGAATGGTGTGGTTGGCCACGAGATCGAGCGCCCAGCCCACGGTGTTGATCGCCGCGTCGATGATGACCAGGTAGCCGATGAGCGTGACGATCATCGGGCGCACCGACAGCCCTTCGCGCTGAGCTTTGCGCAGCAGCCAAACGCCTCGCAGGAAGAGCGGAAGACCGAAGACGCCGAGCGCCGCGGTTCCGATGAGCAGGCTGCCACAGATGAGCCACTTGTCGGCCTGGCGCTGCGCCAGCCGCGAGCGCTCCATGTGCTCGTCCAGACCGCTGCCGATGGCGGGAATTGTCCGCAGAGTCAAGGCGTCCTCCTGGGAATCAACTCCCCGAGCATTGCAGGAAGACTGACCCCAGTCAATCAACTAGCGCGCCTCGATACCGCGCAGCGTCCTCGCGACGTAGTCCTCGAGCATCGTTCCCTGCGTCGGCCAGTTGTGAGTGGTCGTCAACAACGCATAGAGGCCGAGCAGGAAAAACACTGCGCTGTTCATTGGATTGACGTCCGCGGCGACCTCGCCACGCTGCTGCGCACGCTCGATCTCGTCGGCGACCCGGACGATGACGGGATGCTCGGTGCTTTCGTCGACAGGCCGGGTCTGCGAGAAGTGCAATGCGAGGAAGTCCTTGAACAACAGCGACCCGAGACGACGCTCGAGGCCCAGCACAAGTCGGACGGCCTCGGTGAGAATCGATTCGAGATCGCGGGTCGCATCGATGTAGCGAGCCAGTTGTTTGGCGATGCGCTCCTCCTCGCGGTGTTCCAACTCGAGCAACACGTGTTCCTTGGTCGGGAAGTGAAAGAAGAAGGTGCCGTGGGCAACCCCCGCTGCTGCCACGATGGCGCCGACGTCGGCCGCCGCGATGCCCGATCGCTTGAACTCCGCGATCGCCGCCCCCATCAGCCGCTCGCGCGTCTGCAAGCGCTTGGCTTCGCGTGCTGAGGGTTTGTCCACCACCGCCATGACCTGACGATAGCAACACTGGTCAGGTATTGACATGTGTGATTGACTGCAGTCAATTTCAGGAGGGTCCGGATGGCGTTGGAACAGTTCAACCTCGACGGCCAGGTGGCGATCGTCACCGGCGCGGGCAAGGGCGTCGGTCAGGGTATTGCACGGGTCCTCGCGGAGGCGGGCGCCACAGTAGTCGGCACGGCACGGACCGAATCCGACATCGTCGGAACGATCAAGGGCATCGAAGACACGGGTGGCAGCGGCTTGGCGCTTGTTGCCGACGCGATGAGCCGGCCCGACAATGAGCGTGTCGTCGATACCACGATCGAGCGCTTCGGCCGAGTCGACATCCTGGTGAACAACGTCGGTGGATCGACCTACGCCCGGTTCCTCGACATCACCGACGAGGACTTCCGGCTCACCTTCGACTGGTGCGTCACGTCGGCATTCATCATGAGCCAACTCGTCGCGCCCCACATGCTCGAGGCGGGCCACGGCTCCATCGTCAACATCTCCTCCGGCTCCGCACGTTTCGGCATCCGCGCGTTGACGGCCTACTGCACGGCCAAGGGCGCACTGGAGGCGCTGACGCGAGCCATGGCACAGGAACTCGCGCCGAAGGTTCGGGTCAATGCGATCGCACTGGGCTCTTTCGCCACCGACGGTTTGCAAGGCAGTCTGGACATGATGCCGGGCTCACTGGAGAAGATGTTGGAAGCCACACCGCTGCACCGCCTCGGCAGCGTCGAGGATCTCGGGCGGCTGTGCGTCTACCTGGCCACCCGCGACTGCTACGCGACCAACGCGATCTTTCACGTCGACGGCGGCATCGACTCGAACAACTCACCACTGCCGATCCCCGACTACTGATCGAGAACGGACCCCAAATGCGCAGAGTCGTCCAGTTTTCCACCGGCAACGTCGGCCAGCACTCGCTTCGCGCGCTCATCGGACGGCCGGATCTGGAACTCGTCGGTGTGCATGCCGCCAATCCGGACAAGATCGGCAGGGACGCAGCCGAACTGTGCGGGTTGAGCGAGCCCACCGGTGTCGTCGCCACTGATGACATCGACGCGCTCATCGCGTTGAGGCCGGACTGCGTCGTCTACACCGCGCTGGGTGAGACGCGGCCCATGGAGGCGATCGAGCAGATGTCGCAGTTCCTCGCCGCGGGCGTCAATGTCGTCGGCACGTCGATGGTCTGGTTGGTGACGCCGAAGCAGGCTGACGACTGGTTGCGCGTACCTCTGGAAGAGGCGTGTGCCGCAGGCAACTCGTCGCTCTACGTCAACGGCATCGATCCCGGCTACTCGGGAGACACCGCGGTGTTCGCCGCGCTGAGCCTGTCCAGCCGCGCCGAGTCGATCACCGTGCAGGAGGTCTTCGACTACGGCAACTACGATGACTACGAATACACCGGGACGGCAATGGGTTTCGGTACCACTCCCGACGACGAGCTGCCGATGGCGTTTCAGCCCGGTGTCATCACGGCGATGTTCGGTGGACTGGTGCGCAACCTCGCTCACCATCTCGGCTCCGGGCTCGACGAGGTTCGCCAGCGCTATGAGCCCTGGTACACCGACCGGCGCATCGAATGCAAGATGATGACCGTCGAGCCCGGCCAGTTGGCCGGCGTGCGATTCGCCGCCGAAGGGATGCGCGGCGGCGACGTCATCATCACCGTGGAGCACACCACCCGGCTCACCCCCGCGGCGGCGCCGGAGTGGGAGTATCCGCCCGACGGCCACTCCGGTGTGCACAAGGTGATCGTCGAGGGCGAGCCGCGCATCGAGATGAGCACGCTGCTGTCGCATCCGGTGCTCGACGTCACCGAAGCGGGGTGCCTGTCCACCGCCGCGCGTGTCGTCAACGCCATCGACTGGGTGTGCCGCGCCCCGTCGGGGTTGATCTCTGCCGAGGAGATCCCCGTGAATGAGCTCATCCGAGGGTTGATGTGGTGAGCTGCTTCTCCTCGTAGAGCCGCGCCCACTCCTTGCGTGGGCGGATGGATACGTCGACGTCGGTTGCCTTGGCGCGCAACGCCCCAACCGTCGCGTCCGTCCGCGAAGTACGAGCGAACGGATCCCAGCCGAAGAAGTTGCACGCGTTCTGCCAGGTGATCTTGTTGATGTCGGTGTCGTCCGCACCCGCCGCGGTGAGCTCGGCCATCACCTGCTCGGGCGCGTCGGGCCAGAAGCAGTCCGAGTGCGGGTAGTCACACTCCCACGCGATGATGTCGATGCCTATCTCGTGCCGCAGCTTCAGCGAGGTCTTGTCGGTGACGTAGCAGGCCAGTGAGTGCTCGCGGAACACATCGCTGGGCAGCTTGTCGCCGAAGTCACGCCGCAGCCACTTCTGGTTCGTGTAGTGGCGGTCGCTGCGGTCGAGGTAGAACGGGATCCACCCGATACCGCCTTCGGAGAACGCGAATTTCAGGTTGGGGTAGTTGCGCATCGCCGGACCCCACAACAGGTCCTGGGCGCACATCGCCGACACCTGGGTGGCCAGGATGATCAGGTTGTCGATGGGAGCGTTGGGCGCCATGCTGATCGCGCCGAAGCCGGTGCCGATATGCAGGCACATCACCACGTTCTCCTCCGACAGCGTCCGGAACACCGGACCCCAGTACTCGTCGTCGTGATAACTCGGAAGCCCTTCCAGGTGAGGCAGTTCCGGCATGGTGACCGCGCGGCAGCCCTTCGCGGCGACGCGACGGATCTCGTCGCACATCGCCTGCGGGTTCCAGGTCGGCATGATCGCGATCGGGATGAAGCGGTCCGGATATGAGCCCGCCCACTCGTCGATGTGCCAGTCGTTGTAGGCCGACACCATCACCAATGTGGTTTCCTCGCGGTGCATGTTGAGGTGCCGCGCGGAGAAGCCGGTGAACGTCGGGAAGCACATCGAGGCCAGGATGCCGTTGCGGTTCATATCGCGCACCCGTTCGTGGACGTCGTACACGCCGGGACGCATCTCGGCGAACCCGGCGGGGTCACGACCCCACTCTTCGGCCGGCCAGGAGACCACCGCGTTCAACCCGCTGACGCCCTGCGGCCGACCTTGATACATCCACTGGTCGACGCCCTTGTCGTCGGTGACCACGATCGGCGCCTCGTCCTTGTATCTGGCCGGGACATGCCGAAGGAACATGTCGGGCGGTTCCACAACGTGGTCGTCGATGCTCACCAGGATCAGGTCGTCGATGTCCATACCCCAGTAGTACCGTCTAGCGGTGTGACCGTCTCCGCGCTATCGGACAGAGATTTGGCCCAAACGGCCAAGCTCGACGCGGCACACCCTCGGCGCGTCATCGACCTGCGGCGAGGTGGTCGCGCTTTGGGCGGCAGCTACCTCTACGAGGGCGATGCCCTGATCACCGGCTGGCACTCACACGACGTCCACCAGATCGAGTACGCGATCGGCGGTGTGGTCGAGGTCGAGACAGATTCGGCACACTACCTGCTGCCGCCGCAGCAGGCGGCGTGGATTCCGGTCGGCCTCGAACATCAGGCCACGATGAACCCCGACGTCCGGACCGTCGCGGTCATGTTCGATCCCGAGTTGATTTCGCAAGCGGGCGACCGGGCGCGCATCCTCGGCGTCTCACCGTTGATCCGGGAGATGATGATCTACGCGCTGCGCTGGCCGATCGACCGCCCCGACGGTGATGAGGTGTCAGACGCGTTCTTCCGCACCCTGGCCAACCTGGTCTCCGAGGCCCTCGACCACGAGGCGCCGCTGAGTCTGCCGAGTTCCGAGCACCCGATCGTCACCGCCGCGATGGCGTACACGAAAGAACACCTCGAAGACGTGAGCGCCCAGGAGGTGAGCCGGGCGGTCTCGGTGTCGGAGCGCACGCTGCGGCGACTGTTTCACGATTCGATCGGATTGTCCTGGCGCACATATCTTTTGCACGCACGCATGCTCAAGGCCATGGCGCTGCTGGCCGCGCCGGGGCAATCGGTACAGGAAGCCTCGTCGGCGGTGGGCTTTGACAGCCTCAGCTCGTTCACCCGGGCCTTCACCCAGTTCTGCGGAGAGACGCCGACGAGCTACCGGAAGCGGGTCGGTGGCACACCGCTCTGATCGGGCCGACGTGTCACGGGTCGTGACGCATCTGCCCCTCACGCAGTAGCGCATTCACCGCGTCCTGCCATCGCTGCAGTTGCGCAGGGTTGTCGAACGGCTCGGGGAGGTGACGTTCGATATGGCCGCGCAGGATCCACGTGCCGAGGGCCAGCACCAGCGGGTTCAGCGTGCCCCATGTCGGGTCGAGGTCCGGTCGCGTCAACCCGAGATCCCGACGCGCTTGCCAGCGTTCTGCACCGATGGCCGCCAGCGAGTCGAACAGCTGCTCGCCGAGCGGACTGCCGTCGGTGAGCGCTCGTCCGACGTAGGCCATCACATCCGGTTCGTCGGTCACCAGTGACGTCACCCTGTTTCCGATGTCGGTGATCGTGTCGACAGGTGGCTCTGGGATGGGCTTCGCGATCACCGTCTCGATGACCGCGACCACATGGTCATCGACGGCCTTGATCAGGTTCGCCTTCGTCGCGAAGTGGTGTTGCACCAGGCCGAGCGAGACGCCCGCCTCGGCGGCCACCAGGCGCAGCGACGTGGCCGCCGCGCCGCGGGCCGCGAAGCACTTGAGGGCCGCCTCCCGGATCCGCTCGATGCTCGAACGTCGATCGTCGCGGGGCGCATGTTGACGAGCTCGAGTGGATGCCATCAATGCCTGCAGGTCGGGTTGTTCACCTCCTCAAGGTATCCAATACGTCTGTATCGTAGGCAACCGATACGCGTGTATTGTCGGCGTCCGCGGACGATGAACCCTTGTCTTGACCGGGAGGAGAGACGCGAATGGCAGTCAACGAGCGACCGACCCCGCAGACGACGCGTCCTGGCTCCATCGATCTTGTATCGCGGGCCGTTTCGACGCCGCAGGAGACGCCGTTCGGCGCGTGCATCCAGGATCCGGACCGGTGGGCCGTCGTCGCCGATGAAGGCGCCAAGGAACTGTGCCGGGCATGCCCGCGCCGCTGGCTCTGCGCGCAGGAGGCGTGCCAGACACCGGGGGCGGTCGGAGTGTGGGCCGGGATCTTCATCCCGGACGAGGGCCGCGCGCGCCAGTTCGCGCTGCGGCAACTTCGATCGCTGGCCGAACGCAACGGGTTCACCGTCCGAAAAGTAGGCTGAGCCGGAACTTCGGGTCGGCGGGTTTCACTACCGTCAACAACGGGCAACCTCTGCGCACCATATTCCGTGAGCCCGTAGGAGACCTGATGCGCGAGCGCGCCATCGCACCCGCCGACGACCCGACCGCCGAAGCGATCGCCACCACGGGCCTCTTCCTCATCGTCACGGCAGTGATCGCCGTCGCGGTGTCCCTGGCCAGTTGGGGCGCGGCCGACGCGGCGATGGCCGCAGCGGCCGGGGCCATCGCCACTCTGAGCTTCGCCGCCAGCCTGGTTTGTTTCGCAATCCAGAGCAGAGACGGCTGAGCCGGCCCTCGTCCGCGACGGCGTCCGCTGCGATGATGGCGAGCTATGACGCGCTGGTACCCGCTCGCAGCCGCCGACGTCGATTTCCTGGTGTCGGCCCCGCACGTCTTCCGTTACGAGAAGCGGTTCGCGGCGCCCCCCGAGCGGGTGTGGGAGTCGATGGTGTCGGACGAGTCTCTGGCGGCTTGGGGGCCATCGGTCAAACGCGTCACCTGGACCTCGCCGCGTCCGTTCGGCATCGGTACCACCCGTGAAGCAGTGCCTGCGGGCGGGGCCACCCTTCGCGAGCGCTACTTCCAGTGGGAAGACGGCCACCGGAAATCGTTCTACGTCTACGAGTCGACGTTGCCGCTCTTCAAGCGCTTCGCCGAGGATTACATCGTCGACGCCGACGGTGACAGCACGCTTTTCACGTGGGTGGTCGCAGTCGAACCGAAGAGGGCATTGGCTCTGCCGGTCAAAGTGCTTGCGCCGCTATTGAAGGCCGGGCTCGGGCGCATCCCCGCCGACGGGCAGAAGTACTTCGCCGCCAAGGCGTGACCGCGATTTCTGCACGAGGGCTGTGGATATCGGCAGATCACGACCCTGGTGTAGAAATCGGCGGGGGATTGAGTGCGCGAGGGGGGACTCGAACCCCCACGCCCTGAGGCAATGGAACCTAAATCCATCTCGTCTGCCAGTTCCGACACTCGCGCTTAAGCGCCCCAAGGGTATCGCGGTACCGTTGGAAGGTGTCCACTACACGGCGTAGGAGGCCGGCGCTCATCGCCCTGGTGATCGTCGGCGCCGCCGGATGCCTGGCGTTGGCCTGGTGGCAGTGGACCCGCTTCGAGTCGGCATCGGGCAGCTTCCAGAACCTCGGCTACGCCCTGCAGTGGCCGTTGTTCGCCGGTTTCGTCGTGTATGCGTACTACAAGTTCGTGCGCTACGAGGAGGCGCCGCCCGAACCGACGAAGCGCGACACGATCACCGAGATCCCCGAGGATCTGCTCCCGCAAAAACCCTCAACAACAACCCAATTCGACGAAGACGCCGACGACCCCGCACTACGCGAGTACAACGCCTACCTGGCCGAGCTCGCGAGAAAAGACAAGGAACACCCGGCCACATGACCGAACCACCGATCACCTCTGCCGATAACATCCGCAAGGCGCTACTGGGCTATCGAGTGCTGGCCTGGACGACGGGCATCTGGCTCATCGCGCTCTGCTACGAGATGGTGATGAAGTACGTCTACCACGTCGAGGGCCTGAACTGGATCGCGGTCGTCCACGGCTGGGTGTACTTCGTCTACCTGCTGTTCACCGCCAACCTCGCGGTCAAAGTGCGGTGGCCGATCGGCAAGACCATCGGCGTGCTGCTGGCCGGCACCATCCCGCTGGTCGGCATCATCGTCGAGCAGGTGCAGACCAAGGAGATCAAGGACCGATACGGTCTGTAGCCAGCGCCAGCTCGTGTGCGGGCTCGTCGGCCTCGTCCGCCTTGGGGATGGCCAACGCGGTGATCGCGGCGACGACGGCCGCGGCCGCTGCGATCAGCAGCGCTATTCGCAGGCCGGCCAGTGACGGCACCTGCTGCCCGGCCACCGTAGTGGTCATCACCGCCAACACCGCACCGATCACCGCGCTGGAGATCGACGTGCCGAGCGAACGCGCCAGCGCATTGATGCCGTTGGCGGCCGCGGTCTCCGATACCGGGACCGCGGCGTTGATCAGCGCGGGCAGCGAGGAGAACGCAAAACCGACGCCGACGCTCACCAGCACGTTGAACACGCACAGCTGCCAGGCGCTGTTCATCAGCAACAGGCCCGAAAGGTAGCCGGCGGCAACGACCGCCGAGCCGACGAACAATGTGAACCGCGGCCCGTGCACTCCGGCGATCCGCGCCGCCACCGGCGACGACAGCATCATCGCCAGCCCACCGGGCGCCATCCACAACCCGGTTTCCAGCATCGACTGCCCGAGCCCGTAACCCGTCCCGGCGGGGAGTTCGAGGATCTGCGGCGCGATCAGCGACATCGCAAACAACGAGAACCCCACCGCGATCGACGCCAGATTCGTCGTCAACACCGGCCGCTTCAGCGTGGTGCGCAAATCCACGATCGGCGCGGCAGTCCGGAACTGCCACCACCCGAACAACCCGAAGATCACCACCGACGCCGCGAACATCCCCACGGTGATGCCACTCGTCCAGCCCCAACTCCCGCCCTTGGAAATCCCGAGCAGCAGCGTCACCAGCCCGCCCGCCAGACCGACCGCCCCCAGCGCGTCGAAGCGGTCGGCCGAGGCCGCGGGAATGCGCGGCACCAGGGCGGCGAACGACAGGCCGGAAACCGCGCCGAGCGCGGCGGCGAACCAGAACAACGCATGCCAGTCGAACCGATCGGCGATGATCGCCGACAACGGAAGCCCAAGCGCGCCACCGACACCCAGCGATGCGCTCATCAAGCCCATCGCCGTGCCGACCCGATGTGCCGGCACCGACGCCCGCAGCACACTGATCCCCAGTGGGATGATCGGCATGCCGAAGCCCTGCAGTCCGCGCCCGATGATGACCGGGATCAGGGCTGTCGTCGTCGCGGCGATCAACGATCCCGCGGTGAGCACGACGGCGCAGATGATCAGCATCGGTTTGGGGCCGTACATGTCGCCGAGCCTGCCGAACATCGGCGTCGCGACGGCCGCCGTGAGCAGCGTCGCGGTGATCACCCACGACGCGTTGGACGCGCTCGTGTTCAACAGCGTGGGAAGTTCGGGGATGAGCGGGATGACAAGCGTCTGCATCAGCGACACACTGATGCCCGCTGCCGCCAGCACCACCACGATGATCGCCGGGCGTCGCGTCCTACCGACTGCGGGTTGGGCGGAGGAGCGACGCACCCCGGGGATGCTACAGATTAGTTTGGCTATACAAAATTGGCGTCACGTTCGAGCGGCCAACTCGCGCAACGCGGGCACCAGCAAGGCCAGTGCGCGGCCACGGTGCGACGCCGCATCCTTCTCCGCCGGACTGAGTTCGGCGGCGGTGCGCGCCGACCCCTCCGGTAGGAACACCGGGTCGTAGCCGAATCCCCCCTCACCCCGCGGCTCGCGGACGATGCTGCCCGGCCACTCGCCCCGCACCACAGTCTCACCGGCAGCAGACACCAGCGCACACGCCGAGACGAACGCCGCGCCGCGCCGCTCGTCGGGTACATCTGCCAGTTGCGCCAAGAGCAGAGAGGTGTTGGCCGCATCTTGACCGTGCCGGCCCGACCATCGCGCCGACAGCACCCCCGGCATCCCGTTGAGCGCGTCGACCTGCAGCCCGGAGTCGTCGGCAACCGTCGCGAGACCGGTCGCGCGATACGCGTCCCGCGCCTTGGCCACCGCGTTGTCCTCGAACGTCGCACCGGTCTCCGGCGCCTCGTCGAACGCGGGCACGTCATCGAGCGACAGCAACGTCAGACCCGAAACCCCCGCTGCCTCGAGCACCCGGCGCAATTCGGTCAGCTTCTTGGGGTTGCGGCTGGCCACCAACAACTCAGTCAGCTTCCGAACGCCTTCTTCGTCGGTTCTTTCGGCTCCGGCAGCGTTCCGGGATACGGCAGCTCCAACGCCTCACGCTGAATCTCGAAGATCTTCTCGCACGCGGCCATCGCGGCGTCGAGCATCTTGTCCAGCGTGGAGCGCGGGAACGTCGCACCTTCCCCGGTGCCCTGGATCTCGACCAGCGTCCCGGTGTCGGTGGCGACGACGTTCATGTCGACCTCGGCGCGCGAGTCTTCGGTGTAGGGCAGGTCGACGCGGATGCGGCCGTCGACGACGCCGACGCTGACCGCGGCGATCGCGCACGACAGTGGCCGCGGGTCGGAGAGCTTGCCTGCTGCCGACAAATAGGTGACCGCGTCGGCCAGCGCCACGTAGGCGCCGGTGATCGCTGCGGTTCGGGTGCCGCCGTCGGCCTGCAGCACGTCGCAGTCGATCGCGATGGTGTTCTCCCCCAGCGCACCGAGGTCGATGCACGCCCGCAACGAGCGGCCGACCAACCGGCTGATCTCCTGGGTGCGGCCGCCGATCCGGCCCTTGACCGACTCGCGGTCGGAGCGGTCGTGCGTGGCTGCGGGCAGCATCGCGTATTCCGCTGTCAGCCAGCCCTGCCCGGAGCCCTTACGCCAGCGTGGCACTCCCTCGGTGACGCTCGCGGTGCACATGACGCGCGTCTGGCCGAATTCGACCAGCACCGAACCGGCGGGATGCGTGGTGAACCCACGGGTGATACGAACCGGCCTCAGCTCGTCGTCAAGCCGGCCGTCTTCTCTTCGGGACACCAGCCAACCCTATCGGCTCGGTGTGACCCCACCGCCCGCGTACCGCTACGCCGCGCGCACGACGTCGAAGGTCTCGTTGCACACCACCGCGTGCACCGGACCGTCGAACTCGCCCTTGGCCTCGCTGATGACGTCCTCCCGCGATGTCCACGGCGGAATGTGGGTCAGCAGAAGTTCGCCGACGCCCGCTGCGGCCGCGGCCCGGCCCGCCTCGGTGCCCGACAGGTGCAGTCGGGGCGGCCGGTCCGGCGAGTGCGTCCACGACGCCTCACACAGGAACACGTCGGCGCCCCGGGCGAGGTCGATCAACGCGTCGCAGTAGCCGGTGTCGCCGCTGTAGACCAGCGTGGCGCCGTCCGGATCGGTGATACGCATGCCGTAGGACTCCGTCGGGTGGCAAACAAGCTTCGGCGTCACGTTGAGCGAACCGATCGTGACCGCCTCGTCGTCGACCCAGTGGCGGATCTCGAACACGTCGGAGAAGTCGTCGACCTCGCCGCCTTCGGGCGACGACGCCGCGCCGAGCCGGGCCCACGTATTGGCCGGGCCGTACATGATGCCGCGCTGCTGTGCCGGCGACGGGTGGTAGCGCCGCCACACGAACAGCCCGGGTAGATCGAGGCAGTGGTCGGCGTGCAGGTGCGACAACAGCACATGAACGTCGTTCGGGTCGGCGTGGCGCTGCAGCGCGCCGAGCACACCACCGCCGAAATCAAGGACCAATGGCGGCGTATCGGGAGCCGACACGAGGTATCCCGACGCTGGCGAATCAGGCCCGACGACACTGCCGGAGCAACCGAGAACGGTGATTCGCACGCTCACTAGCTTGCCATGCCCGGTATCCCCGCGACGAAAACATGGCCGGTTCGAGCGACGAAAATCATCTTTGGGAACCGACGTGACGTTGAACAGGTCGAACACCGTCGAGCGTCGGCCCCAGGAACCGCGCGGCCAGTGTGGTGAACGCCTCGGGATCACCGGTCGCCTCGAACATCCGCTGCGCGGGTGAACTTCCGTGGGGCCGCAGCAAATCCAGTTCGGTGAGCACCCTGAGCAAGTCCTTGGCGGTCTCCTCGGCGCTGGACACCAAGGTGACGTTCTCGCCCATCGCCAGCTGGATCAGCCCCGACAGCATCGGATAGTGGGTGCAGCCGAGTACGAGCGTGTCGACCTCGGCGCGCTGCAGCGGTTCCAGGTAGCCCTCGGCCAGTCCCAGCACCTGCCGTCCGCTGGTCACACCGCGCTCGACGAAGTCGACGAACCGGGGGCAGGCGACTCCGATCACCTCGGTGTCGCGCGCCGCGGCGAACGCGTCCTGATAGGTGCCGGACGCGATCGTCGCCGCGGTGCCGATGACGCCGATCCGCCCGTTGCGGGTGGTCGCGACGGCGCGGCGCACCGCGGGCAGGATGACCTCGACCACGGGCACCGGCGCGTAGCGTTCGCGGGCGTCGCGCAGGCACGCCGACGACGCCGTGTTGCATGCGATGACGAGCGCCTTGACTCCGCGCGAAACCAGGTCGTCGCCGATCGCCAGGGCGTGTGCGCGGATCTGCGGGATGGACAGCGGTCCGTACGGCCCGTTTTCGGTATCGCCCACGTAGACGATGTTCTCGTCGGGCAACTGGTCGATGATCGCGCGGGCCACAGTGAGCCCGCCGACGCCGGAATCGAAGATGCCGACGGGCGCCTCCGAGGACACTGCCGAGTTCACGTCGTCAGGTACGGGTTCGACGCCGCGCTCCTGCGTCGTTCGCGTGCCTTGCGTTCCGGTCCGGACAACAGATACGCCGCGACGACGCCCGCCACCGCCCCGCTCAAGTGACCCTGCCACGACACCCCCGGCGTACCGGGCAGCACACCGAGCAGGACGCTGCCGTAGACCAGCAGCACGATCACGCCGACAACGATCTCCCACGCCTTACGCGTGAAGAATCCGAACACGATCAGAAACGCCAGCCAACCGAAGATCAGGCCCGAAGCGCCGATGTGGTTGGCCTCGCACCGCACTCCGACGTAGGGACAGTGCGCGCCGACGTTGCCGATCAACCAGGTGCCGAGGCCTCCGAGGATCCACACGATGGCCGTGGCGAAGATGAACCGTGACATGCCCGCCAGCGTCATCAGGAAACCGAGCACCAGCGCCGGAACGGTGTTGGCGATCAGGTGATCCCAGTTCGAGTGCAGCAGCGGCGCGAACAGGATTCCCAGCAGCCCGTCGCTCTCCAGCGGCCGAATCCCGTTGTCGTCCAGGCGGTGGTCGGACAGCGAGTCGAACAACTCGATGACCCACAGCAGCACGACGAAGCTGAGCACGGTCAGGCCGCCGACCATCCACGCGGGCCGCTTCTTCGGCTGCGATGGCGTGGCCGGGTATCCCGGACCGCTCAAGCCCATAGCTGACCTTCCAACGCGTCTTCGGCGTCATCCAGGCTACCGGCGTAGGCACCGGTCGACAGATACTTCCACCCCGCGTCGGCGACGACGAACGCGATGTCGGCCTGCTCTTTCGCCTTGACCGCCTTGGCCGCCATGCCCAGCGCGGCATGCAGTACCGCACCGGTGGAGATGCCTGCGAAGATCCCTTCCACCTGGACCAGATCGCGGGTGCGCCGAATCGCGTCGTATGAGCCGACGGAGTACCGCGTCGTCAGCACGTCCGGGTCGTACAACTCGGGGATGAACCCCTCGTCGATGTTGCGCAACGCGTAGACGCCCTCGCCGTACCGCGGTTCGGCGGCGACGATCTTCACGTCCGGCTTGTGCTCGCGCAGATACCGACCGGTGCCCATCAAGGTGCCGGTGGTGCCGAGGCCCGCGACGAAGTGGGTGATCTCGGGCAGGTCGGCGAGCAGCTCCGGTCCGGTGCCCTCGTAGTGCGACAGCGAGTTGGCCTCGTTGCCGTACTGGTAGAGCATCACCCACGAAGGGTTCTGCTGCGCAAGCTCTTTCGCCTGCGCGACCGCGGTGTTCGAGCCACCTTCGGCGGGCGAATAGATGATCCGCGCGCCGTACAGTTCCAGTAGCTGGCGGCGTTCGATCGACGTGTTCTCCGGCATCACGCAGATCATCTGATAGCCCTTGAGCAACGCGGCCATCGCGAGCGAGATGCCGGTGTTGCCGCTGGTCGGCTCCAGGATCGTCGCGCCGGGCTGCAGCAGGCCCTGGCGTTCGGCCTCCTCGATCATCCGCAACGCCGGGCGGTCCTTGATGGAGCCGGTGGGATTGCGGTCCTCGAGCTTGGCCCACAACCGCACGTGCGGCTCGTCGTCCCAGCGCGGCGAGACTCGGCGCAGGCCCACCAACGGCGTGTTGCCCAACGCTTCGAGCAGCGAGTCGTAACGCGTCATCAGACGCCCACTGACCCTCCTGCCACCGCGGGCAAGATGGTGACCGAGTCGCCATCGGCGATCGTGGTGTCCAGCCCGCCGGAGAACCGCACGTCCTCGTCGTTGACATAGATGTTGACGAACCGGTTCAGCTTGCCGTTGTCCATGAGTCGTTCCGAGATGCCGGAGTAGTTGGCCTCCAGATCGCCGATCACCGCGGCCAACGTGTCACCGTTCGCGGTGACGCGCTTCTCGCCGCCGGTGTGGGGGCGCAGGATGGTCGGGATCGACACGTTCACAGTCATGATTGCTCCTCGTACTGCTCGACGATTTTGACGGGTTCCTCGGTGACGACGCCGTCGACGATGCGGTAGCTCCGCACCTCGTGTTTCTCGGGGTCGCGGGTCGACACCAGCACGTAGTGGGCATCCGGTTCGGACGCGTAGGCGATGTCGGTGCGGCTGGGATACGCCTCGGTGGCGGTGTGCGAGTGATAGATGATCACGGGGGCCTCGCCTGCATCCTCTAAGGCCCGCCACACCTTCAGCTGTTCACCGGAGTCGAACCGGTAGAACGTCGGCGAACGCTCGGCATTGACCATCGCGATGAAGCGCTCCGGACGGTCCGAGCCCTCCGGCCCGGCGATCACGCCGCAGGCCTCGTCGGGATGGTCGGCCCGGGCGTGGGCGACCATGGCGTCGACCAAATCGGCCCGAATCACCAGCACAACTACCCCTTTCTGCCCGAAACTGTATTCCAGCAGCGAAATATCGAGTAAACGCCTGCTGGAATGCTGTTTCGCGATTACTCGAACGCTCCGGGCAACAGGTCCCGGTACGTGGGTATTCCGGCCACCGACTCCGCGGCCAGCACCCCCACCATCACGGCTCGGGCCAGACAATCCGCAGCGGCGGCCCCGACCTGCGTGATCAGCGGGACCTCCGGCGACATCGACGCCGGCGTCGACGGGTCGGGTGGGACCTCCACGGCACCCGTGGCCAGCGCGAACACCGTGTCGCCGTCCAGTGGGGTGTGGCACGGCCGGATGGTGCGCGCCAACCCGTCATGCGCGGCGACGGCGACCCGTCGACAGCCTGCGGGGCTCAGCACGGCGTCGGTGGCGACGACGGCGATGGTGGTGTTGAGCGGGCTGTACTCGACATGCCGGTCGGCGTAGGCGGCGATCTGGTCGGCGGGCGGCGGCACCAACCCGAACTCCTCGATTTGGTAGGCCAGCCACGGCAGGCCCGTCGCCGGATCGACCGCGTCGCCCGCGGCGTTGACCACCACCAACGCCCCGACCGTCGCGCCGCAGTCGAGCGTCATCGAGGCCGTGCCCACGCCGCCCTTGAGCACACCCACCCGCGCGCCCGTGCCCGCACCCACCGTGCCGATCGCCAACTCGGCCCCGGCGCTCTCGGCGGCGGCGTAACCGAACTCCGCAGTCGGCCGGCACTGCCAGCCTCCGACCGGCAGGTCGTAGACCACCGCGGCGGGCACGATCGGCACGACGCCGCCCTCCAGCGCGACGCCGCGGCCCTGCTCCTCGAGCCAGTGCATCACCCCGTCCGCGGCGGCCAGGCCGTACGCGCTGCCGCCGGACAACACCACGGCGTCGACGTGCTGCACGGAGTTGATCGGGTCGAGCAGGTCGGTCTCGCGGGTGCCGGGCGCCCCGCCCCTGCCGTCGACGGCGCCGACGGTCCCCGGCGGGGTCAGCACGACGGTGGTGCCACTGGCCCAACCTGAACCCAACGTCACATCCGGGTCGAGTCGATGATGCTGGCCCACCCGGATACCGGCGACGTCGGTGATCGAGCTCATCGGGACTTGCCCATCAGCGCGAGCACCAGATACTCCTGCAGCACCGTGAGCCACTGGTAGACGTCGAGGTGCCCGGCCATCGGATGGTCGTGCGGCAGGTCGTCGGGACCGTCCGGCGAGATGCCCAGCATGGTGCCCAGCGCCAGTCGCATGTCGTTGACCGTGGCGGCCCAGGCGTGCGCGTCGTCCTCGGACAACTCGAACTTGCCGCCCTCGCGCGGCATGGTGTCCAGAACTGTCTGCGCGGCTTGGCGTTTCGCGTCGATGATGGCCGGCTCGTGCAGGCTGCGCAGCGCGCTGTTGAGGCTCTCGGCCGCGCTGGAGCCGGCCGGGTGCTCGCTCTGCGGTCGGTAGAAGTCCGGCAGCAGCCGCTTCATCGTGTCGTCGTCGGGCGGTGTCGAGTTGCCGGTGCGCATACCGGTGATCGCCTCGAGTTCGTCTGCGGGCGCGGAGGATTCGCGTTCATCGAGCATGCCCATCAGCGAGGTGGCGAGGCTCCGCAACAGTGCGGCCTCATGCGGCGCCACGGCCGACCGGAAGCGCGCGCCGCCGGCGGTCTCCACCCGCTTCCACTTACGCACGTGTCTGTCAGCGGTCCTGCTGCATGGTCGCCCACAACCCGGCTGCGTGCAGCTTGGACACGTCGACCTCCATCGACTCGCGACTGCCCGCCGAAACCACCGCCTTGCCCTCGTTGTGCACCTGCAGCATCAGCTTGGTCGCGTGCGGCTCGGGGTAGCCGAACAGCTTCTGGAAGACATAAGTCACGTACGTCATCAGGTTCACCGGGTCGTCCCACACGATGGTCACCCACGGACTGTCGGTGGCCGCGTCTTCCTCCGCGACGGACTTGACGTCCCGCTCCTTGCGAGTTTTCGGTCGAGCCTTCGCCGGCGTAACCATGTGGTTCAGGATAGCCAACGCAGAACCGTCGCTTCGAGCTACTACGGTGGCGGTGTGACCGCCGCATCCCCGGCCCTGCTCACCGACAAATACGAGCTGACGATGCTCGCGGCCGCGCTGCGTGACGGCACCGCACACCGGCGAACCAGCTTCGAACTCTTCGCGCGCCGCCTCCCCGAAGGGCGTCGCTACGGCGTGGTCGCCGGCACCGCCCGATTCGTGGATGCTTTGGCGCACTTCAGATTCGACGATGCGACGCTGTCTGCCCTCGACTTCCTCGACTCACAGACGCTTGCCTATCTCGCCGACTATCGATTCCGCGGCGATGTCGACGGCTACGCCGAAGGTGAGCTGTACTTCCCGGGTTCGCCCGTGCTCTCGGTGCACGGCACCTTCGGCGAATGTGTCGTACTGGAGACGCTGGCGCTGTCGATCTTCAACCACGACACCGCGATCGCGTCGGCCGCCGCCCGCATGGTCAGCGCGGCCCAAGGCCGACCGCTGATCGAGATGGGTTCGCGGCGCACACACGAACGGGCCGCCGTCGCCGCCGCCCGCGCCGCGTACCTGGCCGGCTTCGCCGGGTCGTCGAATCTGCAGGCGCAACTCGATTACGGGGTCCCGGCGCTGGGCACCAGCGCGCACGCCTTCACGCTGCTGCACACCACCCACGACGGTCCCGACGAGCGGGCGGCGTTCCGGGCGCAGGTCGACGCGCTGGGCGTGGGCACCACGCTGCTCGTCGACACCTACGACATCACCGCGGGGGTGGCGACGGCCGTCGAGGTCGCCGGTCCCGGGCTCGGGGCGGTGCGCATCGACTCCGGCGACCTCGGGGTGCTCGCACGCCAGGTCCGCGCTCAACTCGACAGCCTCGGCGCCACCGGAACCCAGATAGTGGTGTCCGGCGACCTCGACGAGTTCTCGATCGCCTCGTTGCGCGCCGAACCGGTCGACACCTACGGCGTGGGCACTTCTCTCGTCACCGGCTCCGGCGCCCCGACCGCCGGCATGGTCTACAAGCTGGCCGAGGTGGATGGCATCCCGGTGGAAAAGCGCAGCAGCCACAAGCAGTCTCACGGAGGTCGCAAGCAGGCGCTGCGGCTTGCCAAGCCGACCGGCACGATCGTCGAGGAAGTCGTGTACCCCGACGGCCGCGCGCCCTCGGACCACGACGGCCTCACCGCGCGAGCGTTGACGGTTCCGCTGATCCAGCGCGGTGAACCGGTCGACGAGCTGTCCTTCGACGCGGCCCGTCAGCGGGTCGCCGACGGTTTGACGAGCCTGCCGTGGGACGGGCTGAAGCTCTCCCGCGGCGAGCCGGCGATCCCGACCCGGTTGATCCCTCCCGGCGCGTAAGGAGCAGCCACGTCGGACATCACCGAACTCCTGGCCACGGCGGTCACCGCGCTGGGCGGTCGCGAGCGCGCCGGCCAGATCGAGATGACCCGGGCCGTTGCGCGCGCGTTCGACACCGGTGAGCATCTCGCGGTGCAGGCCGGAACGGGCACCGGTAAGTCGCTGGCCTACCTGGTTCCTGCAATCGCGCGCGCCGTCGAGACCGACGAACCCGTCGTGGTGTCCACGGCCACCATCGCGCTGCAACGCCAACTTGTCGACCGTGACCTGCCGCGACTGGCCGAGTCGCTGACCGGCGCGCTGCCCCGCACGCCCGAGTTCGCGCTGTTGAAAGGCCGTGGAAACTATCTGTGCCTGAACAAGATTCACAACGGGGCTGCGGAATCGGAGGAGCGCCCGCAGGAGGAGTTGTTCGAACCGGTCGCGGCCAGCGCGCTAGGTCGCGACGTGCAGCGGCTCGTCGCCTGGTCGTCGGACACCGACACCGGTGACCGCGACGAGTTGACCCCCGGAGTGCCGGACCGGTCCTGGTCGCAGGTCAGCGTGTCGGCGCGCGAGTGCATCGGCGTGGCACGGTGCCCGTTCGGAACCGACTGCTTCGCGGAGAAGGCGCGGGAGAAAGCCGGCCGAGCGGATGTCGTCGTCACCAACCACGCACTGCTGGCGATCGACGCGATCTCCGATGCCGCGGTACTGCCCGAACACCACCTGCTGGTCGTCGACGAGGCGCACGAGTTGGTCGACCGGGTGACCTCGGTGGCCACCGGCGAGTTGTCGGCCACGTCGCTCGGCGCCGCCCACCGCCGCGCCGCGCGCCTGGTCGACGAGGAACTGGCACACCGGCTGGAGGCCGCGACCGCGACGCTGTCGTCGGCGATCCACGACACCGAACCGGGCCGCATCGATGTGCTCGACGACGAACTGGCGACCTATCTGACCGCGGTGCGCGACGCCGCGCACCGGGTCCGGTCGGCGATCGACACCGCGCCGAGTGACCCCAAGGCGGCGTCCGCGCGCGCCGAGGCCGTCACCGCGTTGACGGATATCGGCGACACCGCCTCGCGCATCCTCGATTCGTTCGGGCCCGCCCTCGCAGACCGCACGGACGTGGTGTGGATCGAACGCGAAGAGACGCGGGGAACGGTGCGCACGATCCTGCGGGTGGCGCCGCTGGCGGTGTCAGGGTTGTTGCGCACCAGGCTCTTTGAGCATTCGACGACGGTGCTGACGTCGGCGACGCTGACCATCGGCGGCACGTTCGACGCGATGGCGGCCGCATGGGGACTGACGGCCGAAGACACTAGATGGCAGGGTATCGACGTCGGGTCCCCGTTCGAGCATGCGAAGTCGGGCATCCTCTACGTCGCTGCGCATCTGCCCCCGCCCGGGCGCGACGGCACCGGGTCGGCTGAACAACTCGACGAGATCGCGGCGCTGATCACCGCCGCGGGCGGCCGCACGCTGGGCTTGTTCTCCTCGATGCGGGCGGCCAAAGCCGCGGCCGAGATCATGCGCGAACGCCTGGACACCCCGGTGCTGTGCCAGGGCGAGGACACCACGTCGGCACTGGTCAAACGGTTCGCCGACGATCCCGAGAGTTCGTTGTTCGGCACGCTTTCGCTGTGGCAGGGCGTCGACGTGCCCGGCCCATCCCTGTCGCTGGTGCTGATCGACCGGATTCCGTTCCCGCGCCCCGACGACCCACTGCTCACCGCCCGACAGCGGGCGGTGGCCGCACGCGGCGGCAACGGCTTCATGGCCGTGGCCGCCAGCCACGCGGCGTTGCTGCTGGCGCAGGGCGCGGGCAGGTTGCTGCGCACCGTCGACGACCGCGGCGTCGTCGCCGTGCTGGACTCCCGGATGGCCACCGCCCGCTACGGCGGCTACCTGCGGGCGTCGCTACCGCCGTTCTGGGCCACCACCGACTCCACCCGCGTGCGCCAGGCGCTCGAACGTCTCCGCACCGTTTGATTGTTTTCTATCCTGGCAACGGTTCAGTGCGCGCCGCGTGGCCGCCAGTCGATCCGAAAGGCGGCGTCCATGAGTCGACGACACCGGATCGCCGTCGCGATCGCGGTGGGCGCGGCTTCGCTGGCGACCGCGTGCACCAGCATGCTGCACGGCCAACCGGTCTCGGTGTTCGCCGATCCGTTCCGCGTCGCCGGGATGCCGGCGACGGACGGCCCCACCGGTCTGCGGCCCGACGCGCAGGACCCCGTGCGTGAGGTGCGCGGCACCGACGGAAGCGATATCGACGAACTCGCCCGCCAAGCGATCAGCGACATCGAAGAGTTCTGGGAAGGTGCCTACGGCGACGCCTTCGACGGCAGGTTCAAGCCGGTCGACCAGGTGTACTCCTGGGACGCCAACGGATTCGACGAGACCGGGTTCTGCGACACCGACACCTACGGATTGGTCAATGCCGGCTTCTGCCAGACCGACAACACGATCGGCTGGGATCGCGGTGAGCTTCTGCCGGGCCTGCGACAGGCGTACGGCGACATGGGCGTCACGATGGTGCTCGCCCACGAGTACGGCCACTCAGTGCAGAAGCAGGCGGGCCTGGTCGGCGAGGACACCCCGACGCTGGTCTCCGAACAACAAGCCGACTGCCTTGCCGGGGCGTACATGCGCTGGGTCGCCGAGGACGAGTCGACGCGCTTCACACTGTCGACCGGTGACGGGCTCAACAACGTGCTGGCGGCCGTCGTCGCGTTCCGCGATCCGCTGTTGAGCGAGAACGACCCCGAAGCGGGCGTCGACGAACACGGCTCGGCGTTCGAACGTGTTTCGGCCTTCCAGTTCGGATTCACCGACGGCGCGGCGGCCTGCGCAGCGATCGATATGCGCGAAATCGGCCAGCGCCGAGGCGATCTGCCGGTTCTTTTGGACGAGAACGAAACCGGCGAGTGGGCCGTCTCCGAGGAATCGGTGCGCGCGGTCGTCGACGCGATGGACATCCTGTTCGAACCCGCCGCACCACCCGAGCTGACCTTCGGCCCCGCCGAGTGCCCGGACGCGCGACCCAGCCCGCCGGTGTCCTACTGTCCCGCCACGAACACCATCGCCGTCGATCTCGATGAGCTGGCGCGGATCGGCGCACCGCCCGACGTTGAGGATCCGATCGGCCTGGCCACCGGCGACAACACCGCCTACTCGGTGCTGGTGTCGCGCTACATGCAGGCGATCCAGAACGAGCACGGCGGCGTCGGACTGGACGACGCCGAGGCAGCGCTGCGCACGGCGTGCCTGACCGGCGTCGCCACCACCAAGTTGTCGAAGAGTGTGCAGACCCCCGACGGCAACACCGTGGCGCTGACCGCGGGCGACGTCGACGAAGCGGTGTCGGGCATCCTCGTCAACGGCCTGGTGGCCAGCGACGTCAACGGCGAGTCGGTGCCGTCGGGCTTCTCCCGCATCGACGCGTTCCGGGTCGGGGTGCTCGGCGACACCGAGCGCTGCTTCAAGCGATTCGACTGACGCGGACCTTCTCGGCTCTGCTCAGATTTTCTTGGTCACGCCGTACCAAGCGACGATCGCCTCCGACTGCTCCGTCGAGTGGGTGAGGTACGCATAGGAGCGGATGAACGACTCTCCGACGCAGCCGTCGATCTTGACCCGGAAGCCGCTCACCATTACCCACGGCTCGGCGCCGGTGAACTTCTTCTTCGTCACCGGGACCACGTTGACCAGGCCCGGTTTGAGGCCGACGGTGATGCCGCCGCCGACGTTGCCGCCCAGGCTGGGCAGAATTCCGAAGTCCTCTCCCCCTCCGACGATGGTGAGTCCCAGGAGTCCGATGGACGGGTTGATGCCGGCGGTGCCCGTCAACGAGACACCGTTGGAGGTGCTCATGTCGATGCCACAGCCGATTTCGTAGCCGACCTCGAGGGTGCCCTCCGGCTCCTCGCCGCCCCCAGGCCCGCTCAGCCGTCCTTTGTAAGTGCCGCCGACGACGTATTCACGTGACGACAGTGCGGTCGTCAGCGGGGGGATCGGGGCTTGGGTCTCCTTCTCGGCACTCATCTCCAGACGCCAGCCATCGGGGCCTTCCGTCACCGCCGGCGGTGTCGACTCGACCGCACCTTCCCCCGGCGGGGGCGCGGCCTCGGCGGCGATGGGTTCAACCTCCGGATTGGCCGCGGCCACGGCAGCGCCCAGATTGCCCAACAGACCCACGATGGCGATCACTGTGATGCCGCTTCGTAGCACAATCCCAACCGTCACTGCCCGCCCTCCCGATCGTTAGGAACGCTTCGGAACCTACCGCGAGGACTGCCGGCTGCGGACAAATGCCCGAAGAATCGTTCCGGCGGACCGGGCAGCAAGACGTCAGGGACGTATCAGGACGGCATCCGCAAGACGTAACCCGCTTCCAGTGCCACCCAGACGCAGCCGTTGGCGTCGACCGCCAGCCCGTGCGGTTCACTGCCCGGCGGAAGGTCGATGGTGACAATCTCCCCGTCGCCGCTGACCCGGGCGAGTTGGCTCGACCCCCACAGCGTCACCCACACCCCGTCGTCCGGATCGGCGAGCACGCCGTGCGGCTTGCCGGGAAGCGCGATCTCCTGGATGGCATCGTCGCGCGGGATGCGCCCCAGCCGCTCGGCGAGGATCTCGGTGAACCACACCGCGTCGTCGTGTGTTGCGGCGATCCCGACCGGACCCGATGCGGCCGTGGGGGTTTCGCGCACCGTGAGCTCACCGGAGAGCGTCAGCCGGCCGACCGCGCTGGCCTGGTTCAGCGTGAACCACAGCGCGTTGTCGGGCCCGGTGGCGATCATCGACGGCGCACCGCCGATCGGGTACCCGGCGGAGATCTCGCCGGTGACCGAAATCCGGCCGATCTCACCGGAAGTCAGCGCCGTGAACCACAGCCCGCCGTCAGGACCGGTCGTGATGCCGTAGGGGGCGCTGCCCTCGGCCAGCTCGAATGCACTCACCTCTCCCGCCATGGTGATGCGACCGATGCGGTCGTCGCCGTAGCGGGTGAACCACATCGCGCCGTCGGGGCCCGCGGCGATGATCGTGGGCCGACACCCCTGCGCGACGGGATAGACGGTGACGTCACCGGCGTCGGTCACCCGCGCGATAGCGCCGGCGTGCACCAGCGTCACCCACAGCGCCCCGTCCGGGCCCGCGGCGAGCGCGTAGGGTCCGCCGTCGACGGCGACCTCGAGCGCGTCCGCTCGTCGTGGCGCCGTCACGCGAGGGTGACGAGGCCGAGTTCGTTGTCGCCGGCCAGCAGCGGGTGGTGCGGCAACACCCGCACGGTGTAACCGACGGGACCGGCGACGGGCAGCGGCGCCGTCGCGGAGAACACCTCGTTGCCGCCGTCGGCGGTTGCGGTGTGCGCCATCGGTACCGTCACCGGGTCGACGAGCTGGTCGCCGGCGTCGACGCGGCCGAGGACGGCCTGCACCACGACCTCGTCGGGCCGCAGGCCCGCCAGATGGACCTTGGCGGTCAGCGTGAGCTCCGAGCCCAGCAGCGGGGTGTCGGGCAAGCCGTAGCTGTCGACGTCGGTGATCTGGATCTTCGGCCACGATTCCTGCGCGCGCAGCCGGAAGCCGGCCAGCTCCCGCGCGGCGCCGAACGGCTCACCGTCCGCACCGGGTTCGACGGTTCTGCGCAGCGACTGGGCCGCGGGCGCGTAGTACTTCTCGGTGTAGTCGCGGACCATCCGCGATGCCAGCAGCTTCGGCCCGAGCACGATCAGCGTGTGCCGCACCATCTCCACCCACCGGGTGGGGATGCCGCGCTCGTCACGGTCGTAGAACTTCGGCGCCACCGAGGTCTCGAGCAGGTCGTACAGTGCGGCCGCCTCGAGGTCGTCGCGCCGGTTCTCGTCGGCGAGGCCGTCGGCCGTCGGGATCTCCCAGCCGTTCTCGCCGTCGTACCACTCGTCCCACCACCCATCGCGGATCGACAGGTTCAGCCCGCCGTTGAGCGCACTTTTCATGCCGGACGTGCCGCAGGCCTCCAGCGGCCGCAGCGGGTTGTTCAGCCACACATCGCAGCCCCAGTACAGCTGGCGCGCCATCGACATGTCGTAGTCGGGCAGGAATGCGATCCGGTGCCGCACCTCGGGCCGGTCGGCGAACTTCACCACCTGCTGGATCAGCGCCTTGCCCCCGTCGTCGGCGGGATGGGACTTGCCCGCGACAATCAGTTGGACGGGCCGCTCCTCGTTGAGCAGCAGTCGCTCCAACCGCTCGGGGTCACGCAGCATCAGCGTCAGGCGTTTGTAGGTCGGGACCCGACGGGCGAAGCCGATCGTCAGCACGCCGGGGTCGAATGCGTTTGCGATCCAACCCAATTCGGCCTCCGCCGCCCCTCGTTCCAGAAAGGAGCGGCGTAGTCTCGCGCGCACGTCCTGGACGAGTTGCTCGCGCAGCTGCGACCGGATCCACCACAGATGACCGGTGTCGACCTGCTGCAGCCGCTCCCACACCGCGGGTTCTCGCGCGCGGCTCAGATCCTCGCTGTCGAGCAGCTCGGTGGCGAGTTCCAGCCATTGCGGCGCCGCCCACGTCGGAGCGTGCACACCGTTGGTGATGGATCCGATCGGCACCTCGTCGGGGTCGAAGCCGGGCCACAGCTCGTTGAACATGTGCCGGCTGACGTTGCCGTGCAACAGCGAGACACCGTTGGCGCGCTGCGCCAGGCGCAGCCCCATGTGCGCCATGTTGAACTTGTCCGGGTCGTCCTCTTCGCCGAACGCGACGATGCGGTCGAGCGGGACACCGGGCAGCAGCCGTGACATCGCGCCCGAAGGTCCATCGGAAGACCCACCGAAGTAGCGGCGGACCATCTCGACCGGGAACCGGTCGATGCCCGCGGGCACCGGAGTGTGCGTGGTGAACACCGTCGACGAGCGCACCACCGTCAGCGCGGTGTCGAAGTCGAGCCCGGCGTCGATGAGTTCACGGATTCGCTCGACACCGAGGAAGCCCGCGTGTCCCTCGTTCATGTGGAACACCTCCGGCGAGGGCCTACCCTCCAACTCGATGAACGCCCGGATCGCCCGGACCCCGCCGATGCCGGCCAGGATCTCTTGCTTGATCCGGTGCTCCTGGTCGCCGCCGTAGAGTCGGTCAGTCACGCCGCGCAGGTCGTGGTCGTTCTCAGGAACGTCGGAATCCAACAGCAGCAAGGGAATTCGACCCACCTGTGCGATCCATACCCGGGCCCGCAGTTGGTTGTCATAGCGGTTTTCGCTCGGCATCGCCACAGAGAGCAGGACCGGTCGGCCGTCCCGGTCGGTGAGCAGGCGAAGCGGAAGGCCCTGCGGATCCAGGGCCGGATAGCTCTCGTGCTGCCAGCCGTCGGCGGTCAGCGACTGCCGGAAATAGCCCGACCGGTACAGCAGTCCGACCGCGATTAGCGGTAGGCCGAGATCGGATGCCGCCTTCAGGTGGTCGCCCGCGAGGATGCCGAGTCCGCCCGAATAGTTCGGTAGCGACTCGGCCACCCCGAACTCCATCGAGAAGTACGCGATGCCGTTGGGCAGTTGCGCGCCGTCTTCGATCGCCTGCTGGTACCAGAGCGGCCGGCTCAGGTAGTCGTCGAGATCGGCGGCCAACCCGTCGAGGCGGTTCAGGAACGCCTCGTCGACCGCCAGTTCGTCCAGTCGCCCGGGGCTGATCTGGCCCAACAGGCCCACCGGATCGCAGCCCACCTGCTTCCACAGCTCGGGATCCATCGACTCGAACAGATCCTGCGTCGGCCGATCCCAGGACCAGCGCAGGTTGATCGAAAGCCGTTCCAGCGCGGCCAGCCGGTCGGGCAGATGTGCGCGGACGGTGAACCTTCTCAGCGCTTTCATCGGGCTATCACGCGACACAACCTTACTGACAATCCGGCGTCCCGCAGGCCTGGCGTTCCGACTGCTTGGTCCGCTTTGGGTTGGGCTGCGCACTAGCGTGGGTATAGGGCGCGACGAGGCTTATTGAAGTTGACTGTGAGTTGACCAGACGACACAGCGGCCCCACCGGGCCGCGTGGGTGTGAGGAGTTGGTAGGTGGCCGGTCGTATCGAGATCGATGACGTCCAGCCTGTTGTCTCCGGTGGACGCTATCCGGCCAAGGCGGTCGTCGGCGAGATCATCCCGATCGCTGCGACGGTCTGGCGAGAAGGCCACGACGCGGTGGCGGCCACACTGGTGGTGCGCTACCACGGCTCGGCATACCCTCAGCTCGCCGACGACCCTCCCGGGCTGGCACAGTCCACCGAGGCGGTGCCCATCGAGGCGGTCCTCGGCGCCACACCGCGCAAGAGGCCCAAGCACCTGCCGATGTCGGTGGGCAGAACGCCCGACGTATTCCACGGTGCGTTCACCCCGGACTGCACCGGGCTGTGGACCTTCCGGGTCGACGGCTGGGGCGATCCGGTGGCCACCTGGCGCAAGAACGTGACCGCCAAGCTCGATGCGGGTCAAAGTGAGTCGGAACTGTCCAACGATCTGCTGATCGGCGCGCGACTGCTGGAACGCGCCTCGACCGGGGTGCCGCGTCAGCACCGCTATCCGCTCATCGACGCGGCGGCGCAGCTGCGACAACCCGGCGACCCGTTCAGCCGCGCCGGCGCAGCGCTGGCACCGGAGGTCACCGCGCTGCTGGACGAATATCCGTTGCGCGAGTTACTCACCCGCGGCGAGCAGTACGGGATCTGGGTGGACCG
This sequence comes from Mycobacterium sp. IS-1556, assembly GCF_001499985.1. Classification (NCBI taxonomy): domain Bacteria; kingdom Bacillati; phylum Actinomycetota; class Actinomycetes; order Mycobacteriales; family Mycobacteriaceae; genus Mycobacterium; species Mycobacterium sp. IS-1556. The sequence continues at coordinate 106,882 of NZ_LQIM01000007.1, forward strand.
CCCGGAAGCACGGTTCAGCGCGTGGTACGAGTTCTTTCCCCGCTCCACCGGCGGCTGGGACCGCAAGGGCAACCCGATCCACGGCACCTTTGCGACCGCCACCAAGGCGCTGCCCCGCATCGCGCGGATGGGCTTCGACGTGGTCTACCTGCCGCCGATCCACCCGATCGGCAAGGTTCACCGCAAGGGCCGCAACAACAGCGTGACCGCCGCGCCCAACGACGTCGGCTCACCCTGGGCGATCGGCAGCGACGAGGGCGGTCACGACGCTGTCCATCCGGAGCTGGGCACCGTCGCCGACTTCGACGACTTCGTCGCCGCGGCTCGCGACGAAGGCATGGAGGTGGCGCTCGACCTCGCGTTGCAATGCGCTCCCGACCACCCGTGGGCCAAGGCCCATCCGGAATGGTTCACCGTGCTGCCCGACGGCACCATCGCCTATGCGGAGAACCCGCCGAAGAAGTACCAAGACATCTATCCGCTGAACTTCGACGACGACCCGGCCGGCCTCTATGAGGAGGTGCTGCGGGTGGTTCGGCACTGGATCTCGCACGGCGTCAAGGTTTTCCGGGTAGACAACCCGCACACCAAACCGCCGAACTTCTGGGCATGGCTGATCGGGAAGGTGAAGAACGAGCACTCGGACGTGGTGTTCCTCTCCGAGGCGTTCACCCGCCCGGCGCGCCTGTACGGGTTGGCCAAACTCGGCTTCACGCAGTCGTATTCGTACTTCACCTGGCGCACGGCGAAGTGGGAGCTCATCGAGTTCGGCGAGCAGATCGCCGAACACGCCGACTATGCGTGCCCGAACCTGTTCGTGAACACGCCCGACATCCTGCACGAGAGCCTCCAGCGCGGCGGTCCCGGCATGTTCGCGATCCGCGCCGTGTTGGCATCGACGATGAGTTCGGCGTGGGGCGTGTACTCGGGCTACGAACTCTACGAACACCGCCCGGTACGAGAGGGCAGCGAGGAGTACCTCAACTCCGAGAAGTATGAACTGCGCGCCCGCGACTTCGACGCCGCACTGGCCGACGGCGAATCACTGGAACCGTTCATCGCTCGGCTCAACGAGATTCGCAGGCTGCATCCTGCGCTGCACCAGTTGCGCACCATCACGTTCCATCACGTCGACAACGACGCGCTACTGGCCTACAGCAAGTTCGATCCGGCGACCGGCGACCAGGTGCTGGTGGTGGTCACCCTCAACCCGTTCGGGCCCGAGGAGGCCACGCTGTGGCTCGACATGCCCGCGCTCGGGATGGAGCCCTACGACCGCTTCTGGGTGCGCGACGAGGTCACCGGCGACGAATATCAATGGGGGCAGGCGAATTACGTGCGCCTCGACCCGGTACGTGCGGTAGCGCACATCTTGAACATGCCGCAGGTGCCCACCGACCAACGACTCAACCTACTGCGTAGGGAGTGACGACATGACGCAGACCAAACAGGCGAGCAGCCCACATCTGCGGCCGCACACCGCCGACCTGAACCGGTTGCTTGCCGGTGAACACCACGACCCGCACTCGGTGCTGGGCGCCCATGAGTACGACGACCACACCGTGATCCGGGCCTACCGCCCGCATGCGGTGGAGGTCGTGGCGCTCGTCGGTGCTGAGCGGTATGTGTTCCAGCACATCGAATCCGGATTGTTCGCGGTGGCGCTGCCGTTCACCGGACTGGCCGACTACCGGCTCGAGGTGCACTACCCCGCCGGCAGCGGCTCGACCCAGGTACACACGGTGGCCGACGCCTACCGGTTTCTGCCCACGCTCGGGGAGATGGATCTGCACCTGTTCGCCGAGGGCCGCCACGAGCGGCTGTGGGAGATCCTCGGCGCGCATCCCCGCCGCTACAGCACGCCCGACGGTGTCGTTGACGGTGTCTCGTTCGCGGTGTGGGCGCCGAATGCCAAGGGCGTCACCCTGATCGGCGAGTTCAACCACTGGGACGGCAACGAAGCACAGCTGCGCGTGCTCGGCTCGACCGGTGTGTGGGAGGTGTTCTGGCCGGGTTTCCATATCGACGGGCTGTACAAGTTCCGCATCCACGGTGCCGACGGGTCGGTCAGCGACCGCGCCGACCCGATGGCCTTCGCCACCGAGGTGCCGCCGAAGACGGCGTCGAAGGTGACCCTGAGCGAATACACCTGGCAGGACCAGGACTGGATGGCCAAGCGCACCAACCAGAACCCGGTGTTCGAGCCGATGAGCACCCTCGAAGTGCATCTGATGTCATGGCGGCCCGGCCTGAACTATCGCGACCTCGCTGCGCAGCTCACCCAGTACGTCGTGGAGAACGGGTTCACCCACGTCGAATTGATGCCGGTCGCCGAGCATCCCTTCGGCGGTTCCTGGGGCTACCAGGTGACGTCGTATTATGCGCCGACGTCCCGGCTGGGTACGCCCGACGAGTTCCGCCACCTCGTCGACACGCTGCACCAGGCCGGCATCGGTGTGATCATGGACTGGGTGCCGGCCCACTTCCCCAAGGACGCCTGGGCTCTCGGCCGCTTCGACGGCACCGCCCTCTACGAGCACTCCGATCCGCGCCGCGGCGAGCAGTTGGACTGGGGCACCTACGTATTCGACTTCGGCCGCAGCGAGGTACGCAACTTCCTGGTGGCCAACGCGCTGTACTGGTTGCAGGAATTCCACATCGACGGGCTGCGGGTCGACGCGGTCGCCTCGATGCTCTACCTGGACTACTCGCGGCCCGAGGGCGGGTGGACGCCGAACATATACGGCGGCCGCGAGAACCTCGAAGCCGTGCAGTTCCTTCAGGAGATGAACGCGACCGTGCACAAGGCCGCGCCCGGAATCGTGACGATTGCCGAGGAGTCCACCTCATGGCCCGGCGTCACCAGACCGACCAACCTTGGCGGCCTGGGGTTTTCGATGAAGTGGAATATGGGCTGGATGAACGACACCCTGGAGTTCATCAAGCGCGATCCGATCCACCGCAGCTACCACCACCACGAGATCACGTTCTCGATGCTCTATGCGTTCAGCGAGAACTATGTGCTGCCGATCAGCCACGACGAGGTGGTGCACGGCAAGGGCACGTTGTGGGGCCGGATGCCGGGCAACGACCACAACAAGGCGGCCGGGTTGCGCAGCCTGTTGGCCTATCAGTGGGCGCATCCGGGCAAGCAGCTGTTGTTCATGGGCCAGGAGTTCGGCCAACGCGCCGAATGGTCCGAGGAACGCGGCGTGGACTGGTACCAGCTCGACGAGAACGGGTTCTCGACCGGCATCCAACGCATGGTGCAGGACATCAACGGCATCTACCGCAGCCGACGGGCCCTGTGGGCGCAGGACACCCGACCGGAGGGCTACTCCTGGATCGACGCCAACGACTCGGCCAACAACGTGCTGAGCTTCTTGCGCTACGGCGACGACGGCTCCGTGCTGGCGTGTGTGTTCAACTTCGCCGGCACCGAACACACCCGCTACCGGCTCGGCCTGCCGTACGCCGGCACCTGGCGCGAAGTGCTCAACACCGACGCCGACATCTACAACGGGTCGGGCATCGGTAACTACGGTGCCGTCGAGGCGACCGACGAGCCCTGGCACGGCCGGCCCGCGTCGGCCGTCATGGTGCTACCCCCGCTCGCGGCCCTGTGGTTCGAATACGAACCCGCCTAGTTCTGACCCCGAAACTGCTCACAGATCGCGGATTCAGCCGAAATCGCGATCTCCCCGCAGTCTCGGCGCACTCCGCGAGTCAGTACAGCGCGTTGGCCAGCTTGCGGCGGCCGGCGATGACCTCGGGGTCGGCCGGGTCGAACAGGTCGAACAGCTCGATCAACCGCGTGCGCACCGTGGTGCGGTCGTCGCCGGAGGTCCGCTTGACCAGGCCGATGAGCCGGTCGAAGGCGGCTGCGACGTTCTGTTGCAGCACCTCGACGTCGGCCGCGGCGAACGCCGCATCGATGTCGTCGGGTGCCGCGTCGGCGGCGGCGATCACACCGGGGTCCCGGGAACTCGCGCGCTGCAGGAAGTCGATCTGACGCACGGCGCCCTTGGCCTCGGCGTGATTGGGATTGCCGTCCAGAATCGCCTGATACGCCGTGCGCGCGGCGTCGAAGTCACCGGCGTCCAGAGACGCCCGGGCTTGCGCGACCGCGGGGTCGACCTCCTCGGCTTCCCCCGGCTCACCGCTGCCGGGCAGCTTGCCCGCGACGGCGTTCAACAGCGAGTCGATCCACCGGCGCAGCTGTTCTGGCGGCTGCATGCCCTGGAAGCTGGACAGCGGTTGTCCAGCGGCCAGTGCGACCACCGTCGGGATCGCCTGCACCCCGAACATCTGCGCCACCCTCGGTACGACGTCGACGTTGACGGTCGCCAGCGACCACTTGCCACCGTCGGCGGTGGCCAGTTCGGCAAGCGAATCACCCAGTTGGACACTGGCATCGCTGCGCGGTGACCAAAGCAGGACGACGACCGGAACCTGGCTCGACCGGACCAGCACCTCATCTTCGAGATTGGCTTCGGTGATCTCCACTCCACCGGCCGGCGCCGACGAGCCACCGTCGTTCGTCGAGGGCCGCTGCTTGAGGGCGGACAGATCAACCGCACCGGCCATGGAGGCCGCGATGGAAGGGCGTGGACGACTCACGCGTTCAAGTTTGTCACGTCGTTTCCGGGATCGACCGCCCCGGTTGCGACATGCTCGCGGCAGCGGGCACGACGCCCATCCGACCGGTGCGATCCGCCCAGATGACGAAGATCACACTCGCCAGGGGCACGATGCTCGCCAGTATCGCCAGCAACCACGTGCCGGGCGCCCACTTGACGGTGATCCCGGCCAGCAGGCCCACCGCGACGAAGCCGACGAAGATCAGCCCGTGCGCCATGCCGAACACCTGCACGCCGACCTCGGTGCGCGGCGTGCCGACGTACTTGAAGTACATGCCGGTCAGCAGACCAACCCAGCTCAACGCCTCCAGCAAGGCGACGAGCCGGAACCATCCGGCAACGGACCGAAGATCGAAAGCGCCAGTCATGGCCGCTATTGTGCACGAAAACCGGAATGTTTACTACACGCCGTCGTAGAGGCTACGGCGCGCGCAGGATCAGCGCGTCGCCCTGGCCGCCCGCGCCACACAGCGCGGCCACGGCGTAGCCGGACCCGCGCCGGGCCAGCTCGAGGGCGGCGTGCAGCGTGATCCGGGCGCCCGACATGCCGATCGGATGCCCGATCGCGATCGCACCGCCATTGACGTTGACCTTCTCCGGGTCGACCCCCAGCTCCTTCGTCGAGGCCAACGCGACCGCGGAGAACGCCTCGTTGATCTCGATCACGTCCAGCTGGTCGAGCGAAATCCCCTCGCGGGCAACGGCTTTCCTGATGGCGTTGGCCGGCTGCGACTGCAGGGTGGAGTCCGGGCCGGCGACCACGCCGTGGGCGCCGATCTCCGCCAACCAGCTCAGCCCCAGTTCCTCGGCCTTGGCCTTGTTCATCACGACCACCGCGCAGGCGCCGTCGGAAATCTGAGATGCCGACCCGGCGGTGATGGTGCCGTCCTTGCGGAATGCCGGTTTGAGACCGGAGAGCGACTCGGCGGTGGTGTTGGCGCGGATGCCTTCGTCCTCGTTGAACTCCAGCGGATCGCCCTTGCGCTGCGGGATCTGCACCGGCACCACCTCATCGGCGTAGACGCCGTCTTTCCAGGCCGCGGCGGCCTTCTGGTGCGACCGGGCGGCGAACTCGTCCTGTTCGGCACGGCTGAACTGATCGACCTCGTTGCGCTGTTCGGTGAGCGCGCCCATCGGCTGATCGGTGAACACGTCGTGCAGGCCGTCGTAGGCCATGTGGTCGAGCACGGTGACATCGCCGTACTTGTAGCCCGACCGGCTGTTCATCAGCAGGTGCGGTGCCTGGGTCATCGACTCCTGCCCGCCGGCGACGACGACATCGAACTCGCCGGCGCGGATCAGTTGGTCGGCGAGAGCGATGGCGTCGATTCCCGACAGGCACATCTTGTTGATGGTCAGTGCGGGCACGTACCAGCCAATTCCGGCGGCCACCGCGGCCTGCCTGGCGGGCATCTGCCCGGCGCCGGCGGTGAGGACCTGGCCCATGATCACGTACTCGACCGCTGAGGCGGGAACATTGGCCTTCTCCAGGGCGCCCTTGATCGCGACGGCCCCGAGATCGCTGCCCGAGAAGTCCTTCAGCGAGCCCATCAGCTTGCCGACCGGAGTGCGCGCTCCAGCAACGATCACCGATGTCGTCATTTACTACCTCCGGAAACTGGGTATATCGATATGTGGTCCATGACACATTCCGCAAACATCTGTCTCAAGGTTACCGTTACGTTATGACCACTGAACACGTAGACGCACGTCCAGCGCTCGCGAGCGCACTCGTGACGGCGATCGATCACGTGGGGATCGCGGTGCCGGATCTGGACGTCGCGATCAAGTGGTACCACGACCACCTCGGGATGATCGTGCTGCACGAGGAGGTCAACGAGGATCAAGGCGTGCGCGAGGCCATGCTCTCGGTGCGTGGCGCTCCGGTCGGTAGCGCTCAGGTCCAGCTGATGGCCCCGCTGGACGAGACCTCGACAATCGCGAAGTTCATCGACAAGCGCGGTCCCGGTCTTCAGCAGTTGGCGTACCGCACCAGCGACATCGACGCGCTCAGCGAGCGTCTGCGCGACGAGGGCGTGCGGCTGCTGTACGACGCGCCGCGGAGCGGCACCGCGAACTCGCGGATCAACTTCATCCACCCGAAGGATTCCGGCGGCGTCCTCATCGAGCTCGTAGAGCCGGCCGCCGACGGGCAGGACCACTAGGACCATTTGCGGGTCGGGCTACGCGTGGCCCGGTGCGTCCAGCACGCCGTGTGCCAGTGTCTACGGTCGTCGACGGACCGCTCCCCCATATCGGCGGGGAACACCACCAAATGTGCTGTCCCGGGCCGGATCTCGTGGTCACAGCCGGGACAGCGGTATGTCTTGACGGCACGCGCCGCCGCGATCGGCCGGACCTCGTACTCGTAACCGTCCGGTCCGGTTTCCAGGCGTCGCGGCGCAGGCAGGGGCGGCGGACGCTGCGGGCGGCGCTTGCGAGCCATCAGAACAGCCGGAACTCGTCGCTGTCCATGCCGCGCATCTTGTCGTAGTCCAACGTCACACAGCGGATGCCGCGGTCGGTGGCCAGCGTGCGGGCCTGCGGCTTGATCTGCTGGGCCGCGAAGACGCCCGTCACCGGGGCCAGCAGGCTGTCGCGGTTGAGCAGCTCGAGGTAGCGGGTGAGCTGCTCGACGCCGTCGATCTCGCCGCGGCGCTTGATCTCCACGGCGACCGATCCGCCGTTCCCGTCGCGGCACAGCAGGTCCACGGGGCCGATCGCGGTCATGTACTCGCGTCGCACCAGCGTGTACCCCGCGCCCAGCAGCTCGACATGCTCGGCCAACAACTCCTGAAGATGCGCTTCGACGCCGTCCTTCACCAGACCCGGATCGACGCCGAGCTCGTGGCTGGAGTCGTGTTCGATTTCCTCGACGGTGATCCGCAGCTGTTCACCGGCCTTGTTCTCGACCACCCAGACGGGGACAGGCCCGGTGCTGTCCTCGGTGAGCCGGCACGGCGGACTCATCCAGTTCAACGGTTTGTAGGCGCGGTCGTCGGCGTGCACGCTCACCGAACCGTCCGCCTTGACCAGCAGCAGTCGCCGCGCCGAAGGCAGATGTGCGGTCAGACGTCCGACGTAGTCGACAGTGCATTGGGCGATCACGAGACGCACCCGACCACCTTAGGCGCCGGTTCGGCGAATTAGGCTCTAGCCACAATGACCGCCAAGAAGAGCGTCCCTCAGCGACTCGGTCTTGTCCTCGAGAAGGTGACGCGGCAGAGCGGGCGGCTACCGGACACCCCCGAATTCGGCTCTTTCCTGCTCGGCAAGCCGTCGGAGAGCCAAACCCGCCGACGCATCCGCATTCAAATCATCCTCACCGTCCTCATCCTGTTCACCAACGTGCTCGGCATCGCCGTGTCGTTGCTGCTGAACGCGGTCGCCATTCCGGTGCCGAGCGTCTTCACCGACGCGCCGGCATGGCTGACCTGGGGCGTCGCTCCCGCCTACATGATCTTTGCCCTGGTGGTGGGCACCTGGTGGATCACCTCTCGCACCGTCAATTCGCTGCGATGGGCCATCGCAGAACGCGCCCCCACCCGAGCCGATCAGCACAATGTCTTCCTCGCTCCGTGGCATGTGGCGAAGAGGCTGCTGCTGCTGTGGGGCCTCGGCACGGCACTGCTGACATTGTTGTACGGCCTGCAGGACTCCGCGTTCATCCCTCGCTTCCTGCTCGCAGTCGGCTTTCCCGGCATCGTCGTGGCGACCGCCTGCTACCTCATCACCGAGTTCGCACTGCGCCCGGTCGCCGCTCAGGCGCTCGAAGCGGGCCGCCCGCCGCGCCGATTGGCACACGGAGTCATGGGCCGAACCATGACCGTCTGGTTGCTCAGCTCCGGCGTGCCGGTGCTGGGCATCCTTCTTCTCGCGGTGTTCGCGCTGTCGCTGCAAAATCTCACCGCAACCCAGTTCGCGGTCGCCGTGATGATCATCGCGGTGGTGGCACTGGCCTTCGGATTGATCCTGATGTTGCTGTTGTCGTGGCTGACGGCGACCCCCGTGCGCGTGGTGCGCTCGGCACTACAGCGCGTGGAGCAGGGAGATCTGAACTGCAACCTGGTGGTGTTCGACGGCACCGAGCTCGGCGAGTTGCAGCGGGGGTTCAACTCGATGGTCGACGGGCTGAAGGAACGCGAGCGGGTACGCGATCTGTTCGGCCGTCATGTCGGTCGCGACGTTGCCGCGGCTGCGGAGAAAGAGCGTCTGGAGCTCGGTGGCGCGGAACGCCATGTCGCGGTGATCTTCGTGGACATCATCGGCTCGACGCAGTTGGTGACGGCCCGCCGCGCGACCGAGGTCGTCGACCTGCTGAACCGGTTCTTCGCGGTGATCGTCGAGGAGGTCGACCGCCACCACGGCTTCGTCAACAAGTTCGAGGGCGACGGGGCGCTGGCCGTGTTCGGCGCTCCACTGCCCCTGGCGAACCCGGAGGATTCCGCGCTGGCCGCCGGTCGTGCGATCGCGCGCCGGATCCATGAGGAGGTGCCCGAGTGCGACGCGGGCATCGGGGTGGCCGCCGGCGAGGCGGTCGCGGGCAACGTCGGGGCCAAGGAACGGTTCGAGTACACCGTGATCGGTGAGCCCGTCAACGAAGCGGCGCGGCTGTGCGAACTGGCCAAGGAAACCCCCGGCCACCTGCTCGCCTCATCCGATGCGGTCACCGGCGCGAGCGAAAGCGAGCGTGCCCGTTGGACACTCGGCGACGAGGTGACGTTGCGCGGACACGACGAGCCGACCAGGCTGGCGTCACCCGTCTGATCGCGTTCGCTGAAAACTCTCCGCGGCGCGCAACGCCCCGTCGAGGGTGCCGAACACCCTCGCCTGTGCGGCTTCAGCGGCGGCCAACGTGCCGTCCGGATCCACGACGTAACCCTCTTTGCCTGCGGCAGTGAGCGACTCGTGCATGCCGGCGAGCATCCGGCGGGCGGCATCGTTGACGTCGTCGACCCTCGACAAGTCCAGGATGGCCACATCGAAACCGTCGCGCTGCTCGTCAACGGTGCGTAGCACCTGCTCGGCGCCGGCGAACAAGAGGTCACCGTGCAGCTCGTAAATCCGGACACCTGCGGCGACGTCATACGCGTCCCGGATCGTCGAGCGGGCTTCCCGGGTGACCGAAAGGAAATGCAATCCGAGGCCGGCCGACAGATCGCGGCACGCCTTCACACCCCGCACGCTGTTGCCCTTGTCGTCCAGAAGCGGTGAGTAGACCCCGATTCCGAGCTGAGCGGGCAGCACGGCCGCGATGCCGCCGCCGACACCGCTCTTGGCCGGCATGCCGACGGCGCTCACCCAGTCCCCCGCCGCGTCGTACATCCCGCAGGTAACCATCACGCTCAGCGTCCGCTGTACCACTGCTGCAGCGGCCACTCGCCGTCCCCACACCGGGTCGATGCCACCGCGCGCCAGGGTGGCGGCCATCTGGGCCAGATCCGTGGTGGTCACCTTGATCGAACATTGACGGAAGTAGACGTCGAGGACCTCATCGGGATCACCGTCGAGCACGCCGAAACTCTGCAACATGTAAGCGATCGCGCGGTTCCGGCTTCCGGTCGACTTCTCAGACGGATAGATGTCGTCGTCGACCGTCAGGTCGCGACCCGCACACGCCGAATAGAATTCGCGAATCTGGCTGAACCGCTCATCGGCGGAGGTGCCGGGTACCAGAGAGACGGCCGCGATGGCGCCGGCATTGATCATCGGGTTCTTCGGCGCCTTGGTGGATTCGTCGACGCTGATCTCATTGAACGCTTCACCGGAGGGCTCCACGCCGATCTTGGCGTCGACCGCATCGAAGCCGAGGCGGTCGAGTGCGAGCGCATAGGTGAACGGCTTGGACACCGACTGGATGGTGAATTCGAGGGCGGTATCGCCGGATTCATAGACGTAGCCGTCAACCAGCGACAGCGACAAACCGAATCCGTTGGGGTCGACCCGAGTCAGTTCAGGAATGTAGTCGGCAAGGGCCCCGCCAGTGTCGTCGGCGTGCTTCGTGAGAATCTGGTCCAGGTATCGCTGCACCAGTTCGGCCATGGACCGATCCTAGGCCGACGACACCCAGTTGCCGTGGAAGCCGGCGGGCACGCGGTGCGGAAGCTTGATGCTGGCGAGGTCCTGCAACGTTCGCGCGTCGAGCAGCACCAGGTCACTGCGGTCGGTCCGACGGTCGTAGACGAACCCCATCAACACGCCGTCGTCTTCGACGGCGGTCGATGAGGACGCCTCAAAGACGAACTCCCCGAGCACTTTCCCGTCGCCGAAGGATCGTGAAAGCGTGTCGCCGCCGACGAAGTCATGCTTGAGCAGGGTATCGCTGCCGTCGCCGTCGCCGACGGTCGGCGCGTACCCGTAGCGGTGACGCCTGCCCACCCGGCGTTCGTCGACGCGCGGGAACTCCTGGCCCCGATCGTCGATGCGAGATTCGCGAACCTTGCCGTCGGCGAGATCCACCGTCCAACGGTCGAGTGTCGGCGGACCTTCGTCCGGCCCAAGGTGGTTGGTGTCGAACATCTTCGGGTGCCGCACGACATCGAGCACGATCGTGCCGCCATCGTCGTAGGCGTTCATCGGGTGGAACACGTAGCAGGGTTCGACCTCGAACCAGCGCACGTCCGCATTGCCGCCGTCGCGTGGCATCACGCCGACCCGCGCGGGATATTTCGGGTTCCAGGAGTATGGGAACCGACGGTCGGATGCGTTACCCCCCGGCTGCCGAGCGCTGATCGGATCCGGTATTCGCACCCGACCGATCAAGGCCGACAACACAAGTCGGGAGACCAGCCGCAGACCGCGTGGCACCGTCATCTCCACCGCCATGCGCGCGTCGAACGTGACCGGCAGGTCGTAGAACACGACGTGGTTCTCGGTCAGCGAGAAGTCGTGCATCATCGGGCTGCCCGCGACCCCGATATCGACCGTGCGTCGCGCGCGCCCGTCCGCGCCGATCACCGAGTACTGCACCGTGTTGCCGCGATACATGCTGTAGGAAACGGCGTGCAGTTCACCGGTGTCGGGGTCACGCTTGGGATGGGCGGTGTATCCACCCGTCAGTGTCCCGTCGAAGTCACATGCCCCGACGGTCTCGAGCTCGTCGGTGAGTTCCACGTTGGCGACACCGGATTCGATCAGGGCCAGAGTCCGGCCGGCGTGTCCGATGACGTTGGTGTTGGCGCCGATTCCCGAGATGGGGAACCGTCCGGGTGGCGTCTGCTCCCCCAGTGCCTTCGCGGTCTGCGGACCGCGGACCCAGCGGTTGCGGTACCACTCCGCCTTGCCATCGCGGATCCGGATGCCGTGCACCATGCCGTCGCCGATGAACCAGTGGTACAGCTCCGGATCCAGCTCGCCGACCGGATTCGGTCCGTTCCGCAGATAGCGCCCATCGAGGTGATCGGGGATGGTGCCGGTGACCTCGAGGTCGGTCAGCGTGTGCTCTTCGCGAAGGGGCGCGAAGGCGCCCTCGAGATAGCGGCTCGTCATCGCGGGCTCCCCCATAACGGTGTTATGACACCACCTGTATAACACCGTTATGGCAATATGGCAAGAGTGAGCGAGAGTGCCCCGAAGCAACTGGTCGAGGCCGGCATCCGAATTCTCGAGCGGGACGGGCTGGCGGCGCTCAGCGCACGCAAACTGGCCGCCGAAACCGGGACGTCGACGATGGCGGTGTACACGCACTTCGGCGGCATGACAGGCCTGATCGACTCGATCGCCAGCGAGACGTTCGCGCGCTTCACCCAGGCGCTGACGGAGTCGCCGGTGACCGACGATCCGGTGGCCGACTTCCTCGTGATGGGCGCGCGGTACCGCGAGTTCGCGTTGGAGAACCCGCAGCGCTATCAGATGATGTTCGGCACCTCCGCGCAGTCACTGAGCCGTCATCACGCCGACCTGACCGTGACCGGCAGCTCAACCGACCGCGCGGAGTTCGCGGTGTCGTTCGAGGCGTTGTTGACCGCGGTGCGAAGGATGGTCGGCGCGCGACGTATCCGCGATGACGGCGTCGCCGTGATGGCAGGGCGGATGTGGAGCATCGTCCACGGCGCGGTCATGTTGGAGATGGCCGGCTTTTTCGGTCACGAGGGGCACGGGCTGACCCAGATTCTCGGGCCGCTGACCGTGGACACTCTGGTCGGGATGGGCGACGAGCGGGAAAAGACGATGCAGTCGCTGACCGCAGCGACGGTGCTGGTCGACTTGTAGGAGCGAACGAGTCACGATCCGCTCAGGTGCCGGTGTGCCCCTCTTCGGCGGGCAGCGGTGGGGGCAACGGCTTTGTCGGCTTAGGCGTCGAGGCCGGCGGCGGCGCCGACGGTGCGTCATCCGCCTGTCCCTCATGGACGTCGACCATCGGCTCCTCCCGGATCACCCGTGTGCCCGCGCTGATGGTCAAGGATTCCTCCGAGACGAAATACGTGATTCCGTCGTTCTCGGCGGTGAACTCATCGCCCGTCTGGGTGGCGGGCACGATCAACTTTGCGCCGTCACGAAGTCGCACGCCGCGGTATTCATATTCCCCATCGGACGTCTTGCAGATCGCGACACGCGACGACCCGGTGGCACCGAAGAGCACCGCCTCTTTGGGTGGGGCACACCGAGCGGTGGAGTCGACATAGCCCTGAGCGTCCGCCGTGGGCGCGGCAATGGCCGCCGGCGCGAGTAGCAAGGACGACGACGCCGCTGCAACGCCGACGACGAACAATGTGCGAGTCAACATCGACTCCTACGACACCACAGCGGTTGCCTACTTGCCCGCCTAACCGCTAGGCAACGCTCGAATCGTTAGCCGCCCGAAACCAATGCGTGAGATTTTCGGTGATATTGGCGTTTCATCGACGGCGAGCACCACCTCCTCACCGCCAGCACTCCCACACACGCCCGGCGCCCTGACTGCCACGACCATGTCGGTTTTCCGCCAGTGTTGTCGGTGGGGACGTGTAATTGTGAGAGGCGTGCACGACGATTTCGAACGCTGCTACCGGGCTGTCCAGTCCAAAGACGCCCGGTTCGACGGCTGGTTCGTCACCGCCGTGCTGACCACGAAGATCTACTGCAGGCCAAGCTGCCCGGTTCGGCCGCCGTACGCACGCAACATGCGGTTCTATCCGACCGCGGCGGCCGCCCAGAAGGCAGGCTTCCGGGCCTGTAAGCGGTGCCGCCCAGACGCGTCACCCGGCTCACCGGAGTGGAATGTCCGCGGCGACGTCGTCGCCAGGGCCATGCGACTGATCGCCGATGGCACCGTCGACCGTGAAGGCGTCACCGGACTGGCCACCCGGCTGGGCTACACCACCCGCCAGCTCGAGCGGCTTCTGCAAGCCGAAGTCGGGGCGAACCCGCTGGCCCTCGCGCGCGCTCAGCGTTCGCAGACTGCCCGCGTGCTCATCGAGACCACCGAATTGCCGTTCGGCGACGTTGCTTTCGCATCGGGGTTCTCCAGCATCCGGCAATTCAACGACACCGTACGAGCGGTGTGCGATCTCACCCCGACGACGTTGCGTCAGCGTGCGCGTGCCCGGTTCGGCCGCAACGAGGGCGGCACCGGAGCACTGTCGTTACGGTTGCCCGTCCGCACTCCTTTCGCCTATGAGGGACTGTTCGGACACCTGGCGGCCAGCGCCGTGCCGGGCGTCGAGGAAGTGCGGGAGGGGGCCTACCGCCGAACGCTGCGCCTACCGAACGGCAACGGAATCGTCTCTCTCACACCACAACCCGACCATGTGCAATGCCGGATGGTCCTCGACGACTTCCGCGACCTAGCCACAGCGATCGCCAGATGCCGCCGGCTGCTTGATCTCGACGCTGATCCCGAGGCGGTTGTCGACGCACTCGGTACCGACCCGGAACTCAGCGTGCTCGTCAGCAAGGCGCCCGGTCAGCGCATTCCGCGAACAGTCGACGAACAAGAACTAGCCTTGCGGGTCGTGCTGGGTCAGCAGGTATCGATCAAGGCGGCCCGGACGCATGCCTGGCGAATTGTCTCGGCTTATGGGCAGCAAATCACGGACACGAACGGCGGTCTGACACATGCCTTTCCGCCGATCGAACATCTCGCCGACATCGATCCCGCCCACCTCGCCTTCCCGAAGTCACGGCAACGCTCGCTGATTGCGCTGATCCGAGCATTGGCGGACGGGGACGTCATCCTCGATGCGGGCTGCGACTGGAACCGGGCGCGGGAGCAGTTGTTGGCACTGCCCGGCATCGGCCCGTGGACCGCCGAGGTGATCGCTATGCGTGGGCTCGGTGACCCCGACGCCTTCCCGGCCACTGACCTCGGCGTGCAGCTGGCCGCAAGGCAGTTGGGACTGCCCGCTGAGCCTCGCGCACTCACCGAGCACAGCGCGCGGTGGCGACCATGGCGTTCGTACGCCACCCAGCACCTGTGGTCCGCGCTCGATCATGCAGTCAACGACTGGCCACCAAAGGAGACATGATGGAAGCCTTGAAGTTTCGCACGATGGACAGCCCGGTCGGTCAGCTGACACTGGCAGGTAGAGACGGCCGGCTGATGCACCTGCGAATGGTGGACCAGACATATGAACCCAGCCGCGACGGCTGGGCTGCGGACGAGGACGCGTTCCCCGACGCGGTGGAGCAACTCGAGGCGTACTTCGCCGGCGACCGCACCGAGTTCAAATTGGACCTCGATCTTGTCGGCACCGACTTCCAGCGGCGAGTCTGGGCGGCATTGCTGACGATTCCCTATGGCGAGACTCGTTCTTACGGCGAGATCGCCAGGCAGATCGGCTCTCCGGGCGCCTTTCGCGCGGTCGGTTTGGCCAACGGCCACAACCCGATCGGCATCATTGTGCCGTGCCATCGAGTGATCGGGTCCAACGGAAGCCTCACGGGCTACGGCGGCGGACTCGACAGGAAGCGGGCACTGCTCGCGATGGAGAAAAATCGGGTCGCGCCGGCGTTGACGTTGTTTGATTGAAGTGGAGTGGCGCTACAAATGCCTATGGCCCCCAATCGAATTGGGGGCCATAGGGCTTAATTTGTGTTCGGCGGTGTCCTACTTTTCCGCCCGGGTTGGGCAGTATCATTGGCGCTGGCAGGCTTAGCTTCCGG
>NZ_LQIM01000008.1:0-112764 GCF_001499985.1 Mycobacterium sp. IS-1556
TGCCGCCCCCCCCCCCCCCCCACCGCCGCCAGCACCGGCGCCACCGGCTCCGCCGATCGAGGCACAGCCCGTCGCCAACTGGGATGTCGCTCCGGCCGCACCGGCGCCGGGCGAGCAGCCGCAGCTGTGGTCGCTCCCCGTCGACGCACCGCAGCCTGCACCCGCGCAGCCGCCCGCTCCTCCGGCACCCGCACCGGCGGTCGCTCCGCTCGCGTCGGACAGCGGTGTGCCACACCTCGCGAGCCCGCAGAACCTGCCGCCGGGGACCACTGTCGACCGTTCGCAGGTTTCCACCGACAGCCCGAATGTCGCGTATCTGAAGGAGATCTGGCACGCGATCCAGACGCAGGACGTCAGCGGCAAGGATGCGCTGCTGGCGCTTACGCAGCGGCCGCTGACGACGCCGGATGCACCGGGCGGCCAGGCGCCGAACCTTCCGGTCGCCCCGGCTCCTGCCCCGCCGCCCGCCCCGACGGTCTGATCGCGCTCGACACGCTTTAGGCGGAGTTCACCCACTCGTCGGAGCCGTCGGCGAAGAACTGGTGCTTCCACACCGGTAGCCGCTGCTTGACGACGTCGACCAGGCGAGCGCAGGTCTCGAAGGCCGCCGCGCGATGGTCGGCCGCCACCGCGGCCACCAGCGCAGCATCACCGATCTCGAGAACTCCGATGCGATGGCTGACAGCGACGGCCCGCACGCCCGTCGCCTCGGCGGCGACTTCCGCGGCCACCTCGGCCAGGGTCTGCGCCGCCGAAGGGTGCGCCGAATACTCCAGCCGGATCACCGAGCGGCCGCTGTCGTGATCGCGCACCACACCGGCGAAGCTGACCACCGCTCCTGCGGAGGCGTTTGCGACCAGCGCCTCGTGCTCGGCGGGTTCGATCGGCTGCTCGGACAGGTCGGCGCGCACCACGACGGCCGTCATCGCGAGTGGTCCTTTCCGCAGAGTTGATCCAGCGCGTGCTCGAGGACCCCGTCCAGCACACCCAAGCCGTCCTTGACCCCGCCGGGCGAGCCGGGCAGGTTCACGATCAGCGTGCGACCCTTGACCCCGCACACCCCGCGCGACAGCACCGACGTAGGCACCTTGTCCTCGCCGGCGCGGCGGATCGCGTCGGCCAGCCCGGGAACCTGATAGTCGACGATCTCGGCGGTGGCCTCGGCAGTGCGGTCGGTCGGCGAGATGCCCGTGCCACCGGAGGTGATCACCACGTCGACACCTTCGCCGACGGCGGCTGAGATCGCATCGGCGACCGCGTCGCCGTCCGGTACGACGACCGGCGCTCCAGTGGCGATGTCACGGCCGGTGAGCCAGTCCACGACGATGGGCCCGCAGCGGTCCTCGTACACCCCGGCAGCGGCGCGTGTGGAGGCGATGACGACGCGACCCGAACGCATCAGCGTTCCCACGTTCCCGTCTTGCCGCCCTCTTTGCGCAGCACCCGGATGTCGTCGATGCGGGCGGCCGGGTCGACGGCCTTGATCATGTCGTAGAGGGTCAGCGCGGCCAGGCCGACCGCGGTCAGCGCCTCCATCTCGACGCCGGTGCGGTCGGTGCTACGCACGGTCGCGGTGATATCCACCGCCTCGTCGCCGATCTCGAAGTCGACGTCGACGCCCGTCAGCGCCAACTGATGGCACAGCGGGATGAGGTCGCTGGTGCGCTTGGCCGCCTGGATGCCCGCGATCCGGGCGGTGGCCAGCGCGTCGCCCTTGGGCAGCCCACTCGTGGCGATCATCGCCACGACGTCGGCGGTGGTGTGCAACGTGCCGGCCGCGACGGCCGTGCGCTTGGTGGCGTCCTTGGCGGTGACGTCGACCATGTGCGCCGCGCCGGACTCGTCGACGTGCGAGAGGCGGGCCCGCTCGGACACTTACTTGTTGACGACCGTCACCGGGTGCACGTACGGCAGGTCGTCCGCGGGCAGCGGGAAAGTGAGCTCACCGAAGGGCGACAGCGCGCCGGTCCGGTCGGTGGCAAGCTCACTGACTGCGTGGTCGTCCTCACCGTCGATCGCCGGCCAGCCCGGATCGATGTATCGCTTCTTCCCTTTGTTGTCTGCCACGCCCACATTGTGGCAAATGCCTCGACCGGTGGCGAACGGCCGTACTGCTTTACCCTGGTCAGCAATGACCGACAACGCTCCTGGCGTGCCTCTGGGCGCCTGGTTGGCTGATCTTCCCGACGAGCGGCTCATCCGGCTGCTGGAGTTGCGGCCCGACCTGACCCAACCGCCACCCGGGACGATCGCTGCGCTGGCGGCCCGCGCCCAGGCCCGTCAGTCGGTCAAGGCCGCCACCGATGACCTCGACTTCCTGCGGCTCGCCGTGCTCGACGCGCTGCTGGTGCTGCACGCCGACACCGCCGCCGTCCCGCTGACCAAACTGCTGGAGTTGATCGGTGACCGCGCCGCTGAGGCGGCCGTCGCCGGGGCCGTCGACGATCTGCGCGACCGTGCGCTGGTGTGGGGCGACACGACCGTTCGGGTGGTGGCCGAAGCCGCCGCGGGGCTGCCGTGGTATCCGGGGCAGGCGACCGTCGAGGACACCACGGCAACGCCGGAGGAGATCGCGGCGCGGCTCGAAACGCTCGACGAGGCCCAGTCCGATCTGCTGCGCAAGCTGCTGGAGGGCTCGCCGGTGGGCCGCACCCGCGATGCCGCGCCCGGCACACCACCCGACCGTCCGGTGCAGCGCCTCTTGGCGGCCGGACTGCTGCGCCAGGTGGACGCGGAAACGGTGATTCTGCCGCGTCTGGTCGGCCAGGTGCTGCGCGGCGAACTGCCCGGGCCCGTGCAGTGGACCGAACCCGACCCGGTGGTCGCGACGACGACGGCAGCCGACGCCGACGCGGTGGCTGCAGGAGCTGCCCTGGACCTACTGCGTGAAGTCGAGGTTGTTCTCGAAACCCTGGGGGCCACACCGGTTCCCGAGCTTCGCAGCGGCGGGCTCGGAGTGCGCGACGTCAAGCGGCTGACCAAGATGACCGGCATCGAGGAGCGCAGGCTGGGGCTGATCCTCACGGTGACGGCGGCCGCGGGTCTGATCTCGGCGGGCATGCCCGAGCCCGAACCAGAAGCCGGCGACGGGCCCTACTGGGCGCCGACGGTGTCTGCCGACCGGTTCGTCGAATCGCCGACCGCGGTCAAGTGGCACCTGATGGCCACGGCGTGGCTGGACCTGCCCGGTCGGCCGGGCCTGATCGGCAGCCGCGGACCTGACAACAAACCCTATGCCGCGCTGTCGGATTCGTTGTTCTCGACCGCAGCGCCGCTGGACCGCAAGTTGTTGCTCGAAATGCTCGCGAGCCTTCCGCCGGGCGCGGGCGTCGAGGCGACGGAGGCGTCGCGCGCGATGATCTGGCGCAGGCCGCGCTGGGGGGCGCGGCTGCAACCGGCGCCGGTCGCCGACCTGCTGACGGAGGCACACGCGCTGGGCCTGGTGGGCCGCGGCGCGATCGCCACCCCGGCCCGGGCGCTGCTCGCCGACGCCGCCGGCGATGACGTGGTCAAGGAGATGGAGCGGATCCTGCCCGCGCCGATCGACCACTTCCTGCTCCAGGCCGACCTGACGGTGATCGTGCCGGGGCCGCTGCAACGCGACCTGGCCGAAGAACTGGCCGCAGTGGCGAGCGTGGAGTCTGCGGGCGCAGCAATGGTGTACCGCATCAGCGAGGCGTCGATCCGGCGGGCGCTCGACACCGGGCGGACCGCCGGTGAGCTGCACGCCCTGTTCGCCCGGCACTCCAAAACCCCTGTGCCGCAAGGACTGACGTATCTCATCGACGACGTTGCGCGCAGGCACGGCCAGCTTCGCGTCGGAAAGGCAGCATCGTTCGTGCGGTGCGAGGACGCCGCACTGCTGGCGCAGGCGGTGTCCGCGCCGGCGGCCGAAGCCCTGGAGATGCGGCTGCTCGCGCCGACCGTCGCGGTGTCCCAGGCGCCGATCTCCGAGGTGCTCGCCGCGCTGCGGCAAGCCGGCTTCGCCCCGGCAGCCGAGGACTCGACCGGCACCATCGTCGACATCCGGGCGCGCGGCGCGCGGGTGCCTGCCCCGCCCGGGCGTCGGCGCACCTACCGACTCCCGCCGACCCCGACCAGTCAGACGCTGGCCGCCATCGTCGCGGTGCTGCGCAAGGTGGCGTCCGCCCCGACGGGCGGGATGCGACTGGACCCGGCCGTGGCGATCACCCAGTTACAGGAGGCCGCGCATATGCAGGCTTCCGTCGTGGTCGGCTACGTCGACCCCGCAGGGGTGGCGACGCAGCGTGTCGTCGCACCGATCAACGTGCGCGGAGGCCAGTTGACCGCCTACGACCCGGCGTCGGGGCGGGTTCGTGACTTCGCCGTCCACCGGATCACGTCGGTGGTCACCGCCGACGACGACTGACGCTCGCTTTGCGCGAGCGGGCGCGCCTGCACACCACACGCGACGGAAAAGCAGCAGTTCACGCATGCTCGCCGGTGCCGAGGTCGGGCGGTTCTGGATAATGGACCGGATGACCAGCCAGCGAGAAGCGCAGCGGATCGCGCATGACTGACGGCCCCCTGATCGTGCAGTCCGACAAGACCGTGCTGCTCGAAGTCGACCACGAGCAGGCGGGCGCCGCGCGTGCGGCCATCGCCCCGTTCGCCGAACTCGAACGTGCGCCCGAGCATGTGCACACCTACCGGATCACCCCGCTGGCGCTGTGGAACGCCCGCGCGGCGGGGCACGACGCCGAGCAGGTCGTCGACGCGCTGGTGACCTTCTCCCGGTACGCGGTGCCGCAGCCGCTGCTGGTCGACATCGTCGACACCATAGCCCGCTACGGCCGCCTGCAGCTGGTGAAGAGCCCGGTGCACGGCCTGACCCTGGTCAGCTTGGACCGCGCGGTGCTGGAGGAGGTGCTGCGCAACAAGAAGATCGCGCCGATGCTCGGTGCGCGTATCGACGACGACACCGTCATGGTGCACAACAGCGAGCGCGGCCGCGTCAAGCAGATGCTGCTCAAGATCGGTTGGCCCGCAGAAGATCTGGCCGGCTACGTCGACGGGGAGAAGCACCCGATCAGCCTCGCGCAGGACGGCTGGCATCTGCGCGACTACCAGCAGATGGCCACCGAGTCGTTCTGGGAGGGCGGATCGGGGGTCGTCGTGCTGCCGTGCGGTGCGGGCAAGACGCTCGTCGGTGCGGCCGCGATGGCGAAGGCCTCGGCGACGACCCTGATCCTGGTGACCAACACCGTCGCGGGCCGGCAGTGGAAGCGTGAGCTGATCAACCGAACGTCGTTGACCGAGAACGAGATCGGCGAGTACTCCGGTGAGCGCAAGGAGATCCGCCCGGTCACGATCGCCACCTACCAGGTCATCACGCGTCGCACCAAGGGCGAATACCGCCACTTGGAATTGTTCGACAGCCGGGACTGGGGGCTGATCATCTACGACGAGGTGCACCTACTGCCGGCCCCGGTGTTCCGAATGACCGCCGACCTGCAGTCACGTCGTCGACTTGGGTTGACCGCCACGCTGATTCGCGAGGACGGCCGCGAAGGTGACGTGTTCTCGCTGATCGGGCCGAAGCGGTACGACGCGCCCTGGAAGGACATCGAGGCCCAGGGCTGGATCGCGCCCGCCGAGTGCGTCGAAGTGCGCGTGACGATGACCGACAACGAGCGGATGCTCTATGCGACCGCCGAGCCCGACGAGCGCTACAAACTGTGCTCGACGGTGCACACCAAGATCGCGGTGGTCAAATCGATCCTCGACAAGCACAAGGGCGAGCCGACGCTGGTGATCGGCGCCTACCTCGACCAACTCGAAGAACTCGGAGCCGAACTCGACGCGCCCGTCATCCAGGGCTCGACGAAGACCGCTGAGCGCGAAGCGCTGTTCGATTCGTTCCGCCGTGGCGAGATCCCGACGCTGGTGGTGTCCAAGGTCGCCAACTTCTCCATTGATCTGCCGGAAGCTTCTGTGGCGGTGCAGGTTTCAGGTACCTTCGGTTCCCGGCAGGAGGAGGCTCAGCGGTTGGGCCGGCTGCTGCGGCCCAAGGCCAGTGGCGGCGGCGCGATGTTCTACTCGGTGGTCTCCCGCGACAGCCTCGACGCCGAGTACGCCGCTCACCGTCAGCGGTTCCTTGCCGAGCAGGGCTACGGCTACGTCATCAAGGACGCCGACGACCTGCTCGGCCCGGCGATCTAGCGGCTCGCGATCAGATATGCGGCCCAACGGGATTCGACACGGTCAGTAGCACGGCCGAGTCCTCGATCGCCTGCAGACCGTGCCGCGACTTCGGCACCACGATGTGATCGCCCGCCGAACCCTCCCAGTTCGCCGACTCATGGGTCAGCCGCACCCGACCGTGCAGCACGTGAAGGGTGGCCTCCCCGTTCGTCTCGTGGTCGTCGAGCTTGGAGCCGCCGGTCAAGGCGATCAGCGTCTGACGCAGCGAGTGCTCGTGGCCGCCGTAGACGGTGTGCGCGCTACGCCCGCTTCGCGCGGCACGGGCGGTTTCGAGTTGCTCACGCGCGAGTGCGGTCAGGGAGGTCTTGTTCATCGCAAGCTTCCTTCCGAGACGGCCGAGCACGCCCACCCGCGTGTGGGCCATGGATCGTCTCAATCGAGGGCTGTTCGATCGCGGTATGGCAAGAAGACAATCCTAAAGGTCGCGGGCACCGAGGAGGGGTCGGGCCGCGATACGCCACCGCTCGTACCTGCGCGCCTTCCGCGGTGAGCCGCTAGCCTCACTATCCATGACCAGACGCCGGCGCGCTCGTGCCCTCTCATCCGTCGAGGCCGCCCAGACCGCGCTGGCCGGCGTCGCGGCCGGTCTCGCAGCACTCGCCACTGCCGGCCTCGCCAGTGCGGATCCCGAGATCCCGGCCCCGCCGACGCCCGCGCCCGCCGTCGCCGACGCACCTCCGGCGCCGGGACAGCCCTATGTCGCGCCCGCGGACGCGGCCGATCCCCCACCCGCGCCGCCGCCCGTCGGCGCTCCGCCGGTTCCCGAGATCGCGAACCCCCAGTACGGTCAGGGCTCGAGGCCTGGTCCCCTGGGCTTCCTCAGGGACGCCTGGCAACAGGCTCAGGACCCTTTCGGGTTCACCGGAATGCCGCCCGGTCAGGTACCCGCGGGAGCCCCGCCACCGCCCGGGGCCGGGCCCGCGCCGCAGCTGCCACCCGGATACACGTCAATAACCGCGCCGGAGTCCAACGGCCCACCGGTGGCGCCACCGGCAGGAGGCGGCCCTCCGCTGCCGCCCGGATACCACTCCCTGGACGGCCCACCGCCGCCCGGTTACTACGACGCTCCAGCCGCACCGACTCCGGGGCCGGTTCCGCCGACGCCCTAGCTCAGCGCGGGGATGACCTGTCGTTCGAAGAGTTCGATTCCGGAGCGGTCGTACGCGGCTTCGGGGAAGTAGAGGATGGCGTACTCGCAGCCCAATTGCCGCATCTTCTCCAGCTTTTCGACGACCTGTTCCGGTGTGCCGCTTGCGGATTCGGGCGCGGAGACGGTACTCAACATCGCGTCCACCGCTGACTCGTCGGCCTTGGCGACCTGCCGCGCGCGCACCCTGCCCACCCGGTCCTTGACGTCGGCCTCCGACTCGCCGATGACCGCGTTGAAGTTGGCCGAGCGCACGATCGCGTTGTAGTCGGTGCCGACCTCGCGGCAGTGGTCGGCCAGCACCTGCGACTTGTGCGCGAACCCTCCAGGCTCGGAGGTGAAGTTGGTGTACTGGGCGTACCTGGCGGCGATGCGCAGCGTCACCTTCTCGCCGCCGCCGGCGATCCACATCGGAATCCCGCCTTCCTGCAACGGCTTCGGCTCGACTATCGCTCCGGCGACCTGGTAGTGCTTGCCGTCGAAGCTGACCTTCCCGGCCCGCCAGGCGTCGCGCATGATCCGCACTCCCTCGTCGAGGCGGGCCAGCCGCTCCCCGGCGGACGGGAACCCGTATCCGTAAGCGCGCCATTCGTGTTCGTACCAGCCGGCCCCGATGCCCATCTGGACCCGGCCGCCCGAGATGACGTCTGCGGTGGCGGCGACCTTGGCCAGGTACACCGGGTTGCGGTAGCTCATCGCCGTACACATCTGGCCGAGCTTGATCCGTGACGTCGTCGCTGCGTACGCCGCCATCAGCGTCCACGCCTCGTGGGTGGCCTCGGAGGTGGGAACCGGCACGGTGTGGAAGTGGTCGTACACCCACAGCGAATCCCAGGCGTCGCTGCCGTCGGCGTAGGCGGCGAGGTCGTGCATCACCTTCCACTGGTCCTCGGGTGGGATGCCGATCAGATCGAGTCGCCAGCCCTGCGGGATGAACAGTCCGAAGCGCATGGCACCCGACTTTAAGCCACCGGCGACGCCGGGTCAGTAGGGCGCGAGGCGCGTCCGAGTGGTGTCGGTCGGGCATCATTTCCGGCGGCTGCCACACCCGCGCCGCGCCGCCTACCGCGCAAAGCACTTAGCTGCGCTTCACATGATCACCATGCAGCGGGGAGTTGTCGGGGCATGCGTCGACAGCGCCACCCCGCATCCCGCCTCAGCCACGCGGGCGCGCGCCGCACAGGCCAAAAAGCCCGTGCCGGTTCGCTGACCGGCGGTTTCTGTTGTATGGTGTGGCTCACAGACCAAGCTGTGTGTGACCTGAGCCACAATGAGGAGGCGGTCGTGGCCCGTGATCGGATCACCCGGATGGAGTCTCACCCCGCGCGTCACAACGGCGCCATCGGGGTCCGCTGGTTCTACGCGCTTTTGCTGGCGCTCATCGCCATCGCCGCCGTCGCCGGCATCGTGAGCACCGCGGCGATGGGTCAGACGCCCGTCGCGATCGCAATCGGCATCGTCACGCTCGCCTTCTTCTCCCGGATCGGGTGCTGACGCTCGATCCGCCGGATCATGTCAGAGGCCGCGGCTAACCTGGCGCCATGGCCCTGTCGAAGGACGAACGCGAACAATTCCTGGCCGAACCTCATGTCGCTGCGCTGTCGGTGAGTGCGGGCGACAAGCGCGGTCCGCTGACCGTGCCCGTCTGGTACCAATACAGCCCCGGCGGTGAGCCGTGGGTCCTCACCGGTGACGGCTCGCGCAAGCACCGGCTCATCGAGACCCAAGGCGAATTCACGCTGATGGTCGAGCGGATCGAACCGACGGTGCGCTACGTGGCGGTCGACGGCCCGGTCAGTCGGATCGAGCCGGGCACCGACGAGCACCTCGTCGAGGTCGCCAAACGCTATCTGCCGCCCGAGAAAGTCGACGACTACCTCGAGTACGCGCGCCGCGAGCACGGCGAGAGCGTAGTGATCTTCATGAAGCCTCAGCACTGGCTGTCGTCAGATCTCGGTTCGTTCTGAGCCGATGTCGTCACGGCAGCTGCTGTTCAACGTCTTCTACCGGCTGGGGTTCACGCCGTGGGACGGCCACCCCCTGCCCGCCAGCCTGCGCAACCTCGTCGAAGGCGTCGACGCGCTGCCCGCCGGCAGCGCACTCGATCTCGGCTGCGGCACCGGCGACACTTCGATCTATCTCGCCCGGCACGGCTGGCGCGTCACGGGTGTCGACTACGTCGCCAAGGCGGTGAACACGGCGAGAGCCAAGGCCGCCGCGGCGAAGGTCGACGTGACGTTCACTCGGGCCGACGTGACCCGGTTGTCCGCCGAAGGCGTCGGCTCGGACTTCGACCTCATCGTCGACAGCGGCTGCCTGCACGGGATGAGCGCCGACGATCGCGACGCCTACGTCCGCGAGGTCACCGCGGTGGCCGCACCCGACGCGCGACTTCTCCTCGTCGAATTCGTCCCCGGCGAACGGTTCGGAGTGCCGGGCATCGAGCCGGCCGAGGTGCAACGGCGGTTCGCAACAGGCTGGTCCCTGCTGTCGACCGGGGACGAGCCGGAAGTCGCTCACGACGGCGGGCACGCGCCCCGCCACTACCTCTTCGCGCGCAGTTCGTAAAGCGCCGCGACGGCCGGCAGGCTCACCTTCAGCGCCGGGTTGCGCGGCAGTTCGTCGACGGCTGCGAAAGCCACCGGCACGTTGTACACCGGCAGGGTCGAGCGGACCAGCTCGGCCAACTCGTCCTCGGACGGTACCGGCGACCCGGGCGTCACCTCGATCGCCGCGAACGGCACTTCGCCCAGACGCGCGTCGGGCACCCCGACAACGCAGGCATCACGCACGGCGGGATGCGAAATGAGAACGCGCCTAACGGTTTCCGGCAGTATCTTGAACCCGCCGCGGTTGATGGCGCCATCGGCCCTGCCGTGTAGCGTGACGAAACCGTCGGCGTCGATCGAGGCGATGTCGGTGGTGCGGATCCAGTCCGATCCGATTGCAGCGACCTTGGCTTCCAGCAGACCCTGCTCTCCGGTGGGGAGCTCGGCGCCGGTGTCGGGGTCGACGACACGCAACTGGACATCGGGCAGTGCCCTACCGACGCTGTTGCGCTTGGCCGAACCGAATTCGCGCGCCATCTCCGGAGTCCACGCGCACAGCGAGCCCGCGAATTCCGTTGCGCCGTAAGCCAGCATGATCGGAATGGCGTACTTTGCCTCGAACTCGTCGCGGGTCTCCGGATCGAGCGGACCCGAGGCGCTGATCAGAAAATCCAGCGACGCGAGATCCTCCTTGGCGACCTCGGCGTCCAGCAGCATCCTGACGACGGCCGGCTGAACGCCCGAACGCCTGATTCGGTGCCGCTTCACCGCGTCCACGTAAGCCTCGACGCTGAACCGCTCGAGCATCGCGATCCGCCTGCCGTTGTAAATGCCCGCGATCAGTTGGCACACACCGATTCCGCCGAACTGCCAGTACGCGAGCTCGGGCGGGGCGTCGTCGGCCGCGGCCTCGCCGCTGGTGACGCTGAAGACCGTGCGTTCGAGCACCGCCGTCTTGATCGACTGCCGTTTGGGCGGGCCCGTCGTTCCGCTGGTCAGGATCTGCAGCGCCACTCCAGGTTCCGCGTGCGCGTGCGAGCGGCTCGGGTTGCGACGTTCCAGCCCCGGAACCGCGGCGACGGTCGGCGATCGCGATGAGATCGCCACGCCGACGCTTCCCGTTCGCCTCGCGGCGCCGACGACGGGTGCCGCCCAGTCGTCGACGTCGGCGATGATGGCCGACAGCCGCAGCGTCTCGACGTCACGGCCGATCGCCTCCGGTGACTGAAACGAGTAGATCATCGACACTGTGCGACCGGCGCCGAGAAACCCGATGATCGCCGCGGCGTGGGGTAGCCGGTTGCGCACCACGAGCCCGACCGGGGCGTCGTCGGCAACACCCGCGGTCCGCAGGGCCTCGGCGACGGCGACGCCGTACGCCGCCACCTCGTCGCCGGTGTACCAGCGGCCCTCGAACTCGATGCACGGCTTGTCGCCGTAGCCGGCCAGCCCCGCCGCGAATTCGTCGGTGAAGCTCTGGGGCACGGTGGCCAATCTAGCGGCCACCGCCCCAGTGAGCGCTACGGAGTCAGGGAGGCCGGCGGGTTGAACCGCTCGCCGTACTTGGCGGCCAGCTCCTTGGCGCGGGCCACGAACGCCTCCCTGCCGATGCCGCCCGCGCCCTGGTAGCCGACGATGAACTGCGCCGAACCACCGGTGTACGGCGGGAAGCCGATGCCCATGATCGAGCCGATGTTCGCGTCGGCAGTCGAGGTCAGCACGCCTTCGTCGAGGCACTTCTGGGTCTCCAGCGCCTCGGCGAACAGCATGCGATCGATCATGTCTTGCAGCGGGATTTGAGACGTTGAAGTGGAGCCGGACTTGAACGTTTCCCGCAGGCCCGGCCACAGACCGGTGCGCTTGCCGTCGACGTACTCGTAGAAGCCGGCGCCCTTCAGGCGGCTCGGTCGACCGATCTCGATCATCTTCTCGACGACCGCCTCGGCCGGATGCGGCTCGTAGGTGCCGCCGGTCGACTCGACACCCTTGCGGGTGGCGACGGCGATCTTGTGCATCAGCTCGAGGTTGAGCTCGTCGGACAGCTGTAGCGGCGGCGCCGGATAGCCGGCCTGCGAACCCGCCGCCTCGATCGATGCCGGCTCCACACCCTCGCCGAGCATGGCCAGCGCCTCGTTGACGAAGGTGCCGATCACGCGGCTGGTGAAGAACCCGCGGCTGTCGTTGACGACGATCGGGGTCTTGCCGATGGCCAGCGTGTAGTCGAACACCCGGGCCAGCGCCTCGTCAGAGGTCTTCTCGCCCTTGATGATCTCTACCAGCGGCATCTTGTCCACCGGTGAGAAGAAGTGGATGCCGATGAAGTCCTCCTGGCGCTTCACACCGGTCGCCAGACCGGTGATCGGCAGCGTCGAGGTGTTCGACCCCAGCAGCGCGTTCGGTTCGACGATGTCCTCGATCTCCTGGAAGACCTTGTGCTTGAGGTCCTGGTCCTCGAACACCGCCTCGATGACGAAGTCCACGCCCTTGAGGTCGGCCGGGTCGCCGGTCGGGGTGATGCGATCGAGGAGCGCCCTGGACTTTTCCTCGGTGGTCCGCCCCCGCTCGAGCGCCTTGGCCTCGAGTTTCTCGGAGTACCCCTTGCCCTTCTGCGCGGCCTCGAGGCTGACATCTTTGAGGATGACATCGAAGCCGGCTTTGGCCGACACGTAGGCGATACCGGCGCCCATCATGCCCGCGCCGAGCACGCCAATCTTGTTGATCTTGACCGGCTCGATGCCCTCGGGGCGGCTGCCGCCGCCGTTGATGTACTGCAGGTCCAGGAAGAACGCCTGGATCATGTTCTTGGCGGTCTGGCCGGTGACGAGTTGCGTGAAGTAGCGGCTCTCGATGCGGCTCGCGGTGTCGAAGTCGACCTGCGCGCCCTCGACGGCCGCGTCGAGAATCGCGCGCGGCGCCGGCATCGGCGCACCCTTGAGCTGCTTCTTCAACAGCGCGGGGAACGACGGCAAAATGCTCGCCAGGCCAGGCGACGACGGGGTGCCGCCGGGCATCTTGTAGCCCTTGGCATCCCACGGCTGGGTGTGACTTTCCGGATTCGCCTTGATCCAGGCCTTGGCGGCCGGCAACAGTTCCTCGACGCTGCTGACGAGTTCGTCGACCAGGCCGGTGTCCTTGGCCTTGCCCGGCTTGAACCGGGTGCCCTGCGAGAGCACCTCCATGAACGCCTTCTGGATGCCGAACATCCGCACGGTGCGGGTGACGCCGCCGCCGCCGGGCAGCAGGCCCAGCGTGACCTCGGGCAGTCCGATGACCGAACCCTTCACGTCGGCAGCGATGCGGTGATGACACGCCAGCGCGATCTCCAGGCCGCCGCCCAGCGCGGCGCCGTTGATGGCGGCCACGACCGGCTTGCCCAGCGTCTCGAGCTTGCGCAGGTCGGCCTTGATGGACTCGACCTCGTCGAACGCCTCGGCGGCGTTGTCGGGGCCGACGTTCATCATGCCCTTGAGGTCACCGCCGGCGAAGAAGGTCTTCTTCGCGCTGGTGATGACGACGCCGGTGATCGAGTCCTTCTCGGCCACAAGGCGTTCGACGGCGTTGTGCATCGACTCCTTGTAGTGCTCGTTCATCACGTTGGCCGAGCCGGTCGGGTCATTCAACGTCAGGGTGACGATGCCGTCGGCGTCCTTGTCCCACTGAATGGTGTTCTCTGCCATTGCTTTTCCTTAGACTCGCTCGATGATGGTGGCCACGCCCATGCCGCCGCCCACGCACAGCGTGATCAGCGCGCGCCGGGCGCCCCGACGCTCGAGCTCGTCGACCATGGTTCCGGTGATCATGGCGCCCGTGGCGCCCAGCGGATGGCCCATCGCGATGGCGCCGCCGTTGACGTTGAGTTTCTCATCGGGGATGTTGAGGTCCTTCTGGAACTTCAGCACCACCGACGCGAACGCCTCGTTCAGCTCGAACAGGTCGATGTCGTCGACCGTCAGGCCGGCCCGGTCGAGCACCTTGCGAGTGGCCGGCGTCGGGCCGGTGAGCATGATGATCGGATCGCTACCGCTGGTCGCGGTCGCCACGATCCGGGCGCGCGGCGTCAAACCCTGTGAGGTGCCTGCCTTCTCTGAGCCGACGAGCACCAGCGCCGCACCGTCGACGATGCCCGAGCTGTTGCCGCCGGTGTGCACATGGTTGATCTTCTCGATCCAGTGGTACTTCTGCAGCGCCACGTCGTCGAAACCGCCCATCGCACCGATGCCGTCGAACGCGGTCTTGAGCTGGCCCAGGCTCTCCACCGTGGTGCCCGGACGCATGTGCTCGTCGTGGTCGAGGATCACCAGACCGTTCTGGTCCTTGACCGGCACCACGGATTTCGCGAAGTAACCGCCCGACCACGCCGCGGCTGCGCGTTCCTGCGACCGCGCGGCGTAGGCGTCGACATCCTCGCGCGAGAAGCCCTCGATGGTGGCGATCAGATCCGCGCCGATGCCCTGCGGCACAAAGCCGACCGCGTAATTCGTCTCCGGGTCGGTCGCCCAGGCGCCACCGTCCGAACCCATCGGGACCCGACTCATCGACTCCACACCACCGGCGAGCACCAGGTCGTCCCAGCCCGAACGGACTTTCTGCGCGGCAGTGTTGACCGCCTCCAGGCCGGAGGCGCAGAACCGGTTGAGCTGCACACCACCGGTGGTCTCCGGAAGGCCCGCCGCGATCACCGCAGTGCGCGCGATGTCGCCGCCCTGATCGCCCACCGGCGATACGACGCCGAGGATGACGTCGCTGATCAGGTTCTCGTCCAGATCGGGAAAGCGCAGCCGCATCTCATCGATCAAGCCGGTGACCAGGTTGATCGGCTTGACCTCGTTGAGCGCACCGTTCTTGTTCTTGCCGCGAGGCGTACGAATCGCCTCGTAGATGAAGGCTTCTTCAGACATGAAGATATTTCCTCTTCAGATTGGGTTCCGGGACGCCTGTCCAGATGGACGGTAGTCCTCCGCCCGGCAGCCTAACAGTTTCGGCCAACCTGTTGGTTGGCCGGGCGGTCGGCGGTAATGCTGACACAATGTCGCGCTGAGGGTTCCGCCGAGGCTATATATCCATGGCGACGCTGTCAGGCTGACATTGCGACTAGGTGGGTTCAAAACCTTAGGCTCGACAGCCGTGACAGTCAGACGGCTCCAGCCCTATGCGGTGACGATCTTCGCCGAGATGTCTGCGCTGGCCACCCGGATCGGCGCCGTCAACCTCGGCCAGGGCTTCCCCGACGAAGACGGTCCGCCCGCGATGCTCGAGGTCGCCGAGCAGGCGATCGCCGAGGGCGTCAACCAGTACCCACCCGGTCTCGGCATCCCGCCGTTGCGCCAAGCCATCGCCGCGCAGCGCGAACGCCACTTCGGCACCCCATACGACCCCGACTCCGAGGTCCTGGTGACCGTCGGCGCCACCGAAGCCATCGCGGCCGCTGTCCTCGGCCTCGTCGAGCCCGGATCCGAGATCCTGCTGATCGAACCGTTCTACGACTCCTACTCCCCCGTGATCGCGATGGCGGGCTGCCAGCGCCGCGCGGTCCCGTTGGTCCAGGACGGCCGCGGGTTCCGGATCGACGTCGACGGGCTTCGGAAGGCACTCACGCCGAACACGAAGGCGCTGATCGTCAACTCGCCGCACAACCCGACCGGGATGGTGGCCGGCGACGACGAACTACGCGCGCTGGCCGAACTCGCCGTCGAGGCCGACCTGCTGGTGATCACCGACGAGGTCTACGAGCATCTGGTGTTCGACGGGCACCGCCACATCCCGCTGGCCTCCTATCCCGGGATGGCCGAGCGCACGATCACGATCTCCAGTGCGGCCAAGATGTTCAACGTGACCGGCTGGAAGATCGGATGGGCCTGCGGCGCAGCCGATCTCATCGCCGGCGTGCGTGCCGCCAAACAGTACATGTCCTACGTCGGCGGCGCGCCGTTCCAGCCCGCGGTCGCGCACGCACTCAACAACGAAGAGGCATGGGTGACGTCGCTGCGGGATTCCCTGCAGGCCAAGCGCGACCGACTGGGCGAAGCGCTGACGGAGTTGGGTTTCGAGGTGCACGACAGCTCCGGAACCTACTTCCTGTGCGCCGACCCGCGGCCGCTCGGCTTCACCGACAGCGCCACGTTCTGTGCGGACCTGCCGCACAGCGCCGGAGTGGCCGCGATTCCGATGTCGGCCTTCTGCGATCCGGGCGCCGAGCACGCCGGTGCGTGGAATCACCTGGTGCGTTTCGCGTTCTGCAAAAAGGACGACACGCTAGACGAGGCGATCCGCCGGTTGGCCGCACTGCGCCGGCCCTGACTCTGGCGACGATTTCCGTCGGCAGATTCACAATCGAGACGCCTGGGCTACTCCGGCTGACCGGATGGCTTGCCGCCCAACACCCGTCGGCGCAGACCCTCCACCTGCGCGTCGATCACCGACTTGCCGACCCGCTCGATGAGGAAATCCGGGATGAGCGAGTCGGTTTCGGCGGTGACGTCCATCCGCACAGTCGTCGATGTTCGCGTGTAGTCCGGCCGCAGCGTGTACTCGATGTGCTGCGAGTACCGCTGTGTGGTGCGTTCTGAGTCATACACCAGCCAATCAGGCCCCCAACGGTATTCGAGAATGTCATCGAACACCTTGCCGAGCACCTTGACCGCGGTGTGCACGTGGTGGGGACGGCCGTCCTCGTAGGTGTCCAGAACGTCGGCGCACTTGAAGGCGGGCGAGTATGACGGCAGCGAGCCGACATCGGCCAACGCGGCCATGACGGCTTCCGGTGGCGCTTCGATGACGATCTCGCGTGATGTCCGTACGGCCACGGGGTGCTCCTACCGTGCGTCCGCCATCACTCGTCGCCGGAGGTGCTCGGTCGCGACGTCGAGCACCATCTTCTTCGCGCGGCGCAGCAGGAAGTCGGGAATCGGCGCGGCCAGGTCGATGACGATGTCGAAGCGCACGCGCGTGCGATCCTCGCCGACGGGGGTGAGGTTGTACTCGCCGTGCTGACCGCGCTGCTGCAGGGTGGCTTCGGCGTCCCAGACCACCCAGTTGTCACCCCAGTGGTATTCGAGCACTTCCTTGTCGGTGACGCCCATGATCTTGAACGTCGCCTTGACGTGATGGGGACGCCCGTCGGGATGCCGGTCGAGCACTTCGGCGCGTTTGTGCACGGGCGACCACGTGGGAACGGCGTCGATGTCGGCGAGCGCGTCCAAGATCGCATCCTTGGGCGCTTCGAAAACCACTTCCCTCGATGCCCGGACCGCCATGTGGCAATCGTAAGTAGCTCGACAGCCGCGTGTATAGGACCTTCCAGCTAATTCTCCGGCCAGTCGATGTCGGCGATCGGAGTCGCGGCCTGCGGCGGGGAACCGATCGGACCCGCCGGCGTCCGGGAGAACCGCGGCGCCGGCGCCGCCTGGTCGACGCCGTTGACCTGCACCAAAGTTGACCGGCCGCGCAGGTGGTCGTTCTGCGCGGCCTCACTCCATGTCAGTACCGGTGTCACGCACGCGTCGGTGCCCGCAAAGATCGCTGCCCATTCGTCACGAGTCTTGCTCGCAAACCGGTCGGCGAACAGCCTGTGCATCTGTGGAAACGCGGACTTGTCCGACTGCCGCGGCACCTCGTCGGCACTCAACCCCAGGCCATGAAGCAACTGCGCGAAGAACTGCGGTTCGATCGCGCCGACCGCCATGTACTTGCCGTCGGCGGTCTCGTAGGTGCGGTAGAACGGTGCGCTGCCGTCGAGCATGAACGACTCCCGGTCGTCGCTCAGCGTGCCGGTCGACTTCATCGTCCACATGTCCTGAACCAGCACGGACACGCCGTCGACCATCGCTGCGTCGATCACTTGCCCTTGGCCGGAGCACTCCCGCTCGTAGAGCGCCGACACGATGCCCACCAGCACCAGCATCGATCCGCCGCCGAAGTCGGCCACCAGGTTCAGCGGCGTCACCGGCGGCCGGTCGCGGTAGCCGATGGCCGCCAACGCGCCGGTCTGCGACAGGTAGTTGATGTCGTGGCCGGCGGTCTGAGCCAGCGGGCCGTGCTGACCCCAGCCGGTGATTCGAGCGAAGATCAGCCGCGGGTTCACCGCCGCGCAGTCGTCGGGTCCGATTCCCAGTCGTTCACAGGTGCCGGGCCGGAACGCGTCGATGAGCACGTCGGCCTTCGCGACCAAAGCCAGCAGCGAGGCCGGGTCCTTCTTCAAGTCGAGGTCGACGACGCGCTTGCCGCGGTGCAGCAGGTCGACGTTCTCTGCCGGCATCTGCAGCCCGCCGGGCCTGCGCACCCGCACCACGTCGGCGCCGAGGTCGGCCAGCATCATCGCGGCGTGCGGTCCGGGCCCGATGCCGCCGAGCTCGATGACCTTCACTCCCGCGAGGGGTCCTTGGCTCGTCATGAGTCGCAGACTAGTGGGATGACCGAAACCGACCAGCGCTCCGGCGAGAGCACGCTGACCGTCCTCGTCGCGTTCGGCGCCAACCTGGCGGTGGCCCTCGCCAAAACGGTGGCCGCCGTCCTGACGGGTTCGGCGTCGATGACCGCGGAGGCCGCCCACTCCTGGGCCGACGCCGGCAACCAGAGCTTGCTGGCCATCGCCAACCGAAGAAGCCGCCGACCGCCGGACGCCGACCGTCCGTTCGGCTACGGCCGGGAAGCGTACGTGTGGTCGTTGTTGGCGGCCGTCGGATTGTTCGTCGTCGGCGGTTCCCTTTCCGTCTGGCACGGCATCACCGAATTGCTGCGCGGCGAGACCGGACCCGAGAACTATCTCGTGGCCTACATCGTGCTGGCCGTCGCGTTCGGGCTCGAGTCGATGTCACTAGTCCAGGCCCTGCGACAACTGCGCACAGAAGCTCGTCGCTTCGAGCGCGATCTGCTCGACCACGTGCTCGAGACCTCGGATCCGACCACCCGCGCAGTGTTCGCCGAGGACACCGCAGCGTTGATCGGAATCATCCTCGCCGCGTTGGGAATTGGCCTGCATCAGCTCACCGGCAACGCCGCCTGGGACGCAGTCGGGTCAATCATGGTGGGGCTGCTGCTCGGGGTGATAGCGGTGGTGCTGATCGACCGCAACCGCCGCTTTCTGGTCGGCGAGCCCGCCGATCCGCGGGTGCGTGAGGCCGCGATCAGGCGCATCGAGCGATTACCCGAGGTCGCCGCGGTGCGCTTCGTGCGTCTGGTGTTCGTCGGGCCGAAGCAACTATTCCTGGTGGCAAGCGTCGATCTCGAAGGCGATGCGAGCGAATCACGGGTCTCCGAGACGCTTCGGCGCCTGGAGATGCAGCTGCAGGCCGACCCTTACATCGTCGACGCCGTGTTGACCATCGCCGAACCCGACGAGCTGGAAGCGTCGTCGGCTAGCGGTTCTTCTTGACCTTGAGCACCTGCTTGCGCAGGCCGTCGGTGGCAGCCTCCAAGCCGCCCTTCATCGCGCGCTTCAACACGAAACCGGGGATCGGCACCGCCGGGTCGACGGTGATCTCGAAGCGCACCTTGGTCTTGTCGCCGTCGGGCGTGAGTGTGTACGACGCGCTCTGGGTCTTGAGCTGAGTCGATTCCAGCAGCGTCCAGCTGGCCTTGTTCTCCGCCCAGGTGTACTGCACCACCTGCTCGTCGGAGATGCCCATGGTTTTCAGCTTGAGCCGCACCCGGCCCGGCCGGCCATCGGCGTCTCTGTCGAGCACTTCGGCGCCTTGGTGTTGGGACGACCAGTCCGGTGCGGACTCGACGTCGGCGATGACGTCGAGGATTTCGGCCGGGCTCGCCTCGATCACGACCTCACGGGAATCGCTGGTAGCCATGGCCTGACCCTAGCCCCGTTACGGTTGGCCTATGGAGCTTTGGGAGCTTTCCGCCCGCGAACACATCAGAGACACCCTCGCCCGATACAACTGGTCGGGAGATGCACTGCGCCTCACCGAGCTTGCCGCCGCGTTCTGCGACGACGGCATCCTCGAAGTGCGCGGCAGCGAACCGGCGCAAGGCCGCGATGCGATCGCCGAGTTCTTGGGCGGCGCGGTCGCGGCGCCGAAAGCGGCGGCGTCGCAGTCGAACGTCAAACGCATCGTGCGGCACAACGTGACCAACATCCGGTTCACCGACGTGACGCCGCAAGAGGCGCATGTCGCATGCTATTTCACGGTGTTCACCGAGATCGGCCTGGACCACTACGGCCGCTACCGCGACGTGTTCGTCCCCGTCGACTCGGTGGACGGGGACTGGCTGATCCGCCACCGGTTCGTCTCGACCGACTGGAGCGCGCCGAACTCGACGATGGCGCGTTAGGGGGAGAAAAGCGGCGACTGAAATCCGGCTCGATGGGTACCCGATGCCGGTGAGCGACTACAAGAAAGACAATCCCGACACCACCGATACCGACGCAGGCCCGTCGAAGGCCGACGACGACGTGCAGAGCGATCCGGCTCGTGGCACCGACGGCACCGAGGAGGGCGTGGACTGGTCGGATGAGGGCGGCGCGACGCCGAGCGGTCCCGCCGACACCGGCGACCCGACACAGTGATTCAGCGCGAGTCGGCCAGCTGCGACAGTGTCTCGGCGGCAGTGTGTTTCGGCTGCCAGCCAAGTTGAGTCTTCGCCTTGGTCGTGTCCATGACGACCGATGTGCGTCCGACGTGTAGCCACTCGAGCATCGACGGGACGAACGGCAGCCGCGCGATGATCTCCGACGCGACGGTCGCCGAGACCTTCGGCACCCGCACCGGACGAGCCCCGAGCTTGCCCGTGACGTCGGACATCGACACCAAACCGTCACCGGCGATGTTGTACGCGCCGGGCGGCGCGGATGTCGTGGCGGCCAACGCTATTGCGGTCGCCACGTCGTCGTGATGCACCAACTGCAGCGGTATGCCGGGGTCGGGGACCGGCGGTTTCAACAGCGGCAGCCCACGCGTGATGCCCTTGACCGGTCCGGGCAGTTTGTTCCACGGCATGGCGTCGGCCAGCGCGGGCGCCTTCGGCCCGGCGACGATGCATGGCCGCAGCACATAGACCTCCAGCGGTGTGCCGTCGGTGACCTCGGCCAGCGTGGCCTCACATGCGGCCTTCTGTTGTGAGTAGTAGTGCTCGGGTGACCCTCGCGGCGGGACACTTTCGGTGATCGGCACGGGGTTGTCGGAGTGGTAGCCGTACGCTGCGACCGACGAGGTGTACACCAGTCGGCGCGGGCGCGCCGCGGCCACCGTCGCCTCGAAGACGTTTCGGGTGCCCTGCAGATTCACCCGAGCACTCTCCTCCCGCGAGCCCATGATGATGAAGGCCAGATGGACCACCACGTCGGCGCGGGCGACCAGTGAGTCGACCGCGTCCCGGTCGAGGATGTCGCCTTGCTGATACGTGGTCTTCGACCAACCGTTGTCGGCCGGGTCGAAAGGCCTGCGCGCCATGCCGACGATCTCGTCGACCTCGGCCACACCCTCGAGTGCCTCCACGGCCGACTTGCCGATCTCGCCGGTGGGCCCGGTGACAGCCACGGTCAATCCCATGGACGAGGCATTCCCGGCACCGCCGTATCGGAAACGAACGACCGGCGTCAGGACATGTCGGCCAGCACCTGCTTGGCCGCGTTGTACCCGGGAACGAACGTGATACCCGGCCCGCCGTGGCAACCCGCGCTGGCCAGGTAGAGCCCGTCGATCGGAATCGGTTGATCCAAATAGCCTTTGGGCCCCGGCCGGTTCGGGCCCATCTGTTCGGGGTGGATCAGTCCGTGGCAGTAGTCGCCGCCGGGAGCGCCGAACATGGTGCCCATGTGCTTGGGGGTGAACGTCGTGTGCTTCGTGATCAGACTTTCGAAGTTGGGCGCCAGCCTGGTGATCTTGTCGATCACCCGTTGCCCCATCTCCGCCTTCATCGCGCCGTAGCTCGACGGGCCGTCCTCTCCGGCGTCTGCGCTCCTCGCGTCCGCGGGCGGAAACCACAGCGAGAATGCCGACGCCGCATGCTTGCCCGGCGGCGCGAGGCCGGGGTCGTTGACCGACGGAATCTGTAGCGCGATGGCCGGGTCGGCGGGCACGACGCCGCGCCTGCAGTCCTCCCACTGTTGCTGAAGCTCCTCAGGTGTGCTGAAGATCCCGATGTTGGACTGCATCGCCGGGTCGTTGAGCAGTTCATAGGGTGCTGCGAACTCGGGGACGCCGTCGAGCGCGAAGTGCATCTGTAGATAGCTACCGCGATGGTCCAGCCGGGCGAACCGGTCGCGCACGTCCGCAGGCATCGCGGCCGGATCGACGAGGTGGTTGACGGTGAGATCCGGTGCGATCCCAGAGACGACGATCGGCGCGGTCAGCGTCGTGCCGTCCTCGAGGCGCACGCCGGTCACGCGGCCGGCGACGACGGTGACCTCCACGACCTTGCTGCGTAGCCGCAGTTCGCCCCCGCCGGCTATGAACACATCGCACAGGTGCGACGTGAGCGCGCCGATCCCGCCGCGCAGCTTCTTGACCAGCAGCGCGTTCTCGTCGGGAACGGCGAAGCCGTAGGCGAGCGCTGCGGCGGTACCCGGTGTGGCGGGTCCGCGGTACGTGGTGTTGCACGCCAGCAGCGCCAGCATGCCGCGCAACGCGCCGAACTTCTCCTTGTCCGGCAGGTAGCGGTCGAGCACATCGGTGACCGATCCGAACAGCAGGTCGGTGATCGCCGACCGTTCGAATTCGTTTGTGGCGCAGGCATACATCTCGTCGAGCGTCTTCGGTGGCTGACCCGCGTCGAATCGGCCCAACGCCCGGGTGGGCGCCTGACACCACGCCATCAGACCGGCCATTCCGTTGACGGCTTCGGCGCCGTGCACCTCGTTGAGGTGCGTCAGCAGCTTCATCGGGTCGGTGTAGTAGACCAGCGGTTCGTCACCGACCCCGCGCAGCGACACCGACATCACGTCGAGGTCGACGGTCGGCAACTCGTCGAGCCCGAGTTCCCGGCTGACCACCGCCGACGTCGGGATCTGCACCGAGCCGGCGATCTCGAATCTGAACCCGTCGAACAACTCCACCGTGGAGGCCATCCCACCGGCGTACAGCTTGGTGTCCAGGCAGAGGGTGCGCAATCCCTGCTTCTGAAGCAGTGTGGCCGCGGTCAACCCGTTGTGCCCCGCGCCGATGACGATCGCGTCGAAGTCGCTCATCGGCCGAGGCTGACACGCCATGCAATGTTTTGTCAATGATGACAAAACATTGTCAGTCGATTCCGTCGGCCACGACCCTCAGCGCTTCTCCGGTGAGCCGCGACAACTCGGGCAGGGACCGCTCCTGCCCGAGCATCCACACCTCCATCGCCCCGAAAACCGCGGCGGCGATGCACCGCGCGGTCACGGTGATCCGCATTCGCTCATCGGCGGAGACGGTTGGTGGACCGGCCTCGCTCAGATGCTCCTCGATCGCCCGGGCGAAGTCGGCCTCGACCTGGCGCATGTGCCGCACGACCCGGCCCGGTTCGAGTTCCTGCGCGCGCAACGCGGCGGTCTGCGCGACGGCCCAGTCGTCGTACGGGCGTGCCATGATCGCGGACTGGACGGACTCGACGATGGACTCGTCCGGGTTCCGCGCCGCCAGTGCCGCCCGGAACCACTCCAACCCCGCGTAGTCCGCGAACAGCAGATCGTGCTTGGACGCGAAGTGCCGGTAGAACGTCCGCAGCGAGACGCCGGCGTCGGCAGCGATCTGTTCGGCCGAGGTCTCCTCGACGCCCTGGGCCAGGAACCGGACCACCGCCGCCCTTCGCAGCGCGTCGCGCGTGCGTTCACTGCGTGCGGTGTGGGCCGGCCGTGGCATGTGCATGAAGGTACCCGACCCAAGTTATGTCACGATTGACAAAACTTCAGCGGGTGGCCAGACTCCCCGCTATGGTCTCGCTGATCGTTCACCTCCTCCTCGGGTTCGCGACGCTCGCCGTGATCGTCAAGGCGAATCCGGCGATCTTCGCGCGCTACTCCTCGGGCCCGCAGGTCACCAAGCTCGAGTTGTTCTACTACGTCGCAGGCATCGCCTCGGTGCTGCTCGGCTACTACTTCAACAACCAGTTCGTGGCCGAATACGCGCCACCGGGTGGGCTGCACAACTTCATCTGGGGCCCCGGCAGTTGGTCGGAGTTCATCGCGCTGGGCTACGACAACCCGGCCGCCGGCTCGGCGAGCCAGGACTACACGATCATGAGCCTGCTGCTCTTCCCGGCGTGGTTGCTGGTCGACGGCCGCAGGCGCGGAATCAAACATGCCTGGCTGTATCTCGGCTTCATCCTGTTCGCCAGTTCGGCGTTCGCCTGGGCGTTCTACCTGGCCACGATCGAGCGGCAACGCCGGCATCAGCAGTCGGCGGCGGAGGTCAAGTCGACCGCCTGACGCCGCTTCCGGCCGTACAGTGCGGAGATGATCACCGGCGGCGCGCCGTGAAGGTGCACCACCTCAACTGTGGATCGATGCGACCGCCGAGCGTGCATCGCCTGGTGTGCCATGTGCTGCTCGTCGAGACCGACAACGGTCTGGTACTCGTCGACAGCGGCTACGGCCTGCGCGACTGCGACGCTCCGGCGCCGCGCACCGGCCCGATCCGCCGCATCACCCGACCGGTCTTCGACCGCGACGAGAGCGCCGTTCGACAGGTGCAACGGTTGGGCTTTCGCCGCGACGATGTGCGACACATCGTCGTCACCCACTTCGACGCCGACCACATTGGCGGCATCGCGGACTTTCCGGACGCCGAAATTCATTGCACCGCAGCAGAAGCGCTCGGCGCGATGCAAGCGCCCACGCGGGCGGAGAAGTTCAGGTTCCGGCCCGCGCAGTGGGCGCACGGACCCAAGATCGTCGCACACGATCCCGACGGCGAGCCGTGGCGCGGCTTCGCCGCCGCCAAGGAGCTGACCGAAATCTCGGCGGGCCTTGTGCTGGTCTCGCTGCCTGGGCATACCCGTGGCCACGCCTGTGTCGCCGTCGATGCCGGCAGCCGCTGGCT
This sequence comes from Mycobacterium sp. IS-1556, assembly GCF_001499985.1. Lineage (NCBI taxonomy): Bacteria > Bacillati > Actinomycetota > Actinomycetes > Mycobacteriales > Mycobacteriaceae > Mycobacterium > Mycobacterium sp. IS-1556. Next base: position 24,882 of record NZ_LQIM01000008.1, read on the forward strand.
GCTGCACTGCGGGGACGCGTTCTACCACCCCAGTACCATCGGGGGCGAAGGTCGAATTCCCTGGCTGTTAGGAGCTTTCGAGGAGTTCGCGGCGTTCGACCGCAAACAGGTCCGCGACAACCACGCCCGGCTCACCGAGCTGTACGGCCGCAACGAGCCCGACCTGTTCCTGATCTGTTCGCACGATCCGGGCCTGTTGGACCTCGCGGTCCGGACCGCCTAGCGGCTCGAGCGCTTGCGCAGGAACGCCTCGAGGCCGCCGAGCGCGTCGTAGTAGCGGGTCGGCGCAATACGCCCGAGCGCGTCGAACAGGTAGGCGTCGGGGCCGACGAGGATGCGGGCCTTGCCTGCCTCCACGCCGCGGTGAATGATCGCCGCCGCCTTGTCCGGTTGTGTCATCGTGATCGAGGCGAACTCCTGGGCCATCTGTTCCTGGGTGCGGCCGCGACCGTCGGGATCCTGCCGGTACCGAGCGTTGCGCACGATGTTGGTGTTGATGCCGCCGGGATGTACGTTGACCGCCGAAACCCCGGTGCCACGCAACTCCTGGCGAAGCGAGTCGGTGAACCCGCGGACCGCGAATTTGGCCGCACAGTAGGCACTTTGCGTCGGCATGCCGACGAGACCGAACACGCTCGAGGTGTTGACGACAACGCCTTCGTCCTGTTCGACGAGGATCGGCAGGAACGCCCTGGTGCCGTTGACCACACCACCGAAGTTGATGTCCCACAGCCACTGATCGTCTTCCGGCACTGCGTCCAGCACTTTCGACGCCACCGCGACGCCCGCGTTGTTGAACACCGCGCCGATCGGCTGCGGCGCCCACTCACGCACCTCGGCGGCGAAGTCGCGCTGCGCGTCGGCGTCGCGCACGTCGAGCACCCGCAGCAGGGCCGGACCGCGCAGCGACGCCTCTGTCTCCTTGAGCCCGCGCTCGTCGACGTCGGCGATGGCCACCGGGCAGCTGTACGACGAAAGACGTTGTGCCAGTGCACGACCGATGCCTGATGCGGCGCCGGAGATTACCGCGGTGCGGCCGCTTATCGTCCTGCGCTGCTTGCTCATGCTGACTCCTTGACGGTGATGTGGTCGATGATGAGGTCAATGACGCGGTCCCACGCACCGGTGGGCAGGTCATGGCCGAGGCCTTGGATGGTTTCCAATCGAGCGCCCGGGATCGCGCGCGCGGTCGCCGCGCCGCCGGTCGGGTGCACCATGCGGTCCCGGTCGCCGTGGATGACCAGGGTGGGCACGTCGATGTGGGCCAGTTCGGCGGTTCGGTCGCCGGAGGCGAAGATGCCCGCGAGTTGGCGCACGATGCCGCCGTTGGTCGGGTCGCGGTCCCAGGCGATCGCCGCGGCTTCGCGGACCGCGCGCTCGTCGTACGGGTAGCCATGAGAGCCGATATGGCGGAACATGTTCGCCGCACGGTCCATCGCCTCGGCGCGCGTGCGCGGTGGCCGGGCCGTCAACATGCGCCGCCAGGTCGACCACGCGGGCCTGCCGAGACGGGACGCACCCGTGGTCGACATGATCGAGGTCAGCGTGCGGACACGGCCGGGGTGATGCGCGGCGACGGTCTGAGCGATCATGCCGCCCATCGAAATTCCGACCAAATGCGCGTCTTGGTAGCCGAGCGCGTCCATCAGCCCGATGGTGTCGCGTGCCATGTCGCCCAGGTGGTAGGAGTTGCGGCCGCGGAACATCGCGACGGAGTTCGGCGGCCGGTGGGTCATGTGGGTGGACCGGCCCGCGTCGCGGTTGTCGAAGCGTGTCACGCAGAACCCACGGGCGGCCAGTGCGGTGACGAAATCGTCCGGCCAGGAATGCAACTGCTGGCCGAGACCGGCGATCAGCAGCAATGGTGCGTCTGTCGGATTGCCGATCTGCTGATAGCACAGCTCGATGCCGCGGCCGACGTCGACGACCGTCTCTTGCCCGATCACGCCGACACCCGCTGTTCATCGCTCTTCGAAGTCATCCGGGTCGCCGTCGGCCGCCGGAACACGACGGCGCGGCCACCGCGGGCAGGCGCGGTGGCGACCCCGCGTGAGCGCCGACGCTCCCCCGGTTCATATGTCGTGCCGAACTCAAACTCGCGCAACAGGGTTCGCAGTGTGACGTTCATTTCCATGTTCGCGAACGCGGCACCGATACAACGGCGGATGCCCCCGCCGTAGGGAATCCAGGTGTGGGTGTCGGGGTTGGCCCCGAGGAACCGGTCCGGGTTGAACACGGCGGGATCGGTGAAGTTCTGCGGGGACTCGTGAGCCATCCCGATGCTGGCGATGACGGTGTGGCCCTTGGGAACCACCCACTCGCCCAGCCGAAGCCGATCACGGGTGACCCTGATCGTCGCCTCGACGACGGGTCTCGTCCGCTGCACCTCCCACACCGTGGCCTGGGTCAACTCGGTGCCCCCGGCGTCGACTTCGGCGGTCAGCCGCGACAGCAGCCTTGGATGTCGGCGCAGCCGTTCGACCGTCCACGCCAGCGTGGTCGCGGTCGTCTCGTGCCCGGCGGCCAGCAGCGTGAGCAGTTCGTCGGCGACGTGACCGTCGGAGATCGGCGAACCGTCCTCGTAGCGAGCCTGCAACAGCAGGGCGAGGATGTCGGTGCGGTGTTCGAATCCGGGGTCGGCGCGCGCCTCGGAGATGAGCGTCGCGATGATCTCGTCGTAGCGCCGCCGAGCGCGCTGCACCCGGCCCCACGGACTCCACGGCCCGACATCGCGCCGCAGCGCCTTGGGTAGCAGGGCCATTCGGGACGCCAGCGGCACCATCGGCGGCAGCAGTTCGCGCAGCTCGTCGAGAGCGCCGCCCTCGGCCCCGAAGACCGTGCGCAGGATCGCGTTGAGCGTGATGCGCATCATCGGCTCCAACGTCTCGAACTCGCGCCCTTCGGGCCATGTGGCGATCTCGCGCATCACCTCTTCCTCGACGATCGCCTCGTAACCGACCATCCGCTTGCCGTGGAACGGGGGCACCAGCAGTTTTCGCCGTTCGCGATGCTCGTCGCCGTCGAGGCTGAACGTCGACCCCGGTCCCAGCACCTGGCCGAGGTTGGATGCCCTGGCAACCAGGTCACTGTTCGAGGTGAACAGTTCCTTGATGAGGCTTCGCTCGCTGATCACGAGTGCGGGCCCAAAGACCGGCAGTTCGACGCTGAAGGCACCACCGTACTTGCGGCCGAGCGCCACGATCGCCCTGTGCCGGGCGGTCAGGAATGCCAGTCCGACCGCCGCCTTGGGGAGCCGGGGCCCGGGCGGGAGCCGCACGGGGTCCGTCGTCGCTTCGGCCATGAGCCGCCTTCCTCCTGCGCGGTGGTACACCAAGGTACCGATGTACGGTACGTGGTGGTACCGGAGAAGACAAGGGGGCGGCTCCCCGTAGCGCCCGGCGCGGCGTCACCCCCTGGCGGGGCGCAAGTCCGAGTGCGCCCGCGGCCGAAGTGACATCATCAGGGGCCCGTCCGGACCGCCGGTGAAGGTGAGTTCGCGGCGCAGTCGCTGGCCGGGGACGAGATCGAGCTCGAATCGCTGCGCCAAAGTCGCCACCAAGAGGTTCGCCTCCAGGGTGGCGAAGCCCGAGGCGACGCACATCCGCTTGCCGGCGCCGAACGGGATGTGAGCGCGACGCTGGTGCGGGTCGAGGTTCTCTTTCAAGAAGCGCTCCGGGTGGAAGTTCTGCGGGTCCTCCCATACCCGGCCGTTGTGGTGCACGCCGTGGATGAGGATCGCGACGTTGGTGCCGCGCTTGATCGGGTAGTCGCCGAGGACGTCGTCGGACTTGGCCACCCTGCCCAGCCCCATGATCGGCGGATACCTGCGCATTGCCTCTGCGACCACCGCCTGGGTCCACGGCAAGTTGTCGACATCGTCGGCGGTGGACTCGCGGCCGGCGAGTACCTCGTCGAGCTCACGGCCGAGCCGGGTTCGCGCCTGCGGGTTCTGAGACAGCAGATACCAGGTCCACGCCAGGGCGGCCGCAGTGGTTTCGAAGCCCGCGCCGAGGAACGTCATCAGCTCGTCGCGGATCTCCACATCGCTGTAGCGGTAACCCGTTTCGGGGTCCTCGGCGGCAATCAGCAGGGCCAGCAGATTGTCGGTGCGGTCGATGCGTCCACTGCGATACTCGGCGATCAGTCCGTCGATGAACCGCTCGATGCGGCGCAGCCCGCGCATGGTGCGTGGAGCGGTGACCGAGGCGCCGACGCGTAGCGCCTTGATGGCCAGCCGCGGTGAGCCCACGCGGTCGCTGAGCTGGCGCCACGGCCGCGCCGCTGCGCCGATGAACCCGTAGCCGAAAAGCGTGAGCAGCCTGGAGAAGTCGATCCGCATTTGTTCGGCGAGCCGACCGCTCAGCTCGATGCCGAACATGGTGCGGGCGATGACGTCCATGGTGATGTAGTTCATCTCGGCCGCAATGTCGAGGGGCTGGCCAGTGGCGGCATGGCGATGCCACCGCTCGGCGGCGGCCACTGCCGCGGCGGTCATCTGTGGGGCGAGAGTGTCAACCTGTCGCTTCGCGAAGATCGGCTGCACCAATCGGCGATTGCGTTGCCACTGCTCATCATTGAGGTCGGTGACTAGGCCACGGCCGAAAGCCACTGCGAGAAGATCGTATTCGGCGTTCTTCGCGTAGTTGTCCTGATTGGAGACCAGGACGTGGCGGGCGATGTCTGGATTCCGGACGACGACGAACTTGGCCAGCGGCGCTCGAGCCACCACGATGTCGTCCTGGCCCGGCAGCTGCGAGGCGTAGTCGAAGATGGTGTGGCGGTATCCCGCCCACAGCCCCTTGAACGTTAGCTGCCAGGACCTGAGCCAGCCGATCTGCGTGTGCTGCCAGCGGACGAAGGTGGGGGCCCAGCTCGGCGGATGAAGTTCTGCGTTGACGCCCACGAACTTATACAGTACCGCCGGTACTGCATAAGTTCTAGACCCTGCCGCTCTCGATTGCGGCGGCGTGCTGGCGAAGCTTGATCCATGTGCCGTAACCGACGCCGATCTTCCATCCGCCACGGCGGGCTGTGCTATTGGTCGCAGAGTCGGTTAGTTTCAGTGCTGCGGCCTTTCAGGTCTTTGCGAACCGCCGCACAAATGGCATCGCCACTTCGCTGGTAACACCGCCTCTTACAGTCTCGCGCAAGTTGACGTGTGTCGTGGAAAGCGTCGTCTGAACCGCTACACAGCCCGCAGCCACGTGCACACGCAGCTCTAGCGGCACATCATCGAGTTCGTTGACGGCCAGCACCGCCGTCGCCGCAGGTATTTTATGACATTCGATGGTGTGACGAACTACGCCGTTGTCGCTTGATTATGCCTGTGCTGGGAATTTGCGAGTTTAAGCAACTCGGTGAAGCCCGGTTGAAGAGACATCCGTAAATTAGAATCCATGCCTTCCAGGTACCGCGGAAAGTCATCAACGATCGCCGCCACGATCAGGTCCTGTGAAGGATCGCGCAAATCCAACATCATTACATTATTGTCTCGCAACTCTTCAATGTAGGACCTGGCATGGCCTTCGGGGAGTTGGTCAACCAAGAAATCAAACAAAAGTCGCGTCATCGATGAGCTCCAGGACCAGTCATCCTCAATAAATCGGACGAATCCGCTCAATTCACTGTCCTCCTATAACGATAATGTTGGGATTATTCAGGCTTCGCACAAACTCTCTTACCGTTTCTTGCTGCGCGGCGGTGAACCTAGAAACATCTACGGGAACTATCTCGGCTTTGAGGTCTGCGTGGCGGATTATTTGATCTTGCAAGTTCGACCACTGAGCGTCAAAGAACTTCGAGGGGAAGTTTCCGACCGCGTCGTATGTCCTTCCGCTGGCGTCAACCCAGTCGTGGGAGGCACCCGCTTCAGCTCGCGAAAGGTTGACGCCCAGTTCATGTTCAATTCTGAGGCCGGTCTCGGCTTCGCTTGCCACAAACGACCCACCTCTGGCTGGGTCGGCTCCCAAGGCCAGGGCGTGGTCGGTAGTCAGGTCGAACGTGGGCGTCTCGACATGAGTATGCGGTGCAGGAGACGTGTCGACCGGCCCATGACTGCCAGAGGGTGCGTCGCCGTGGCTGTGCGGCGTAGGCGGCGGATCGACGTCGACGTGGGCCGTGGGGACGTCATCGACGTGACGGGATGCCCCGCCGAGGGCGTCGAGTCCGTGTTCGATGCCTTCGCCGAGGATTTTGCCGCCGGGTATGGGAGCCATGCCGGCAGCGTCGGCGATGGCTTGGGCTCGCTCGGCGCCAGAGGCCTCGTCCCAGTTGGTGGCGACGTCGTACATGTTGCCCACGTCGGGCATCGTCAGATCCCAGATGGTCTTCGAGGTGTCCTTCATGCCCTCGGCAAACGCCCCGGTCGCTCGCTCGAGGACCGGCGGTTCCGGCGGGAACGCTTGCACGTCAGCGTTTTCCGGAAGCGGCGGGATCGGCACGGCCTGGCCACCTAGTTCGCTCCGGGCCTGGGTGAGTTCTTCGAGGATCGCCGTCTGTTCGGTCAGCTCTCCGCGGGCGTCGAACACCGCTTGGCTCAGGGGGTCCGTGACGTCCCGTCCTGGACCCGCCCCCGCGCCCTGCGAGTAGGTCTGTCCGGCACCGGCGTCCAACTCGGCTTGCGCAGCGTCGAGGGCCTCGCGGGCAGCATCGACTCGGGCGGCTTGTCGATCGACCACCGACGGGTCGGCCTCCACGATCGGCGCGGTCAACGGGGATTTGGTGTAGCGCCCATCCTGGCCGTCCCCTTTGCCGTTTCCGGCGTGTTGGTTGAGGATCTGATCCAGTGCGCTCCGCGGCGGCTGCTGGCTGAGCGCCGGCGGAAGGCCACTGGGCTCACGGTCGCCGGTTTTACCGGGCGCGGCTTCTTCCGGATTCAACAGGTCTTCGAGTGTGCCCCCAACGTCGCTCGTGTCAGAAGGCTTGCCATCGGGCTCAGCCTCTGGTTCCTTCGCCGCATCTTCGACGGACTTGGGCGGCGGCCTCATCCTGAACGGCCGTGTGCCGGCGCACCACCGCGGTGTCGGTGGCAACCCGATTCAGCGCGGCGTCCTTCGCGTCACCCTCCCAGGTTGTTCCGCCGGGAGCGACGATGTTCTGTCGGTGCTGCTCGAACGACGTGACGGACTGGTTGCCCGACGTCCGCAGCCGGACCGCCGCGTTGTCAAGGTGCTCGGTCGGCCAGTTCTCGATATCCGACCGGCTGGGCAGCACGACGGCCCCGGTAGGAGCAGCGCTCACACAGTCACCGTGATGGTGTCCGCGGCGTCGGAATCCGTGGCTTCGTACCGAGCGCTGCCTACCGAGAGGTCATTGGCCTGTCCGGTGATGCGGTGGGACTGGCGGGTGCGGACGGACTGGACTGCGGCAAGAACGGCGGCCACGCCCACCTGACTTGGGTAGGTGCCAGACGCACCATCGGTGGTTCCAGGGGTCAGCGCCGCGGCGACAGCCTCACTGCGGCCGGCGGCGGTCCGCAACCCGGCCGCGTCGACTTCAAGTTCGTTTGCCATGCCAATCCCCAAACGGCCCACAAAGCTGATGACGACGCTACCGGACGATTTGCACCGCCATCGACACGAGTTTTCGAGGAGGCGTGTGCGTGCGCAGGTCGAACGTGGTGGCCAGGGCCGGGATCGAACCGGCGACCTTCCGCTTTTCAGGCGGACGCTCGTACCAACTGAGCTACCTGGCCGGAAGGCACCGGTCGTGCACAACCCCAGATGCCTCGCCGTAATGGCGACCCTGACGGGACTTGAACCCGCGACCTCCGCCGTGACAGGGCGGCGCGCTAACCAACTGCGCCACAGGGCCTTGCTGTGCGTCCCATCGTACGGGCCGTCACGTGTACCCCCTACGGGATTCGAACCCGCGCTACCGCCTTGAAAGGGCGGCGTCCTAGGCCGCTAGACGAAGGGGGCCAGCCGAATCTCTCCGGGGTACTCGCAACGTGATGACGTTGGGAGCCTCGATAGCTTAGGGTACCGGCTCCCCAATCCTCAAACGAGCCGCCCACAGGTACCCAGTATCCTGTCCTTCGCGCCCCTATAGCTCAGTTGGTAGAGCTACGGACTTTTAATCCGCAGGTCCTAGGTTCGAGTCCTAGTGGGGGCACCACATACGTTGCACCACAGCGTGACCGCCGCCGCGAGTGCACACTTGCGTACACGCCTTCTCGGCGTTTCGCGTACGTAACCGTGCGCTCGGCGTTCGTGGTCGGCGCTATGTACAACACGTCGGATCCAGCACAGCGCACAGCGCAACGAGGGCGTCGCGGTGCGCCCGGTGGTAGACGTTCATGCCCCGACGCTCTGACTCGACGAGCCCAGCCCGCCGAAGCTGGCTGATGTGATGACTCACCGTCGACTCGGTCAAGCCCAGAACAGTGGCGAGCTCGCTGCTGTTCTCTTCGCCGGAAGCCGAGCTGAACAGATACGACATGATCTTGACCCGGGCCGGATCGCCGAGGGCCTTGAGCCGCAGCGCGACGTGCAGCGCATCGTCGTCGCTTATCGGGCCGGCCGCCACGGGCGCGCAGCACACCGGGGCGGACATGTCGATCACTGGCAGTGCCTTGGGCATGCAACCATCCTGCCACAGGGTATTGACATATATCGAAAAGGTGCACATGCTGGCTGCAGACGCTATTTCGATATATGTCTCACAGGTACGGAGGAAGCATCATGTCCCGCGTCCAGCTCGCTCTCAACGTTGACGACCTCGACGAGGCCGTCGCCTTCTACTCGAAGTTGTTCGACACCGCACCCGCCAAGGTCAAGGACGGCTACGCCAACTTCGCCGTCGCGGAACCGCCCCTGAAACTCGTCCTGCTGCAGAACCCCGGCAAGGGCGGCACCATCAATCACCTCGGCGTCGAGGTCGAGTCCAGCGACACCGTGCATGCCGAGATTGCCCGACTGACCGACGAGGGCCTCTTCACCGACGAGGAGATCGGCACCACCTGTTGCTTCGCCAAGCAGGACAAGGTGTGGGTCACCGGTCCGGCCGGCGAGAAGTGGGAGATCTACACGGTTCTCGCCGACTCCGACACGTTCGGCACCAGCCCACAGCGCGCCGATGGCGATGAGGAGACCATCTGCTGTGGAGGTGCAGCATCCGACCACGCCGCCTGCTGCTGACGGTCGGCGCGGGTACTCAGTTCGTTTGCACATGGATTCGATGGATGTCAATATCGATGGATGTCTAAACCGGCGGTGCCCGGCTGCGAATATGCACCCGTGGTCCGGGAACCGTTGTCGGTCGTCGCTGCCGCCGACGTCGCGATGAAACTCAAAGCCCTGTCCGACCCGGTACGACTTCGGCTACTCAGCTTGATCGCCAGTCACGCCGGTGGAGAGGCATGTGTATGCGACATCTCCCGCGATTTCGACGTCACGCAACCGACGATCTCCCACCACCTCAAGGTGCTCAAGGAGGCCGGATTGCTGACTTCCGAGCGCCGAGCGTCGTGGGTCTACTACTCGGTGGTTCCTGAGGCGCTGCGGAACGTCTCGTCGGTGCTGAGCGTCGCCGACAGCGACGCAACCGTCGGAACGCCAGAGTGAGCGGTCCCCTCGTTCGCGAGACGCACGTCGCGGAGAGGCTCTCGCCACTGGACCGTCTCCTGCCAGTCTGGATCGGCATTGCGATGGTCGCGGGTTTACTCATCGGCCGGCTCACACCCGGTGTGAACAGGGTGCTCAATCATGTTCAGGTAGACGGTATCTCGGTGCCGATCGCGCTCGGACTGCTCGTCATGATGTACCCGGCGCTGGCGAAGGTCCGTTACGACAGGCTCGACACCGTAACGGCCGACCGCAAGCTGCTCATCAGCTCTCTGGTGCTCAACTGGCTCCTCGGTCCCGCGCTGATGTTCGCGTTGGCTTGGCTGTTGTTGCCGGATCTGCCCGAGTACCGCACCGGCCTGATCATCGTCGGCCTGGCGCGCTGTATCGCGATGGTGATCATCTGGAATGACCTCGCATGTGGAGACCGGGAGGCCGCCGCCGTCCTGGTGGCGCTCAACTCGGTCTTCCAAGTCCTCATGTTCGCGGTTCTCGGTTGGTTCTACCTTTCCGTGCTGCCCGGCTGGCTGGGGCTCGAGCAGACGACAATCGACACGTCGCCCTGGCAGATCGCGAAGTCGGTGCTGATCTTCTTGGGCGTCCCGCTCCTGGCGGGTTATCTGTCGCGTCGCTTGGGCGAGCGGGCCAAGGGACGCGACTGGTATGAGTCGAGAGTCCTGCCCCGAATCGGTCCTTGGGCGCTCTACGGACTGCTGTTCACGATCGTCGTCCTGTTCGCGTTGCAGGGAGATCAGATCATCAGCCGCCCCTTGGATGTCGTTCGTATCGCCCTGCCGCTGCTCGCCTATTTCGCGATCATGTGGGCGGGCGGCTACGGGCTCGGCTTGATGCTCGGTATGGGATATGAGCGCACCACGACGCTGGCGTTCACCGCCGCGGGCAACAACTTCGAACTCGCCATCGCCGTGGCCATTGCCACATACGGCGCGACTTCCGGACAGGCTCTCGCCGGCGTCGTCGGGCCGCTGATCGAGGTGCCCGTACTCGTCGGGCTCGTCTACGTCTCCCTGTTTCTACGCCGACGGTTCGCAGAGATCACACCAGTGGCGATCCGATGACCACCGTGCTGTTCTTGTGCACTCACAACGCGGGCCGCTCGCAAATGGCAATGGGTTTCGCTGAACTCCTTGGCGGCGAACGTGTCTCGGTATTCTCCGGCGGATCCGAGCCGGCTGATCAGGTGAATCCCTCAGCAGTCGCTGCGATGGCCGAGAAGGGCATCGACATCGCGTCCGCACAGCCGAAGCAGTGGACCGACGACATGGTTCGAGAGGCGGACGTCGTTGTCACCATGGGCTGCGGTGACACCTGCCCGCTGCTTCCCGGGAAGCGTTACGAGAACTGGGAATTGCCCGATCCGGCTGGCCGATCCGTCCACGACGTCCGCCCGATCCGAGACGAGATCGAGCAGCGCGTCCGAATGCTGTTACACGAACTCGGTTTTCCACCAGCTGCCTGACGGCAGCGGATCAGACCTGCGGGCAGTAGAACTGCGGCTGACCGCGATACTCGACCGGCGGCAGGTTACGCGCCGGAGTCTGCGCCAGTGGGGCGTCCGCGGGGATGCGGCCGGTCGCGCGATCAAAGGCAGAGCGCTTCCGCGGATGCATCAGCATGCGCTTGGGCAGCACCTTGCTTGCGAAAGTGACTACGTCACAAAACCTCCGGTGCAGCCACTCCTGGCGGGGCGACCACGTATAGCCCATCAGCTTGCGCACGGGCGGATCGTACAGGGCCACGGTCATGAACGTCAGGAAGTGCTGCATGACCTTCAGGTTCAGCCGCCACAGCGGATCCGGAATCCATTCCAGCGACGGATGTTTGGGCATGGTCGATAGATCCATCACCTCGCGCGCCGCCCAGTTGTTCTCCAAGACGTTGTGGCACATGTGATCCCAGTACTCCTGGAATTCCTCCCAGGTCTTCGGCACCGGGCGCATGCTCATCCCGTACATCCGATACCAGGTGATGTGCTCGTCGAACAGTTGACGTTTCTGGTCCTCGGTCAGCCCGCCGCCGAACTTCTCGGCCGCCAGCAGTGTCGACTTGAAGAACGTCGCGTGCGCCCAGTAGAAGACGTCGGGGTTGAGTGCGCTGTATCGCCGCCCTTGCTCGTCGACTCCCTTGATCCCGAGGTGGTAGTCGCGCACCTCTGCGCCGGTCATGGGCGCCCGGTCACCGTCGAAGACAACGCCGCCGATCGGATAGATCGACCGCAGGAGCCGAGGAATCCGCTCCATGAAGAAGATCGAATGCTCCTGCACCGCCGCACCCAACTGCGGATGCATGTTCTGCATCGAGCCCGCCCAGGTGCCCTGAAACAGTCCCGTCCACTGACCGAAGTACCTCCACGTCAGCGAGTCAGGACCCAGCGGAAGTGGCGGCGCGTCGTAGCCGCCAGACGTCACCGGGCAGCCGGCCGCCATCGGGGACACGCTGGTCACCGGGCACGTCTCAGACGTATCTTGAGTCACTGATGTACTTCCGTCCGGGTCCATCGCAGATTTTTGACTACGGGCGTTGTCATCGCCGAGCTTAGGAGGGATGTGCCTTCGGGTCAACGACGGGGCCGATGGTCCGGCGTGCCGCTGCAAGACCGTCAGGTGTTGCGCCGCGACGAACTCATCGCCGCGGGCGTCGAACTTCTCGGCAGCGCGCACGGCCCTTCCCTCACTGTCCGCGCCGTGTGCCGGGCCGCCGGCCTGACCGAGCGCTACTTCTACGAGAGCTTCACCGACCGCGATGAGTTCGTCCGTGCGGTCTACGACGACGTGTGCGCGCGCGCGATGTCGACCTTGATGACGGCCGAGACCCCGCGCGACGCCGTCGAGCGGTTCGTGGAACTGATGGTCGACGATCCGACCCGCGGGAGGGTGCTGCTGCTCGCGCCGGCCAGTGAACCGGTGCTGACCCGATCGGGCGCCGAGTGGATGCCCAGCTTCATCGAACTGCTGCAGCGAAAGCTCACCCGCATCACCGATCCCGCGCTGGCGGCCATGGTCGCCACCGGGTTGATCGGGGCGCTGACCGCGCTGTTCACCGCGTATCTCAACGGCAGGCTCGCCGTCACGCGGGAGCAGTTCATCGACCACTGCGTCGCGATGTTGCTCGGCCGCGTGTCGAGTTACTGAACGCTACTCGTCGGGCGTGACGGGGTTCTCGAGTTCCTGTTCTTCCTGCTTTGCGGCTTCCTCTTCGGCCTCCGACTTCGCCTGTCGACCAGCAGGACTGCCGACCGAGGCACCCGGGTGGGTGGCCGTGGCGTATTCGCCGGCACAGTTCAGCGCGACGGAAATCTCATCGCTGTCGGGCTCGGCGATACGCAGGAACGAGGAGTCCCAGGCATGCGTCACGATGCATTCGCCCTCATCGAGCTTGTCACCGACCTTGGTGGCGATCACCGGCGTCCCGCCGCTGTCCTCGATCTGCTGCTGCGCATCGGAATATTTCATCCCGACCACATCGGGCGCGGCGGCGGCGATACCCGCCCCGCACAGGGCAGCCGATGCCGCGGCTGCACTCGTCGCTGACAGGAACGCGATCGAGATGACCTTTTTCACGATGCCGCCAACCTGCATGTCCGGGCGATAACCGCCATGTGCATAGCTGGTGGAAGTCTATTGCGTGCGGGTGTATGCCGCCACCGCTGCGAAGTGGCAAAAGGTCAGGTGTTCGGCGTCTCCGCCCGGGCCAACTCCTGCTCTTCCAGCCTGGCCGCTTCCCGCGCGGCCTTGGCCGCCTGGCGTTGCTGCTCGGCCTTGGCGTCGCGGCCGACCGGGCTCATCGCCGAGTTGCCCGGCGCGCCGGGAGCCGCCACGGCCGCGTTGCAGTTCAGCGCCACCATCACATCGGAGTTGGCGACCGGGCGCCCACGCGAGTTCGGCCGCCGGACCGCCGCGTCCCACGCGTTCGTCACCAAGCACTCGGCTTCGTCGGCGCCGCTTCCCACCCGCGTCGCGATCACGGCGTTTCCGCCTGCCCGCTGGATGATCTTCTGTGCGTCGCTGTAAGTCCGGTCGACGACGTCGGGGACGGCCGTCGCCTCGCCCGCTCCGACGAGCGCAACACCTGAGGCTGCCGCCGCGGCGAGCGCAGCGGCCAGTAGGTTCCGCGGCTTGAGCAACGCCCGCCCTCCAAGACTCGTGACGCTTCGGCCCGGGCGTCGATGTTGCCCGGCGGGATACTACAACGCACAGATGCGACTGGTGGTGCATACGTGACACCCCTGACGGAACTTGAATGTCACCGGGGTTCACAGATATATTGAGTGCAACCAACAGGTACAGATAACTGGAGGGGCTTCCCGCACGCGAGGAGGACGAACGACCCATGCACGCGAGAAGGACTGAGGACCGATGCACGAGAACCTGACTGACCTGCACCTGCTGCATGAGCTCGAGCCCGTGGTTGAGAAGAACCTCAACCGGCACCTGTCGATGCGCAAGGACTGGAACCCCCACGACTACATCCCGTGGTCGGACGGAAAGAACTATTACGCGCTCGGCGGCCAGGATTGGGACCCCGAGCAGGCCCAGCTATCAGAGGTCGCCCAGGTCGCGATGATCCAGAACCTGCTGACCGAGGACAACCTGCCGTCGTACCACCGCGAGATCGCGATGAACTTCGGCATGGACGGCGCCTGGGGGCAGTGGGTGAATCGCTGGACGGCCGAGGAGAACCGCCACGGCATCGCGCTGCGCGACTACCTCGTCGTCACCCGCGCGGTCGACCCTGTGCAGCTGGAACAGTTGCGCGTCGAGCAGGTCACCCGCGGCTTCTCCCCCGGCCAGAACCAGCAGGGCGACCTCTTCGCCGAAAGCCTCTTCGATTCGGTCATCTACGTCACGTTCCAGGAACTGGCGACCCGTGTCTCGCACCGCAACACCGGCAAGGCGTGCAACGAGTCCGTCGCCGACCAGCTGCTGGCCCGGGTCTCGGCCGACGAGAACCTGCACATGATCTTTTATCGCGACGTCAGCGAGGCCGGCTTCGAGATCGCCCCGGACCAGGCGATGCATTCGCTGCACCGGGTGCTGCGCAACTTCAAGATGCCCGGCTACACCGTTCCGGAGTTCCGCCGCAAGGCCGTCATCATCGCGGTGGGCGGTGTCTACGACCCGCGCATCCACCTCGATGACGTGGTGATGCCGGTGTTGAAGAAGTGGCGCATCTTCGAACGCGAGGACTTCACGGGTGAGGCCGCTCGGATGCGCGACGACCTCGGTGTGCTCGTCGAGGAGCTGGAGGACGCCTCGCAGAAGTTCGAGGAGTCCAAGCAGCGCCGCCTCGAGCGCGAGGCGCGCAAAGCCGAGAAGCTGTCCGCGAAGAAGGTCCTGGCCGCCAGCTCGACGTGACCGGCGTCATGACGGTCCTGGCCGAAACGCGCGAACTGCAGATCGGCCCGCTTCGACTCCGCAGCCCCGTCGTACTGGCCCCGATGGCCGGTGTGACCAACGTGGCGTTCCGCACGCTGTGCCGCGAACTCGAGTTGGCCAGGGCGGGCACGGTCAGCGGCCTGTATGTGTGCGAGATGGTCACTGCGCGGGCCCTCGTCGAACGGCATCCCGCGACCATGCACATGGTGACGTTCGCATCCGATGAGAGCCCGCGGTCACTGCAGCTGTACTCGGTCGATCCGCAGAACACCTACGCCGCGGCGAAGATGATCGCCGACGAGGGGCTGGCCGACCACATCGACATGAACTTCGGCTGCCCGGTGCCCAAGGTCACCCGGCGCGGGGGCGGCGCGGCGCTGCCGTTCAAGCGCAAGCTGTTCGGGCAGATTGTGGGGGCTGCGGTTGCCGCGACGGAAAACACCGACATACCCGTGACGGTGAAGTTCCGCATCGGCATCGACGACGCCCACCGCACTCACCTGGATGCGGGCCGGATCGCCGCCGAGGAGGGCGCCGCGGCGGTCGCCTTGCATGCCCGCACGGCGGCCCAGCGCTACTCCGGCACGGCGGACTGGGAGCAGATCGCGGCGCTCAAGCAACACGTCACCGACGTGCCCGTGCTGGGCAACGGCGACATCTTCGAGGCCGCGGACGCGCTGGCGATGATGTCGGCGACCGGGTGCGACGGCGTGGTGATCGGTCGTGGCTGCCTCGGCAGGCCGTGGCTGTTCGCCGAGTTGTCGGCGGCCTTCACCGGACGCCCGGCGCCCACGCCCCCGACGCTCGGGGAGGTGGCGTCGATCATCCTGCGGCACGGCGAGTTGCTGTCCGCACATTTCGGCGAGGACAAGGGCATGCGCGACATTCGCAAGCACATCGCCTGGTATCTGCACGGCTTCCCCGCCGGCGCCGAGCTGCGGCGGTCATTGGCGCTGGTCAAATCCCTCGCCGAGCTCGAGGCGCTGCTCGGCAGGCTCGACGCCGCCGTGCCGTTTCCCGAAGCGGCGACCGGACCGCGCGGGCGCCAGGGTTCCGCGGCCGCGGTCGCTCTGCCGGAGGGTTGGTTGACCGATCCGGACGACTGCACCGTACCCGCCGGCGCCGAGGTCATGCACTCCGGGGGCTGACCCGCGTCCCGGCCGTCTCGCAGTCGTCTCTTTTCCGAGACGACTCCGACATCACATCTCTCAGGATGTCTCAGTACGATATGAGTCTCGTCTGTAATGAGCTCCCGTCGCGGGGCCACCCAGGTGCCGACGCAACGGCGCGCGGCACCGGCGCACACCCCTGTGCTGCACGCGATACGAGTCGGAGGCCGGTAGGAACATGAGTGACGGCGACAACGCCACTCCTGGCCCCGGGGACCCGACCGGCGGGGACAACCAATGGCTCACCCGAAGCCAGCGACCGGCGGCGGGTTCAGCGCCGTGGGAGCGCACCGGCGTTTCCCCCCATCCTGACAGGTCAGAGCCGTTCGCAGCCGACGCCGACGACCCGGACGATGGTGCGCCCACCGGCAACCACACCGACGGCGTCACCGTCGCCGACCTGATCGCCAAGCTGTCGGGCGACACCGCGGTCCCCCCGGAGTTGCGCCGTCGGCGCCGCGAACCCGAACCACCGACCCCCACCGAACGCCCTGAACCTCCCGCCCCGCCCTCGCCGCCCACCGAGATCATCGACGCGGTGCCCGGACCGGACGCGCCAACCGAAGCCGGGGCCGACGACAACGACACCGAGATCCTGCCGGTGCTGCACGACCACCCGGACCTGCCCGATCTGGCCCTGGTGCGCCGCCCGAGCAGGGTGCCCCCGGCGCACTCGGTCACGCGCCGCACGCGCTCGGAACCGCGCCGCCGTCGCCGCAGGGCGGTCATCGCCGGGCGCGCGGTCGCAGCCGTGATCGCCGTGCTCGCGCTCGCGCTGACCGGCGGGGCATGGCAGTGGCAGTCCGCCAAGAACAACATGCTCAACCGGATCTCCGCGCTCGACCCGGACTCCCGCGACATCCTCGACCCGAACGCGCAGTTCGGTGACGAGAACTTCCTGATCGTCGGCGTCGACAGCCGGATCGGCGAGAACAGCGACATGGGCGCGGGCACCACCGAGGACGCCGCCGGCGCGCGGTCGGACACCGTGATGCTGGTGAACATCCCGGCGAACCGGGAACGCGTTGTGGCTGTGTCGTTTCCGCGTGACCTCGCCATCGAACCGATGAAATGCGAGCCGTGGGATCCCAAGACCCGCACGTACGGACCCATCACCGACCCGGATTCGCCGATGTACGGGGCCGAGGAGGTCTACACGGAGTACAAGCTCAACTCGGCGTACGCCGTCGGTGGCCCCAAGTGTCTGGTGAAGGTCATCCAGAAGATGTCGGGCCTGTCGATAAACCGTTTCATGGCAGTCGATTTCGCGGGCTTCTCCAAGATGGTCGACGCGCTCGGCGGCGTTGAAGTGTGTAGCACCACACCGCTCGAGGACTACGAACTCGGCACGGTGTTGCCGAAGGCCGGCCGCCAGATCGTCGACGGGCACACGGCGCTGCAGTACGTTCGCGCCCGCCAGGTGACCACCGAAACCAACGGCGACTACGGGCGAATCAAACGTCAGCAGCTGTTCTTGTCCTCGCTGATGCGCGAGATGATTTCCAAGGAAGTGTTCTTCTCACTGTCCAAGCTCAACAACGTCGTCAACATGTTCATCAACGACAGCTACGTCGACAACATGGACACCAAGGACCTGGTCCGGCTCGGCCAGTCGATTCAGGGCATCGCGGCGGGCCGGATCACGTTCCTGACCGTCCCGACGACCGGCTACATGGACGAGTACGGCAACGAGCATCTGCGCGAGGAAGACACTCGCGCGATCTTCGACGCGATCATCAACGACGATCCGCTGCCCGAGGAGAAGAACGCCGACAACACCCCGGTGCCGGGCACACCCGAGTCGATGAGCGCCCAGCCCGAGTCGGCGGCACCGACGCACGATTCGGCACCGTCGAGCGAACTGGTCGACGCGGTCACCACGAATCCGGCCGACATCACGGTTCAGGTCTCGAACTCCACCGGCGAGACCGGCCTCGCCGCGACCGCGGCCAGCGAATTGCAGACCCACGGTTTCAACGTCACCACCCCCGACGACTACCCGGATCCCCTGGACTCGACGACGGTGTTCTTCTCGCCGGGCAATGAGGAGGCGGCCGCGACGGTGGCCTCCTCCTTCGCCAGCCCGATGATCGAGCGGGTCTCGGGCATGGGCGACACCGTGCGCGTGGTGCTCGGCTCCGACTTCTACACGGTGAACGCGCCGTCGCCGAGCGGGTCGCCGGTCCAGGTGCAGGTCGTGCGCGGGATCCATAGCACTCCGACGCAGCTCCCCGAGGATCTCGCGGTCACCAACGCCGCCGACACGACTTGCGAGTAGCGGTCCTCATCACCGCGTTTGGGCGGTCGGCGTTCACCGGTCGTTCACCGCTCGCCTCATGCCGTTCGGGCAGCAAAGCCCGTAGGCTGGAGCCATGCGTACCGCGTACCACGAGCAGTTGGATGCCCTGACCAGTCAGCTAGGCGAGATGTGCGGACTGGCCGGCGCAGCGATGGAGCGCGCGACTCAGGCCCTGTTGCAGGCCGATCTGGTGCTGGCCGAACAGGTCATCACCGACCACGAACAGATCGCCGCGATGAGCGCGCGCGCCGAGGAGGCGGCGTTTGTGCTGCTCGCTCTGCAGGCGCCGGTCGCCGGGGACCTCCGCGCGATCGTGGGCTCAATCCAGATCGTCGCTGATGTGGATCGCATGGGCGCGCTCGCACTGCACGTTGCCAAGATCGCTCGTCGCCGCCATCCCCAGCACGCCCTGCCCGAAGAGGTGAACGGTTACTTCGCCGAAATGGGGCGTCTCGCAGTCGAACTCGGTAACAGTGCCCAGGAGGTGCTGGTCACCCGCGACCCGGAGAAGGCGGCCCGGATCGGCGAAGAAGACGATGCGATGGACGACCTGCACCGCCATCTGTTCACCGTGTTGATGGATCGCGAGTGGAAGCACGGGGTGGCCGCAGCGGTCGACGTGACCCTGCTGGGCCGCTTCTACGAGCGGTTCGCCGACCACGCCGTCGAGGTCGCCCGGCGGGTGATCTTCCAGGTCACGGGTAAGCATCCGGCGGAAGAGGAGATCCCCGCGCCGCGCTGACCCGCGCTGGTTCGCGCTGACGCGCGCTTACCCGCGCAGTAAGGCCTCGCGCAAAGGCGGGGGCAGACGGTCAGCCGAACCGGCCGGAGATGTAGTCCTCGGTGGCCTTCTGCGTCGGGTTGGAGAAGATCTTCTCGGTGTCGTCGATCTCGATCAGGCGTCCCGGCTTGCCGGTGGCTTCGAGGTTGAAGAACGCCGTCTGATCACTCACCCGAGCGGCCTGCTGCATGTTGTGCGTGACGATGACGATCGTGAACTCCTGCTTGAGCGTGGCAATCAGATCCTCGATCGCCAGCGTGGAGATGGGGTCGAGCGCCGAGCACGGCTCGTCCATCAGCAGCACATCGGGTTGCACGGCGATCGCCCGGGCGATGCACAACCGCTGCTGCTGACCGCCGGACAACCCACCGCCGGGCTTGTCCAGCCGGTCCTTGACCTCGTTCCACAGATTGGCGCCCCGCAGCGACCGCTCGGCCACCTCATCGAGCGTCTTCTTGTTGCGGACGCCTTGCAGCTTGAGCCCGGCGACGACGTTGTCGCGAATCGACATGGTGGGGAACGGGTTCGGGCGCTGGAACACCATGCCGATCGTCTTGCGCACGCCGACCGGGTCCACGCCGGCGGCATAGATGTCTTCGCCGTCGAGCAGCACCGACCCCTCGACCCGCGCACCCGGGATCACCTCGTGCATGCGGTTCAACGTCCGCAGCACGGTCGACTTGCCGCAGCCCGACGGACCGATGAACGCCGTCACGTTCCGGGGCGGAACCGCCAGCGAGACATCGGCGACGGCGTGAAATGAGCCGTAGAAGATGTTGACGTCCTTGAGGTCCAAACGCTTGGCCATCGAAAGCTCCTAAACCTTCTTGGGGGCAAAGATCTTCGCGAGGAAACGGGCCCCGATGTTGAGTATCGCGATCAGCAGGATCAAGGTCAGGGCAGCGCCCCACAACCGGTCGGTGGGAACAGGATTGGCGCCGGCGCCCGCCGATGTCTGGTCGTACATCATGCCGGGCAGCGAGCCCATGAAGCCGTCGAACATGTCGAAGTTCATCGCCTGCGCATAGCCGACCAGAACCAGCAACGGCGCGGTCTCGCCCATGACGCGCGCCAGCGCCAGCATGACCCCTGTGACGATGCCCGACAACGCAGTCGGAATCACAATGCGCGCAATGGTCTTCCACTTCGGCACGCCGAGCGCGTAACTGGCTTCCCGCAGATCCATCGGAACGATGCGCAGCATCTCCTCGGTGGCGCGCACGATGACCGGAATCATCAACAACACCAGCGAGAGTGACACCGCGAATCCCGACCGCGGAAATCCCAGCGTCGCCACCCACAACGCGTAGATGAACAGCGCGGCGACGATCGACGGAACACCGGTGAGGATGTCGACCATGAAGGTGGTCACCTTGGCGAATCTCGTTCCGCCGCCGTACTCGACGAGATAGATCCCGACGAACACGCCGATCGGGATCGAGATGATCGCGCACACCAAACCCTGCAACAGCGTGCCCACTATCGCGTGGTACACGCCGCCGCCGGCCGCGAAAGCCGTCATGCCCGCCTGCGAATTGGTGAACCAGACCGGTGATGTCAGCGCCGTGAAGCCCTTGACGATCACCGAGTACAGCACCCACAGCAGCGGCACCAGAGCGATCAGCACCGACAGCGTGACCAGAACCGTCGCGACGTTGTTGGTCAGCTTGCGCCGAAGCCCGACTCCCTGGAATGTCGTCGCCTTGACCGGGCGGTCCAGCGTCGAGGTCATTTCGCTGCCTTCCCGGCGACCGCGGCGCGCGCCAGCGAGTTCACCACGAACGTCAGGATGAACAGAACGAGACCGGCCGCGATGTAGGCGCCCGCCTTGTACTGATCGTTGAATTCGCTTGCCGTGGCGGCGATCAGGCTGGCAAAGGTGTATCCGCCGTCGAACAGCGACCACCCGAACGCTTCCTGCGTGCCACGCAGGATGATCAGCAGCGCAATCGTCTCACCGAGCGCACGGCCGAGGCCGAGCATGGCGCCGCTGATGTAGCCCGACATGCCGAAGGGCAGCACGGTGGTCCGCACCACCTCCCAACGGGTCGCGCCCAGCGCCAGCGCCGCCTCGATCTGACCGCGCGGTGTCTGAACGAACACTTCCCTCGTCACCGCGGTGATTATCGGCAGGATCATCACCGCCAACACGATTCCGGCGGTGAAGATGGTGCCGCCGCCGGCCACCGACGCGGTTCCGGTCTTGAAGAGAAACAGCCAACCGAGATTTTCGTTGAGCCACAACGCGATCGGTTCCAGAACGGGCGCAAGGACGTAAAGCCCCCAGACACCGTAGATGATCGACGGTACCGCAGCGAGCAGGTCGACCATGTACCCGAGCGGGCCGCCCACCCGCCGCGGCGCGTACTGGGTCAAAAAGATCGCGATGCCCAGCGCCACAGGCATGGCGAGCACCAGTGCGAACACCGACACGAACACCGTCACCTGCAGCAGGTCGAGAATGCCGAAGTGCATCGCCGACGTGTCGGTGGTGATCCAATTGCCGCCGTAGAGGAAGAAGTTCTCCTCATTGCGTGCCAGCGCCGGAATCGCCCGCCACAGCAGGAATCCGCCGATCGCCGCGATCAGCGCGACGATGAACGCGCCGGAACCCTCCGCCAATCCGCGGAAGATGCGGTCGCCGACACGCTCTTTGGCGTTCCTCGACGGGCTGGTGGAGATCGGGGTCGGCTCGGGAAAGGGTGAAGCAAGCGCTTCACCCGATCCCGCGTCGGCCGGATTGGGGATTGTCACTTCGAGCCTATCGGTCATCGGTCCCAGGACCCATCCTCACCGTATCCGTGCCGGCGCGCCACGAAACTAGGCAATAGCTTCGATGGACGTCAGCAGGCGCTCCTTGAAGCGGTCCGGAAGCGGCACGTAACCCGCAGGCGAAAGATTCTGCTGACCCTCGTTCGCGGCGACCGTCAGGAACGACTTGACCGCCGCCGAGGTCTCCGGGTCGTAGCCCTTCGAGCAGACGATCTCGTAGGTGGCCAGCACCAGCGGATAGGCGCCAGGCTCCTTGGTTCCGTACAGCGAGTTCAGGTCCAGCGTCAGGTCATTGCCTTCGGCGGCGAACTTGGCGGCGTCGATCGCCTTCTTGGCCGATTCGTCGGTCAACGCGACAGCCCCTGCGCCGCTGTCGATTTGAGCGAACGGCGCACCTGCCTGTTCGGCGAAACCCTTCTCCACGTAACCGATCGCACCGCCTGTGGCCTGGACGGCCTGCACGACCCCCGCGGACTTCTGGGCGCCTTCGCCGGCACCGCCCTGGAACTCGCTGCCCTCGCCCTTGGTCCAGCTCTGCGGGGCCGCGGTGGCCAGGTACTTCTGGAAGTTGTCGGTGGTGCCCGACGAGTCCGAGCGGTAGATCGGGGTGATCGCGGTGTCCGGCAGGTTGGTGCCCGCGTTCAGCGCCGCGATCGCGGGGTCGTTCCACCTGGTGATCTGACCCTGGAAGATCTTGGCGAGCAGGTCGGCGTTGAGCACCAGCGTGTCGACGCCCTCGAGGTTGTAGGCCAGTGCGACGGGGCCGAACACCAGCGGGAGGTTCCACGCCGGATTGCCGCCGCAGCGCTCGGCGGCCTGCTTGACCTGGTCACCCTTGAGCGCCGAATCCGACCCGGCGAAGTCGACCTGATTGGCGATGAACTGCTCGCGACCCGCGCCCGAACCCGTGGGGTTGTACGACAGGTTCTTGCCCTCGCACAGCTGGCCCCAGACCTTGTTGAACTCGGCGATCGCGTTCTGCTGAGCTGTCGAGCCCTCGGCGGTGACGGAATCCTTGCCACCGCACTCCGCGGCCGACGCTGCCCCGTTGCCGCCCGTCGCGGTCGTGGCGGCGTTGTTGTCGCTGCCGCACGCGGACAGGGTCAACGCGGCGATCGCGGTCACCGACAGCGTGGTTCCGAGTGTCTTGCCAAGGTTGAGCTTCACTTATCCCACTTTCGACTTTGGACGGTTGGCTTCAAACTCCCTGGCAACGTATGCGGCGCCGGTGGACAGCTCCAGGATGGAAGGTGAACGGCGGGTGAACACGTTCAGTTAGTTCGTCGTGGTTTCCCAGCTAGCGCGGGGAACGCGCGGCGTATGCGGTGTCCACCGCGAAGATCTCGAAGCCCAGCTTCCGGTAGATCTTCACGGCCGCCGAGTTATCTGCCTCGACGTAAAGCATGACCGTGGGATGCGAGCTTTGCGACAGCCGCCCGGCAAGGTGGTGCAGACCGGTCAGGGTCAGCGCAGCGCCCAGGCCGCGGCCCTGCGCCGCCGGGTTCACGCCGACCACGTAAACCTCTCCGAGGTCGGCGTTGTGAACCTTGGTCCAGTGGAAGCCGAGCATCTCGCCGGTGTCCTCGTCGACGGCGAGGAACAGCCCGTCGGGGTCGAACCATGGTTCGCCTCGGCGCTCGGCGATCTCGGCCTCGGTCCAGCCCCCCTGCTCGGGATGCCAGGCGAACGCGGCGTTGTTGACGCGCAGCAGTGCGGCATCGTCGGCGGGACCGGAGTAAGTGGTGATGCGGATGCCGTCGGGCGCCGGCGTCGGCGGCAGGTCGGTCAGCGGGCGTCGCATCTGCAGCAGCTCGCGCACGACAACCAGCCCCAGCGACGCCGCGGTGGCGCGCGCCGGCTCGAGGTTGCCGTGGGCCCACACCCGGGCGCCGCCGCCGCCCTCCGCCAGGCCGGCGCGCACCAGAGCCGATCCGATTCCGCGGCGCCTGGTCCGGGGGTGCACAACCAGTTCCGCCATCGCGGACGCCTCACCGGCTGACAGATTCAGATAGCCGACGACGTCGTGGCCGTCGCGGGCCACCAGGTGTCGGGTCCGGTCGTGCGGCAGTTCGCGGAGCACCTGCTCCCCGACCGGGGCGACGCCGTCGGCGGCCGTGGCGGCTGCGATCAAGTCCCGGATGCGACGCTGTTCATCGTCGGAAAGACCAGTGCGCCAGAGGAATTCCGTCACGGACTTCGCAGCGGGTCAGCAAGCGCTTCGGGGATCGTGGCGGGCGCCTCGTAGTCGCCGCCGTCGATGTCGTCGGACACCTCGGCGCCTTGGGCGGGCGGGCGGCCGCGTGCCGGGCGAACCGCTTTGTAGCCGACGTTGCGCACGGTGCCGATCAGCGACTCGTACTCCGGGCCGAGTTTGGCGCGCAACCGTCGCACGTGCACGTCCACCGTGCGGGTGCCGCCGAAGAAGTCGTAGCCCCACACCTCCTGCAGCAGTTGTGCGCGCGTGAACACCCGGCCCGCGTGCTGGGCCAGATACTTGAGCAGCTCGAATTCCTTGTAGGTGAGGTCGAGCGGTCGGCCGCGAAGACGCGCGGTGTAAGTGCCCTCGTCGATCACCAACTCGCCGAGGCTGATCTTGCCGACGTTCTCCTGATTGGCCATGCCGCCCCGACGGCCGACGAGCAGCCGCAGCCGCGCGTCGATCTCGGCGGGGCCGGTGCCCGGCAGCAGGATCTCGTCGAGACCCCATTCGACGCTGACGGCCACCAGGCCGCCCTCGCTGACGACGGCCACGACCGGCACCGAGGTTCCGGTCGTGCCCAGCAGCCGGCACAACCCGCGGGCAGCGGCCAGGTCGGTGCGCGCGTCGACGATCGCGACGTCCGCGCTGCCGGCCTCCAGCAGCGACGACACCTCGGTCGGCGCTGTCCGCACTGTGTGAGGAAGCAGTGACAACGACGGCAGCACCGACTCGGGGTGTGGGTCGACGGTCAGTAGCAGTAGATCCAACTGGCCCTCCAGCAGCCACAGGGACCTCGCCTGGACAACTTTGTCGGTCGGTGACTTCCCAGATTCATGCTCGACATCCGGCCGTTACCCGGCCAATGGTGCTTTAACGATAGCGCGCAACCTGCCGGTCAGCTGCGTCGAACGCACCGACGCGGCGAAGGTGGGCCAGAATGTCCGGGTGCGCAAGCTGCTGCTCGGGGTGGTCGCGACGGTGCTGGCCGTCGCCGTCTGTGCCGTCGGGGCGGACTTCGGGGCGGCGATCTACGCCGAATACCGGCTGGCCAGAAGCGTGCGCAGCGCCGCGGAGCTACAGCACGACCCGTCGGTGGCGATCCTCGGGTTCCCATTCGCCACCCAGGCGATGGATCACCATTACGACGAGGTCGAGATCCGGGCCAATGGCGTCGATCACCCCGTGGTGGGCAAGGCCTCGCTGGAGGCCACGCTGCACGACATCGACCTTCCCGACGACTCCTGGCTGATCGGACCCGACGCCGTGTTGCCGGTCGGCAAGGCCGAGAGCCGCATCATCATCGACTCGACGCATCTGGGCCGCTTCATGGACATCCCCGACCTGCTGGTCGAGGCGCCGACGGGCGAGAGCAACGACGCCACCGGAGGCACCACGGAATCGGGTATCTCGAGTAACCGGGGCGTGGTGTTCACCGGGACACCCGAGAAGGCGGACTTTCACAGCAAGGTCAGCATCGCCGTGGACCTCGACGTCGCGGGGCCGGACCAGACGACGCTGGTGATGACCGCCACCGGCGTGCTGACCGGGCCGGGCACCGCCGACCAGGAGGTGCCCGACGACAAGAAGGACGCGGTGCTGGCGGCGTTCACCGCGACCCTGCCCGGCCAGAAGCTGCCGTTCGGGCTGGCACCCACCGCGCAGGGCGCGCGGGGCTCCGACATCATCATCGAGGGCATCGCCGAGGGAGTAACCGTCGCCCTCGACGAGTTCAACATGCGATGAGCGCCTACGCGAAGAGCAGACTGCAGAGATGAGCTCCTCTTGGGTGTTGGCGATCACCGTGCTCGTCGCGGCGCTGGGCGTGGCATATGTGATCGGCCGGCTGCTCGCGCTGCGGTCGGGCCTGCTCAAGGCGAGCGAGGCCGCGGCCAACGTCGACACCAGCGACCTGGGCTTGTCATCGACCGGACCGACGGTGCTGCACTTCTCCGCCGAATGGTGCGGTCCCTGCGCGGCGGTGCGCAGGGTGGTCGACGAGGTATGCGCCGAGCTGCCGGCGGTGGCGCACGTCGAGATCGACATGGACGCCAACCCGCAGGCGGCGCGGCGGCTTTCGGTGCTCTCGCTGCCCACCACGATCGTGTTCGACAAGGACGGCAGGCCTCGGTACCGGACCCACGGCGTCCCGAAGGCCGCTGACCTGCGCTCGGCGTTGGAACCGCTGTTGGCTTGATCGCCGAGTCGGTTGGTAAGCTGTCCGGCGTGTCCGCCCGCCTCGAGCCGATGCTCACCAAGCGCCGCGCAGTCGATCTGTGCCGCGTCGCGGGTTCTTGCTGTTGTTGTTGCAGCTGCTGAGTAGCCGCGCCGTTCTTCGCGCCGCACTCGGGAGCGACCTCTGTGGTCAATCCCAGCCCAGCCCATGACAGCCCACAGGAGCACATGAATGTCAGCGACGGATATGTCGACAATCAAGACCCGGACACCCGATCAGGTGGACGTGCGCGGACCGCGGTTCGCCGCGTGGCTCACCACCGGGGTCCTCGTGGCGACGCTGCTGGTGTGGCCGCTCAGCCCGGTCGCAGCGGCTGCGCTCCTGGGCGCCCAGGCGGTGGTGTTCGCCGTCGGCGCGTGGCGCGGGCCGCGAGCGCATCCCTACGGCCTGATCTTCGGCCGCTTCGTCGCCCCGCGGCTCGGACCCGTCACCGAGAAGGAACCCGTCGCGCCGCTCAAGTTCGCCCAACTCGTCGGTTTGGGGTTCGCGGTGGTCGGCGTCGCCGGCTTCGTGACCGCCCATCCGCTGCTGGGCCTCATCGCCACCGGCTTCGCGCTCGTGGCGGCCTTCCTGAACGCGGCCTTCGGCATCTGCCTTGGCTGCCAGCTCTATCCGCTCGTCGCACGCGTTCGAAGGAACGCTGGCACACCGTCACCCGCATAGAACTTCGAACTGAAGCAACCGAAAGGATCTCCTATATGGCACGCTCCGACGTCCTGGTCACGGTTGACTGGGCCGAGAGCAATCTCAACGCGCCGAACACCGTCTTCGTCGAGGTCGACGAGGACACCAGCGCCTACGACACCGGTCACATCGAGGGCGCCGTCAAGATCGACTGGAAGACCGATCTGCAGGATCCGGTGCGCCGCGATTTCGTTGACCAGCAACAGTTCTCGAAACTGTTGAGTGAGCGCGGCATTTCCAATGACGACACGGTGATTCTCTACGGCGGCAACAACAACTGGTTCGCCGCGTACGCCTACTGGTACTTCAAGCTGTACGGGCACCAGGACGTCAAGCTGCTCGACGGCGGCCGCAAGAAGTGGGAGCTCGACGGTCGTCCGCTGTCCACCGACGTGGTCAAGCGCCCGGCGACCAGCTACACGGCCAAGGCGCCCGACAACAGCATCCGGGCCTTCCGCGACGAGGTGATCGCCGCGATCAACAGCAAGAACCTCGTCGATGTGCGTTCTCCCGACGAGTTCTCCGGCAAGATCCTGGCTCCCGCGCACCTGCCCCAGGAGCAGAGCCAGCGGCCCGGGCATATCCCGGGCGCGATCAACGTTCCGTGGAGCAAGGCGGCCAACGACGACGGCACGTTCAAGTCCGATGAGGCCCTCGCGAAGCTGTACGCCGAGGCCGGCCTGGACGGTGAGAAGGAGACGATCGCCTACTGCCGCATCGGTGAGCGGTCGTCGCACACGTGGTTCGTGCTGCAGGAGCTGCTCGGACACCAGAACGTCAAGAACTACGACGGCAGTTGGACGGAATACGGCTCCCTCGTGGGTGCCCCGATCGAGTTGGGAAGTTGATATGTGCTCTGCCCCGAAACAAGGCCTGACGTTGCCCGCCAGCGTCGACTTGGAAAAGGAGACGGTGATCACCGGCCGCGTCGTGGACGGGTCGGGACAGGCCGTCGGCGGCGCATTCGTGCGGCTGCTGGACAGCTCTGACGAGTTCACCGCCGAGGTGGTCGCCTCGGCCACCGGCGACTTCCGGTTCTTCGCCGCACCCGGCACGTGGACGCTGCGCGCGCTGTCGAAGGTCGGCAACGGCGACGCCGTCGTGGCCCCGTCCGGCGCAGGGATCCACGAGGTCGACGTCAAGGTCGCGTAGCGCGCTTCCACGTCGAAACTGAGCTTGTGCTTGAGAATTCGTGAAAAACTCGCGCACAAGTTCAGATTCGGCGGGCCGGGCCCGGCGAACCCGGCGACGAGCCGAAGGATAGACTGCACCCCGTGGTGCTGTTCTTCGAACTCCTGCTGGTGGCCGCGACGGTGGTCATCACCTGGTTCGCGTTGTACGCGCTGTACCGGCTGATCACCGACGAGTCGTGACGTCGGGCGACGACGCAGTCGCGGCGGCGGCCGAGCGCGCGAAAACAACCGCCGCGCGGAACATCCCGGTCTTCGGTGATCTGCCAGCGCCGTCCGACACCGCCAATCTGCGCGAAGGCGTGAACCTCAACGACGCGCTGCTGGCCCTGCTGCCGCTGGTCGGTGTCTGGCGCGGTGAGGGTGAGGGCCGCGGTGCCGACGGCGACTACCGGTTCGGCCAGCAGATCGTGGTCTCCCACGACGGCGGGGACTACCTGATCTGGGAAGCGCGCTCGTGGCGGCTGACCGAGTCGGGCGACTATGACCAGCCGTCGCTGCGCGAATCGGGCTACTGGCGGTTCGTCAACGACCCGGCCGATCCGTCCGAGTCGCAGGCCATCGAACTGCTGCTCGCCCATTCCGCCGGCTACATCGAGCTGTTCTACGGCCGCCCCCTCACCCAGTCGTCGTGGGAACTCGTCACGGATGCGTTGGCGCGCAGTAAGTCCGGGATGCTGGTCGGTGGGGCGAAACGGCTCTACGGCATCGTCGAGGGCGGCGATCTCGCGTACGTCGAGGAGCGCGTCGACGCCGACGGCGGCCTGGTTCCGCACCTGTCGGCCCGGCTGTCGAGGTTCGTCGGCTGATGCGCGCGATCTGGCTCGCCACGGGCGTCGTCGCGGCCGCGATCCTGGCCGGCTGCGCGTCGGACCCGCCGGCCGAGCAGCAGACCACCACATCGAACACATCGAACGCCCCGGCCGGCCACGGGTCGCTGGCGCAGTGCCTCAACGACCACGGGGTCCCCGCCGCTCCCGGTCCTGCGGCCGCTCCGCCGCCGGGAGTCGATCGCGATACCTGGCATCGGGCCATGCAGGCTTGCGCGTCGTTCGCGCCGGGACCTGCCGGCTGAGCAAACCGCCACGGCTCGTTACCAATTCGCCCCCAGATATGGGGCGGCCCCCGAGCCGTGTGTTCCTGGCGGACAAAACCGAGGGGCTCGGGGGCCGGGTGACTGCGGGGAATTCGCCAGCGCGCGCAGAGCGCGAAGAGCCGTCAGCTCATTCCCCTGGCGCTGCTAGCTCGCAGCCACCTCACAAGTCCATAAGTCACTCAAAATCTCGGACCACCTCCTTCCCTGTGTACCGGCGAAGGTACCACTGACGCTATTAGGGCTGGTAGTGATTTTTCTCCCGTGCCGGGCGGATGCACTTGCCTACCCAGTTGAACGGGTGCCGAGGCAGCGGGCCCGAAATCGGCTATTCCGCTGACGTGTGGATGCGGTCGGCGAAGGACTCGATGATTCGCGCGACGTCCTTCGGGTGTTTGAGGTCGGCGCCGTGATCACGGCCGGCCATCACCACACGTTCCGCATCTGGTATCGCGCGTTCGATCGCATCCAGGCGCCGAACGAGATGATGTGGGCTTCTGTCACCGCCCAGCAAGAGGGTGGGCACTCGGATCGTGGCGTAGGTGTTGAGACGGTTGCCGAGCTGGTCCAGCGCTTCGAGGGCGTCGAGTTGGCACGGCACCAGCCGACGCAGGCGCGGGATGAGCGCGCAGGCCATCGCTGCTAGTGGTGCCTGCCAGGCCGGTAGCTCGATTGTTTCGCGGAAAAAGATGGCCATCGCCTTGTCGGGGCGGCCAGCGGCCAACGCCGCTCGCGCCTTGGCCAACACCTCGCCGTGCTCGCCTGCCAGAGGTTTGTCGATGACAGCTGCGGGTTCGAAGATCACGCCGCCGGTGAACGAAGACGGCGATGTCGCCAACGCCTCCAAGGCGACAACGCCACCGTCAGAATGGCCGTACAGCAGCACCGATTCCCCGACAGCCCGCACGATTGCGAGTAAGTCTTCGACCTCATCGGCGATCGTTGCGGGCGGTCCTCCCAATTTCGGGTCGCGCTTGAGGTCGAGCCGGTATTGGCGGCGGTGCAGTCGGATGACGCGGAACCTCGCGGCGAGTAGGCCGGAGAGTTTCTTCGTCCTTGTCCCGTCGTCCAATCCCGGACCGACGATCACGATGGTGGGGCCACGCCCCTCGTCGTACGCGTGTACCTCGACGCCGTCGGAAGACGGAACGGCAAGCATGGACTCACCCTAGCTACGCGCGAAGCAATGATCGACACCGCGCTACGCCTCGTCGACGAAGTCGGTTTAGACGCGGTGCGCCCGCAGATTCGAATATCACCAGCGCGAACTTCTAGCTGCCGCAACAATTGACGAGCCACGGGAAGACCGCAAGGTTCGCCTGGATAGGATGCGGGGCGGACTTACATAGGGGCGCCGCCAGCCATGATTCTCCCGAAGGTGCGCGATCCGCGCTTTGTGACCGTCCGCCGCGGTGGGACCTTGACGGACTCGGATCACCATTTGCTCGCACTATGGGCGGCCTCATGCGCGGAGCACGTCCTTCACCTATTCGAGTCAGCTCACCCTGAGGATCCACGACCGCGTCAGGCCATCGAGCATGCCCGCGCCTGGGTGCGGGGCGAGGTCAAGATGATGGAGTCTCGCGCGGCAGGAGGTCATTCCATGGGAGCGGCGCGAGACAAGCAAGGGGCAGCACGGCACGCCGCATACGCAGCTGGCCAGGCTGGCGCCGTAGCCCATGTCGCCGCCCACGAACTCGGCGCGGCCGCCTATGCGATCAAGGCCGCACGTGCTGCTGCGCCGGACGGCGAGGCCGAAGCCGCAGGACGACTCGAGTGCCGCTGGCAGCGGGACCAGCTCCCGGAGGCGATCCGAGAACTCGTACTTGACGATCAGCGATTGCGGAACCACATCTGCTGGTTGGTGTTCGACTGCTGAGCCGGCCAGCCTGTATCGGCGTACCGGTTCATCTGCACACGGCGAGGCGATGGTTCCCCGTATCCGCGCGACGGTACCCGCGTTCAGCGATCGCTGACGACCGCGGCGTCGACGAGTTCGGCGAACTCCGCCGCCAACGGGCTCGGCGGCAGCGCTCTGCCGTCGAGGGTGTGCACCCGCGCGGCGAGCGTGATGCTCGACACCAGCCAAACACCTTGAGCGGTAAGCAGATCCGTTGTCCGCAACGAGCGGTAGTCGCAGTCGTACCCCTTGTTGCGCGCCACCTCGAACAACGCCTGCTGCGTGGTGCCGCGCAGGATCGGGAACCATGGCGGCGGCGTGAAGAACGCGACGTCGCCCGCGCCCGGTTCGGACTCGGCGGCGATCACCACGGTCGAACGCGGTCCCTCGAGGAGGTGACCATCGGCGCCGACGAAGATCACATCGCCGGCGCCGTGCCGCTCGGCATGCCGCAGGGCGGCCATGTTCACCGCGTACGACAACGTCTTCGCGCCGGCCAACAGCCACGGCATCTCGGCGGTGCCCTCGGTCGGTAGTCCGCGGGGCAGCGTCAGCGCCGCAAGCCCGTGGCGGCGCACCTGGGCCACCCGCGCCGGCAACGCACCGATCGTGGCGAACGCCGTCGGTGGCGACCCGCCTTCGCGGCCCCGGCTGTACACCAGCCGCAGCACGCCCTCGTCGTCGGCGCGCGCGTTCCATTCCTCGACCGCTGCGGACACCGCGGCCCGCCACCGCGGCAGGTCGGGTGCCGGCAAGTCGGTCATCCGCGCCGATTGGCTGAGCCGGGCCAGGTGGCTTTCGAGCAGGCACGGTCGGCCGTCGCGGATCAGCAGCGTCTCGAAGACACCGTCGCCGCGTACCGCTGCGAGGTCGTCGGCGTGCAGCAGCGCCGCCGCCGGATCGTGCAACCGCCCGTCCAGCGTCACCACGACCCCGGGTTCGCCAGCCATGGGCCCACAGCGTAGCCGCGGCCCGCCGAGGGCCGAACGTAGAGTTGACGTGTGACATTCTCTGCGCCAGCCGTCCCCGCTCCCGACACCGGACCCGACGCCGGCGCTGTCTGGCACTACGGCGATCCGCTGGCCGAGCAACGGGCGGCGGCGGACGCGGCGGTCGTCGTGGACCGCTCACACCGCGCTGTGCTCACCCTCACCGGCGGCGACCGCAGGACCTGGCTGCACAGTCTGACCACCCAGCACGTCAGCGACATGGGCGACGGCACGGTCACCGAGAATCTCAGCCTCGACGGCCAGGGCCGTGTCGAAGATCACTGGCTGCAAACCGAACTCGGCGGCGTCACGTATCTCGACACCGAAGCGTGGCGTGGCGAGGCGCTGCTGAGCTACCTGCGCAAGATGGTGTTCTGGTCCGACGTCGCGGTCGAACCGGCCGACCTGGCGGTGTTGTCACTGCTCGGCCCGCGGTTGGCTGACGCCGCGGTGCTCGACGCGCTCGGCGTCGGTTCGCTACCGGCGGAACGCACGGCCGTCGCGCTTCCCGAAGGCGGCTTCGTGCGGCGCCTCGGCGGATCGGCGCTCGAACTCGACCTCGTGGTGCCCCGCGAACAGGTCGACCGCTGGCGCCGGCGGCTCGACGACGCAGGGGTCCGGCCCGCCGGGGTGTGGGCCTACGAGGCCCACCGGGTGGCCACGCTTCGGCCCCGGCTGGGTGTGGACACCGACGAGCGGACGATCCCGCACGAGGTCGGCTGGATCGGCCCCGCCGTGCATCTGGACAAGGGCTGCTACCGAGGGCAGGAGACCGTCGCCCGGGTGCACAACCTGGGTAAACCGCCGCGGATGCTGGTGCGGTTGCATCTCGACGGTTCGACCGACCGGCCCAGCACCGGCGACCCGGTGCTCGCCGCCGGCCGGACGGTCGGTCGCCTCGGCACGGTGGTCGACCACGTGGACGACGGCCCCGTCGCGCTGGCGCTGCTCAAGCGGGGGCTGCCCGCGGACACCGAATTGACCGTCGCAGGGGTGCCCGCGCTGATCGACGCGGACTCGATGCCGCCGCCCGACGTCGCAGGTGCCGGACGCCGCGCGGTCGAACAGCTGCGCGGCGGAAACCGCTGACCGCCGAGGGCCTGGCAGCGCACCGCAGCCAGGCACGGTAAAGTGTCGGCAGGACGATAAAAAGACAGATCAGATCGGAGCCGCCTGCAAATCGGGCCGCTCCGTTATTGCGCGAGGGGGTCCCCCCATGGGCCGCGGCCGGGCAAAGGCAAAGCAGACCAAGGTTGCTCGTGAGCTCAAATACAGCTCACCGCAGACCGACTTCGAGCGGCTTCAGCGCGAGCTGTCGGGCGCTCCCGATGACGACATGGCCGGTACCGACCCGGTGGCCGACGACTGGGTCGACGACGACGACTGGCGCCGCTGACGCTCAGAGCTGAGGCTCAGAAGCGCGGGTGCTGACCCACGAGCCTGGCTCGAGGACCGTTCTTGCCGCCCTTCTTGACGGTGCCCAGCGTCCAGCAATTCAGGTGACGCGCGGTCAAGATCGCCAGGGCGCGGTCGGTGTCCTCCGGTGCGACGACCGCGACCATCCCGACACCCATGTTGAAGGTCTTCTCCATCTCGCTGCGCTCGACCCGTCCGCGTTGCCCGATCATCGCGAACACGGGTGCCGGCGTCCAAGTGCCGCGGTCGATTTCGGCGACCAGCCCGTGCGGGACCACCCGCTCGAGGTTGCCGGCCAACCCGCCGCCGGTGACGTGGCAGAAAGTGCGTACCTGCGTCTCGGCGGCCAGGGCCAGGCAGTCCTTGGCGTAGATGCGGGTCGGCTCCAGCAGTTCTTCGCCGAGCGTGCGACCGAACTCTTCGACATGACCGGCCAGGTTCATCCGGTCGATTTCCAGCAGCACCTTGCGGGCCAGTGAGTAGCCGTTGGAGTGCAGGCCGGTCGAGGCCATCGCGATCAGCACGTCCCCGGGCTTGACCCGGTCCGGGCCGAGCACGTCGTCGGCCTCGACGATGCCCACCCCGGTGGCCGAGATGTCGTAGTGGTCGGGCGCCATCAGGCCGGGGTGCTCGGCCGTCTCGCCGCCGAGCAGCGCGCAGCCGGCCAGCTGGCAACCGTTGGCGATGCCGGCCACCAGTTCGCCGATCCGCTCGGGAACCGTGCGCCCGACCGCGATGTAGTCCTGCAGGAACAGCGGTTCTGCGCCACAGACCACGAGGTCGTCGACGACCATCGCGACCAGGTCGATTCCGACCGTGTCGTGCTTGTCCATGGCCTGGGCGACCGCCAGTTTGGTGCCGACGCCGTCGGTCGACGAGGCCAGCACCGGTTCCCGGTAGCCGCCACGCAGCGCGAACAGTCCCGCAAAGCCGCCGATGCCGGCGCGTACCTCGGGCCTGGTGGCCTTCTCGGCGAGTGGTTTGAGGAGTTCGACGGCCCGGTCACCGGCTTCGATGTCGACCCCGGCCGACGCGTAGGAGATGCCGGCAGGTTCGGCGCGTTCGGTC
The DNA here is from genome assembly GCF_001499985.1 of Mycobacterium sp. IS-1556. NCBI lineage: Bacteria > Bacillati > Actinomycetota > Actinomycetes > Mycobacteriales > Mycobacteriaceae > Mycobacterium > Mycobacterium sp. IS-1556. The sequence goes on from NZ_LQIM01000008.1 coordinate 59,635, forward strand.
ATCGCGATAAAGGCTACCGGTGTTCGCCGCGCCGCGGTAACCGCCTTCTTGGGTTTGCCCGCGCACCAAACCGGCGATCCCGCCGGGATGACAGACGCGATTCGCTGCTTGGTGACGGGCGCGACCGGCTATATCGGCGGCCGGTTGGTGCCCGCTCTGCTCGACCACGGTCATGCGGTGCGGGCGCTGGCGCGTAACCCCGACAAGCTCGACGACGCGTCGTGGCGCGACCGGGTGGAGGTGGCACGCGGCGACCTCGGTGGCACGGACTCGCTGCGCAACGCGTTCGAGGGCATGGACGTCGTCTACTACCTGGTGCACTCGATGGGCACCTCGCCCGATTTCGTCGAGGAAGAGGCCCGGTCGGCCCGCAACGTCGTCGCCGCTGCACGCGATGCGGGGATCAGGCGGTTGGTGTATCTGGGCGGCCTGCACCCAGCAGAAGCCGACCTGTCCCCGCATCTGCGGTCGCGGACCGACGTCGGCGAGATCCTGATTGGGTCCGGAATCGAGACCGTCGTCCTGCAGGCCGGAATCGTGATCGGCGCGGGATCGGCTTCTTTCGAGATGATCCGGCACCTGACCAACCGCCTGCCGGTGATGACGACACCGAGATGGGTGCACAACAAAATCCAGCCGATCGCGATCGACGACGCGCTGCACTATCTGGCCGAGGCCGCCGCTGCGCCGGTAGCGGCATCGCGCACATGGGATATCGGCGGACCCGACGTGCTCGAATATCGTGAGGCGATGCAGGTGTACGCCGATGTGGCCGGTCTGCGACGGCGGGTGATCATCGACTTACCTTGGCTCACACCGACGTTGGCGAGTTGGTGGATCGGGTTGGTGACGCCGCTGCCCGGCGCGCTGGCACGTCCGCTCGTCGAGTCGCTGGAGTGCGAGGCGGTGATGGCCAACCACGACATCGATGACGTCATCGCGCCGCCGCACAGCGGCCTGACGGGTTATCGCGACGCGGTGGCGAAGGCGTTGCAGCGCGGCCCGCTGCCCGGCGATCCGCGCTGGGCGCACGTAGGGCGGTAGTTACGGCCTGCGCAGCGCCGAGACGTTGTCGTTGTCGGACTGCAGCGGCACGCCGGTCTTGGCGGCCGTCGCGAGCATGTGCTCGATCACGTTCTTGCCCAACGCCGATTCGCCCGGCAACTCGATCGGATACTTGCCGTCGAAGCAGGCGCTGCACAACCTGGAAGCGGGCTGCTCGGTCGCGGCGATCATGCCCTGCTGGCTGATGTAGCCGAGGGTGTCGGCGCCGATGGCGTGGCGCACCGCCTCGAGCATCTCCCCCTGGTCCTCGACGGCGTTGGCGATCAGTTCGGCCGGGGTGGCGAAGTCGATGCCGTAGAAGCAGGGCCATTTGACGGGCGGCGACGCGATGCGGACGTGCACCTCCACGGCGCCGGCCTCGCGCAGCATCCGGATCAGGGCGCGCTGGGTGTTGCCGCGCACGATCGAGTCGTCGACGACGATCAGTCGCTTACCCCGGATCACTTCCTTGAGCGGGTTGAGCTTGAGCCGGATGCCGAGCTGGCGGATGGTCTGCGACGGTTGGATGAACGTGCGTCCCACGTAGGCGTTCTTCATCAGGCCTTGGCCGTAGGGGATGCCGGACTCCTGCGCATAACCCACCGCGGCGGGGGTGCCCGACTCCGGCACGCCGATCACCAGATCCGCCTCGACCGGCATCTCCCTGGCCAGTCGGCGGCCGATGTCGACGCGGGTGGCGTGCACCGAACGGCCGGCCAGAGTGCTGTCCGGGCGCGCCAGATAGACGTACTCGAAGACGCAGCCCTTGGGTTCGGGGTTGGCGAACCGGGTGGAGCGCACCCCGTCGGCGTCGATGGCCAGCAGTTCACCGGGCTCGATGTCGCGGACGAACGAGGCGCCGACGATGTCGAGCGCCGCGGTCTCCGACGCGACGACCCAGCCGCGGTCCAACCGCCCCAACGCCAACGGTCGCACCCCGTACGGATCGCGCGCCGCATACAGGGTGTTCTCGTCCATCCACGTCAGGCAGAACGCGCCACGCACGGTCGGCAGCAGTTCCAGCGCGGCCTGCTCCAGCGTCGCGTCGGCCGCCCCGTGGGCGAGCAGCGCACCGAGGATGTCGGAGTCGGTGGTCGCCGCCGGAGCGCCCCTGGTACCGAGCAAACCGGCCTCGCGGGCGCGGGCGGCGAGTTCGGCCGCGTTGACGAGGTTGCCGTTGTGTCCCAGTGCGACGCCGGTGCCCGCCGCCGTGTTGCGGAACACCGGCTGGGCGTTCTCCCACGTCGTCGAACCGCTGGTCGAGTAGCGGCAGTGCCCGATGGCGACGTGGCCTTCCATCGCGGCCAGCGTCTGCTCGTCGAAGACCTGGCTGACCAGGCCCAGATCCTTGAACACCAGCACCTGGGAGCCGTCGGCGACGGCGATTCCCGCGGCTTCCTGGCCGCGGTGCTGAAGCGCATAGAGGCCGTAGTAGGTGAGCTTGGCGACCTCTTCACCCGGCGCCCACACGCCGAATACGCCACACTCTTCGCGGGGTTCAGGATCGGTCTGCGGGCCGGTCACGATATGGCTGCTCCCAGGGCGGAATGGGTAGACCGCCTCAGTCTACGTACATCACCGGTCATTCACCGAATGCGGCGGGGGTGTCGCCGCAGTCGAAACAAGCCGTCCGCTTGCGCATGTTTCTGCCGTTCAACCTGCGATTTCGGTGTACTTCGCCGCGCGCATCGCGACGAACTACACCGAAATCAGCCGTAGCGAAGGTGTGGCCAAGTTAACCGTCGAGGTCGACCAGCGGTAGCCAGGTCGCGATCTCCCCGGCGCGCGACCCCGACAGCGTCAACCGGCCGTCTGCCACGGCGTCGTTCGGCGACAGCATCCCGCAGGCGAGCAGCAGCCAGGTCCGCGGATCCGTCTCGGCCACATTGGGCGGGTTGCCGCGCCGGTGCGACGGCCCCGCGATGCACTGCACCGCGATGAACGGCGGTACGCGGACCTCGACGCTGGAACCCGGCGCGACGGCGGCGAGCGTGCGGGCCGTCAACCGGACCGCCTCGGCGAGTTCGGTTCTGGCCGGCGCTGGTCGCTCATCGTCGCGTAACCAGTCCGCGAGCGCCGCGACCGCCGTGCGGGTCTTCGCCGGATCGGCAGGGCGGACCCGTCGAGAGGTGGCCATCCCTTACTGTCTCAAAGTGTTCGTCGACCGCCACAAGCCGCCGTACAAGGTGGCCGGTGCGATGTTCCTGGTCATCGCCACCGTCGCGGCGGGCGTGCTCTATCTGCAGTTTCGCGGCGACCTGTTGCCTCGGACCCAGCTGACGTTGCTGTCGCCGCGCGCCGGTCTGGTCGTCGAACCGGGCGCGAAGGTGACCTACAACGGCGTGGAGATCGGGCGGGTCAGCCGGATCTCGCTCGTCGACGTGGGCGACGGGCACCAGGCGAAACTCACGCTCGAAGTCAATCCCCGCTACCTGGACCGCATTCCGGTGAACGTGGTTGCCGAGATCCGTGCCACCACGGTGTTCGGCAACAAGTACATCTCGTTCACCGCACCGGAAGACGCGTCGCCACAACACATCACGGGTCGAGATGTGATCGAGGTGTCGGCGGTGACGACGGAGTTCAACACAGTGTTCGAGACGGTCATGGCGCTCGCAGAACAGGTCGACCCGATCAAGTTGAACCAGACCCTGGCCGCGACGGCGGAGGCGCTCACCGGTCTGGGAGACCGATTCGGCGAGTCGCTGCTCAACGGCAACCGGATCATCGACGACCTCAACGCCCGGATGCCGGCGATCCGGTCCGACACTCAACTGCTGGCCGATCTCGCCGACGTGTACGCCGACGCGTCACCGGAGCTGTGGGACGGCCTCGAGAACGCGGTGACCACCGGCCGCACGTTCAACGACCACCGCGCCGACCTCGACGCCGCGCTGATGGGCGCGCTCGGCTTCGCCGACATGGGGGCCGACGTCTTCGAGCGCGCGGGCCCGTATCTGGTCCGCGGCGCTGCCGATCTGGTGCCCACGGCGAAGCTGCTCGACTACCACAGCCCCGCGCTGTTCTGCACTATCCAGAACTTCAACGAGGTCCAGCCGCGGGTGGCGAAGACGTTGGGCGGCAACGGGTATTCGCTGACCGGTGGCGGTGGCGTCCTCGCGGGGGCCGGCAATCCGTACATCTACCCGGACAATCTGCCGCGGGTCAACGCCACCGGCGGGCCGGAGGGCCGTCCCGGCTGCTGGCAGGACATCACCCGGGAGCTGTACCCGATGCCGTACCTGGTGATGGACACCGGCGCCAGCATCGCCCCGTACAACCATCTGGAACTCGGTCAGCCGTTGTTCATCGAGTACGTGTGGGGCCGCCAGGTCGGCGAGCTCACGATCAACCCGTGAGGTTCAGTCCGGGAAACCGAACAGCTTGACCACGCCGTGGTCGCGACCGGCGGTGTAGCCACCGTCGACCGCGATGGCCTGCCCCGTCACGAACGACGCATCGGTCGACACGAGAAACGCTGCGACGGCCGCGATCTCGTCTGGCCGGCCGCGCCGTTGCAGAGCGTGCTCCTCGGTGATGGAACGCAGTGGGCCCGCCATGCCTTCGAGGCCCATCACGCTCTGGAGCATCGGGGTGTCGACGAACCCGGGGCAGATGGCGTTCGCGCGGATACCGCTCGGGCCGTAGTCGACGGCGATGTTCTTGGTGAGCAGCACGACACCGCCCTTGGCGGCGTTGTAGCTGCTGCCGCCGGCGGTGCCCTCCAGACCTTCGACGCTGGCCAGGGTGACGATCGACCCGCGCTCGCCGTCGACGCGCGGTTGCTCGATCATCTTCGCCACCGCGGCCTTGGCCACCAGGAACGTTCCGGTGAGGTTGACCGCGATCACGCGGTCCCACTCGGCGCGGTCGAGCAGGTGCACCGGCCCGCCGCCGGCGACCCCGGCCGAGTGCACGACGCCGTCGAGGCGTCCGCGAACCGCGGCGAACACCGATGCCACGGCAGCTTCATCGGTGATGTCGGCGGTGACGAACTCGAAGCGCTCGCAAGGTTCCTCGGGTGGTGGCGCCACGTCGGCGCCGATCACGGTGTCGCCGCGGGCGAGCAGGCGCCTGACGGTGGCCAGCCCGATGCCCGACGCAGCCCCGGTCACGACGATGGTGCGCGGACGGTCGCGCTCGGCGGTGCTCATGCCCGGGACTCTATGCGCCGCTGAACGGCGAGCGCTGCCAACGCCGCGGCCTCGTTGGCGGCCAGATGGGCCAGCATCGGCGCGGCGAGGCTGCCCGAGCGGGCATGCAGCCACCCGAACGCCCAACCCGCAACGCCGGTGAGAAGGACCGTGCCCAACACCGGGTTGCGGGTGAGGCGGGCATCCATGATGTGCCACAGGCCGAACGCCACCGACTGCAGAAAGCGCCCGCCGACCGGTTCGAACGCGGTCTCGGCGGCGGTACCCAGCGTCGCCCGGTAGGCGACCTCCTCGGGCCAGACGGTTCCGACCGGAATGTCGAACGCCATCCACCGCACCGGACGGTCGGGCAGTTCACGCGCGGCCATTCCGCCTCGTACCGACGGGACCGCGGTCGCCGCCGCCACCCCGAGCGCGATCACCGCACCCGCGGCCAGGCCGTGGCGCAGGCCGGACCACAGTGCGGGCGGACGCAGGCCCAGCGGGGGGCGAGCGAGCGCGTACAGCCCGGTGCCCAGCGCGGCGTTCGCAATCGGATGGAACCGCACCCGAGGCGCGATGAAACTCCATCCCACCAGGGCGACGGCCACAGCTGCCGCGCGAAACTTGTTCGCCGCCATCAGTATTCCGGTCCGTCCTCGCCCTCGGTCTTGGTCAGCGCGGTGCGGATCCGTTCGGTGTCCTCACGGGTCCAGCCGTCGGGCGGTGCGACGGCGGCCCAGCCGTCGAGCACGAGATCGCCGTAGTTGTGGCCGTGCCCTCCCGGGACCGAACTGGCGTTGGTCATGTCGGCCGCAACCTGACCGAACGTCACGATCGGATACCACCGCATGGAGGCCGTGCGGTCGCGACCGGGCGGTTCGCGCAGCCAGTCCGGCCGGCTGAACAGCAGATCCGGCGACCACCACACGATCGGATCGGACGGGTGCTGCAGGAACAGCACGCGCGTGCCCTCCCACGGCGGCGCTGTGTCCCGCTCGATCTCGGCGGGATCGGTGGCTTCGGAGAACCGGACGGTGCGGCCGTTGTCGTAACGCGGCTCGACTTGCGGGGTGCCCGGATCCCGCCGCTCGGTGATGGCTTTCCACAGCGGGCTGGCGTTCGGTGGTCCCACCCACAGCACCGACGAGAAGCCCATCCGCGAGATGTCGGGCAGCCACTCGAACGCGCCCTGCCCGGCCATCGAGCCCAGGCTCTCCCCGTAGAGCACGAGTTTCGGCCGCCGGTCCTGCGGAAGTTCTTCCCAGCGTTGCTGAATCGCGTCGATCATCATGCGCCCCGAGACCATCGACTTCTGCTGGTCACCGAGGAAGGAGATCCAGCTCGGCAGGAAGGAGTACTGCGATCCGACCAGCGCGGTGTCGCCGTTGTACATCATCTCCAGCGCCCGGGCTGCCACCGGATTGATCCAGCCGGTGCCGGTGGTGGGGATGATGACCAGCAGCTCACGCTCGAACGCGCCGGTGCGCTCGAGCTCGCTGAGCAGGACCGCCATTCGCTGTTCGGCGGTTTCGGCGGTCTGCAGCCCGACATACACCCGGATCGGCTCCTGGGCGGGCGCTCCGTTGAGTTCGGTGAGCTCGTCGGCGTGCGGACCGGTGGCGACGAAGTTGCGGCCCTGGTAGCCCAATGTGTCCCAGGCCGCGAAAGACTCTGGACTGCCCGATCTTTCGGGTTCGATCGGTTGGATGACGCCTTCCCGAGTGGTGGTGTTCTGCGGTTGGAACACCCGGTTGGCGCCGGCGAGGAAGCCGCGCACCAGCACACCGTTGATCAGCGTGATGGCAAGCACGACGACGATCGCAGTGCCGATGAACAGCGCCACCTCGTCGTGCAGACGCCAGCGCCGGATGAAGAACCGGGCCATCGTCTTGATCACCTCGAGCAGCACGCGCGCGACGGCCACGCACACACCGCCGACCAGCAACGCGACGACCAGCGTGCGCAGGTACCCGAGCGTGGCCGGTCCCTCGATGCCCATCACCGCCGACACCTGTCGCTGCCACGCCGCTGCCGGGATCACCATCACGATGCTGGCGGCGATCGACAGCACCACCGTCGCGGTCTTGAGCACCAACAACATCCGCTTCGATGGAGGCCACCAGGTGCGACGGCGTAACACGAAGCGGCGCAGCATTTTTGCGAGGAAGACGCCGATGCCGTAGCCGATCGCGGCGTTGAGACCGCCGATCAGGCCTGCGAACAGCCAGTCACGCGGCAGCAGCGACGGCGTCAACGACAGGCAGAAGAACAATGCGGCGAACGCGACGCCGACGAAGTCGAGGCGGACCAGGCGCCACGCCCAGACGTGTATCGGGTGTCGTTGCCGCGTGTGTTCGCTCACCCGAACAACCTGGGCAGCACGCTTTCTGACGTGCTGCGCAGGTCCTCCAGAGTGACGGTGAACAGACCTTGGACCTCGATCGCATCGCTGGCGGCATCGACCACGCCGATGCGGGTGGCGGGCAGGCCGCGGGCCTCGCACATGGCGCGGAACCGGCTCTCTTCGGTGCGTGGCACCGCCACCAGCACCCGGCCCGCAGATTCGGAGAACAAGAACGTGAACGGACCAGTTCCTTCTTGCCAGTCCTCGGGAAGCACGATGCGGCAACCGGTTTCACCGCGCAGCGCGGCCTCGACGACGGCCTGGATCAGCCCGCCTTCGGACAGGTCGTGCGCAGCTGAGACGAGACCGTCGCGGGACGCGGCGGTAAGCACCTCGGCGAGCAGTTTCTCGCGTGCGAGATCCACCGCGGGCGGCAGCCCGCCCAGGTGGTCGGCGGTGACCTGCGCCCAGATGGATCCGTCGAATTCGTCGCGGGTGTCGCCCAGCAGCATCAGCGTCTCGCCCGGTTCGTCGCCGAAACCGGTGGGAATGCGTCGTTTCACGTCGTCGATCACGCCGAGCACACCGACGACCGGTGTCGGCAGGATCGCGGTGGTGCCGGTCTGGTTGTAGAAGCTGACGTTGCCGCCGGTGACCGGAATGCCCAGCGCCGCAGCGCCATCCGCCAGGCCGCGCACCGCCTGGCTGAACTGCCACATCACGCCGGGGTCCTCCGGCGAACCGAAGTTCAGGCAGTTCGTCACCGCGACCGGAGTCGCGCCGGTGACCGCGACGTTGCGGTATGCCTCGGCCAGCGCCAACTGCGCCCCGGCGTACGGGTCGAGCGCGGTGTAGCGGCCCGACGCGTCGGTCGAGATCGCGATGCCGCGCCCGCTGGTCTCGTCGACGCGCAATAACCCGCCGTCGGCGTCTTCGGCCAGCACGGTGTTGCCGCGCACATAGCGGTCGTACTGCTCGGTGATGAAGGCACGGCTGCACAGATGCGGACTTCCCAGCAGCGCAAGCAGAGCCGCTTTGAGCTCTGCACCGGTCGATGGCCGCGGCAGCCTCGCCGTGGTGTCGGCGTTGAGCGCATCCTGCGTGTCGGGCCGCTGTACCGGTCGTTCGTAGACCGGGCCTTCGTGCGCGACCGTGCGCGGTGGCACGTCGACGACGGTCTCGCCGTGCCAGGTGATCTGCAGTCGGTCGCCGTCGGTCACCTCGCCGATGACGGTGGCCAGCACCTCCCACTTGCGACAGACGGCCATGAATTTGTCGACGTTGTCGGGCGTGACGACCGCGCACATCCGCTCCTGCGATTCGCTCGACAGGACCTCGGCGGGCGTCATGTTGGCCGCCCGCAGCGGCACCGTGTCCAGTTCGATGCGCATGCCTCCGTCGCCGGCGGAGGCGAGTTCACTTGTGGCGCAGGATAATCCGGCACCGCCGAGGTCCTGGATGCCGACCACCAGGTCGTTGGCGTACAGCTCGAGGCAGCACTCGATGAGCACCTTCTCCATGAACGGATCGCCCACCTGCACGCTGGGCAGCTTCTTGCGCCCGGGCGCGCCGCTCTCGTCGCCGCCGAAGGTCTCCGAGGCCAGCACCGACACGCCGCCGATGCCGTCGAGGCCGGTGCGGGCACCGAACAGAATGATCTTGTTGCCCGCTCCCGACGCGAACGCCAGGTGCAGGTCCTCCTTGCGCAACACCCCGACGCACAGCGCGTTCACCAGCGGGTTGCCCCCATAGGACGCGTCGAACACCGTTTCGCCGCCGATGTTGGGCAGTCCCAACGAGTTACCGTACCCGCCGATTCCACGCACCACGCCGTCCACGACGCGGCGGGTGTCGGGCGCGTCGGCCGCGCCGAACCTCAGCTGGTCCATGACCGCGACCGGGCGGGCGCCCATCGCCATGATGTCGCGCACGATCCCGCCGACGCCGGTGGCCGCACCCTGATAGGGCTCGATGTAGGAGGGGTGGTTGTGCGATTCCACCTTGAAGGTGGCCGCCCACCCGTCACCGATGTCCACGACGCCGGCGTTCTCACCGATGCCGGCCAGCATCGTCTTGCGCATCTCCTCGGTGGTGGTCTCGCCGAAATAGCGCAGATGGACCTTCGACGACTTGTAGGAGCAATGCTCACTCCACATCACGGAGTACATCGCCAGCTCGGCGTCGGTGGGCCTACGGCCCAGAATTTGCCGGATCCGCTGGTACTCGTCGTCCTTGAGTCCGAGTTCACGAAACGGTTGCGGCTGATCCGGGGTGGCGGCGGCGCGGTCGACGGTGTCCAAGGCGTGGGTTAGCTCCGACGTCACGTGGCCAGTCTAGTTTGGGCCGTCGGACCCAGGCCCTCGACACGGGTTTGGCCGTGGTCGCTCCGGGTAGGCGAATCTCGTCACCAAAGGAAGGAGGCGACCAATGAGCACATCCACCGAAACCGGCCAGGTGACCGGGACGAAGGACAAGAACTACAACCTCATCTGGTACACCGAGCAGTGCCTCGAGAACGCGCTGCGGATGGAGACCTACGTCCGGGACGCCGAGCGCGACGGCGACGATGAGCTCGCAGAACTGTTCCGCAAGGCGCAGGCTGACAGCAGGAAGGGCGCCGAAGAAGGTAAGCGCCTGCTCGCCAGCAGGATCAAGTAACCACCATCCGGTCCCGGCGACGGCCCGCCTGTGCCGCCGCCGGGGCTACGGGTGATCGGCCGAGCCGATACAGAACAGGTTGCCGTCCGGATCGGCGAGCACCACCCAGCCGAAGTCGCCGATGCTGTGCCGGGCGGTTTCGGTGGCGCCGATCCCGACCAGGCGTTCGACCTCCGCCTCGGTGTCGCCGACGCCGAAGTCGAGGTGCACCCGGTTCTTACCCGGCGTGGGATCGTCGACCTTGTGAAAACCGAGGCCCGGGCCGCCGTCCGGCCGGGACACGGTGACGAAAAAGCCTGGCGCAACCGCGTTTACCTGGCCGCCCAGAGCGCGCGCCCACCACTCGGCGAGCATATCGGGATCCGTGCTGTCGAAGGTGACGTTCACGATGGCGAGGGTCATGGCGCCGACCCTAGATCACTGCGGTGACAAGAACGCCGTCAACGCCGCGGCGTAGGCGGTGACGTCATCGGCGCCCATCACCTCCCGGGCCGAATGCATGGCCAGCTGCGGTGCGCCCACATCGACGGTCGGGATGCCGGTGCGAGCCGCGGTCATCGGCCCCACCGTCGACCCGCACGGCAGATCCGCCCGGTGCTCATAGCGCTGCAGCGGCACTCCGGCCTGCGCGCAGGCCAGTGCGAACGCCGCAGCGGTCCGGCCGTCGGTGGCGTAGCGCAGGTTCGGCTGAACCTTGAGAACCGGGCCCGCGTTGACCTCTATGAGGTGCCCCGGCTCATGTCGTTCGGGGTAGTTCGGATGAGTCGCGTGCGCCATGTCGCCGGAAGCCACCATCGAGTCCGGTAGTCGGCGCAGAAACTCCTCGCGCCCGCCGCCCTCGGCCAGTGTGATGCGCTCCAGCACGGTTGCCAGCAGATCGGACTGTGCGCCGTGGTCGGACTGCGAGCCGACCTCCTCGTGGTCGAAAAGCACCAGCACCGGCAGGTACGCGCGTGGTTCGGCGGCCAAGAACGCTTCCAGTCCGGCGTAGCAGGTCGCCTGGTTGTCCAGCCGAGGCGCGCTGACCAGCTTGCCGCCCGAGCCGACAAGCCGTGAGGGGGTCAGGTCGTGGGTCATCAGATCGGCGCCCAGCACGTCGTCGGCCGGCACGCCGGCGTACTCGGCCACATAGTCGAGGAACGCTTCGGGCCCGCCACCGACGCCCCACACCGCGTTGACGTGGCGCTGCGGGTTCAGCTCGACGGCCTTGCGGTCCTCGGCGAGGTGGATGGCCAGTTGCGGCACCCGCAGGATCGGTTCGTCTATCCGGATGAGTTGGTGCACCAGGTGGCTGCCGTCGCGCACCGAGAGCCGGCCGCTGACGCCGAGGTCGCGGTCCAGCCACGAGTTCAGCCACGCGCCGCCGTACGGCTGCAGCGCGACCACCCGCCATCCCGAGATGTATCGGTCGGGGTGCTGCTTGACCCGCAGGTTCGGGCTGTCGGTGTGGGCGCCGACGATGCGAAACGGTGCGCCCTGGCTGTCCGCATCCGTCCGCCAGGCGATCAGCGAGCCGGCCCGCACGGTGAAGAACCGGCCCCCGGACGACGGCCAGGGGTCGGCCTCGGAGAGTTCGCGGAAGCCCGCCGAGCGCAGCCGGTCCGCGGTGGTCTCGCAGACGTGGTACGGCGAAGGCGAGGCGTCGATGAACTCACACAGGCTCTGAGGGCTGGCTGCCATCTCTTCATCTTTACGGGTGATTCAAGATCATTGGCGATAGGGTCCAGTTGTGCCCGAAATACAGCCGCAGCCGGTGCTCGAACCGTTGACGCCGGCGGCCGTCTTCCTGGTGGCGACCATCGTCGCCGGCCGGGAGGAGACCGTGCACGATGCGCTGACCGAGATCTCGGGTCTGGTGCGGGCCATCGGTTTCCGCGATCCGACAAAACGGCTGTCGGCGGTCACATCAATTGGCTCCGATGCCTGGGACCGGCTGTTCAGCGGTCCTCGACCGGCCGAGCTGCATCCCTTCACCGAGATCCGCGGCGGGCGCCACCACGCCCCGGCGACCGAGGGCGACGTGCTGTTCCATATCCGTGCCGAGTCGATGGACGTCTGCTTCGAGCTGGCCACCAAGCTGGTCGAGGCGATGGACGGGGCGATCACCATCGTCGACGAGACGCACGGCTTCAAGTTCTTCGACAACCGCGACCTGATGGGCTTCGTCGACGGGACCGAGAACCCGGATGGTGCGCTCGCGCGCTCGGCAACCCAGATCGGCGACGAGGACCCCGATTTCGCGGGCGGCTGTTATGTGCATGTGCAGAAGTACGTACACGACATGGCGGCATGGAACTCGTTGGCGGTCGAGGAGCAGGAGCGGGTGATCGGCCGCACCAAACTCGACGACATCGAACTCGACGATGCGGTCAAGCCGACCAATTCACATGTCGCACTGAACGTGATCGAAGACGACGCCGGCAACGAGCTGAAGATCGTGCGGCACAACATGCCGTTCGGCGAGATCGGAAAGGGCGAGTTCGGCACCTACTTCATCGGGTATTCGCGGAGCGCCGCGGTCACCGAACGGATGCTGGACAACATGTTCATCGGCGACCCGCCGGGCAACACCGACCGCATCCTGGACTTCTCGACCGCCCTGACGGGCGGCATGTTCTTCACCCCGACCGTCGACTTCCTCGACGACCCTCCGCCACTGCCTGATTCGGTCGCCGACGGGGCTCCGCCGGCGGTGGCCGTGGTGACTCCCGCCGAATACGAAGGCTCGCTCGACATCGGCAGCTTGAAAGGAATCCGTTGATGAACAACCTGTATCGCGATCTGGCGCCGGTCACCGAAGCCGCCTGGGCGGAAATAGAATTGGAGGCCAGCCGCACGTTCAAACGGCACATCGCCGGGCGGCGGGTGGTCGACGTCAGCGAGCCCGGCGGGCCGGCGACCGCTGCGATCAGCACAGGGCATCTGCGTGACGTCGCTCCTCCCGGCGACGGCGTGATCGCGCACCTGCGCGAAGCCAAGCCGTTGGTACGGCTGCGGGTCCCGTTCACCGTGTCCCGCACTGCAATCGACGACGTCGAGCGGGGCTCGCAGGATTCGGACTGGGACCCGGTCAAGGATGCCGCGATGAAGCTGGCCTTCGCCGAGGACCGGGCGATCTTCGAGGGCTACGAGGCGGCGTCCATCGAAGGCATCCGGGCGTGCAGTTCCAACACCGCGCTGGCGCTGCCCGACGACGAGCGCGACATCCCCGACGTGATCTCCCAGGCGTTGTCCGAGTTGCGGCTCTCCGGCGTCGACGGCCCCTACTCGGTGCTGCTGTCGGCCGAGGTGTACACCAAGGTCAGCGAGACCACCCAGCACGGCTATCCGATCCGCGAGCACCTCCACCGGCTCGTCGACGGCGACATCATCTGGGCGCCCGCTATCGACGGTGCGTTCGTACTGTCAACGCGCGGAGGCGATTTCGACCTGCAGCTGGGTACCGACGTGTCGATCGGCTACCTGTCGCACGACGCAGGAACAGTCGAGCTGTATCTGGAGGAGACGCTGACGTTCCTGTGCTACACCGCCGAAGCCTCGGTCGCGCTGACGCCCTGAGTGCGCGAGCGGACCAGCGGAGGTGGACAACCCAAACAAGCAGGCCGCTACGATTCCCAGCGTGGAGACGGAGAAGGTGAACCGTTGCTTGCCGACGGCGGGGGGCTCTTGAACATCGTCAAGCAGGGTCTACAGCGGCGCGGTGGTGTGCTCGGATTCCTCCTCGGCATCGCCGCCGTCGTTGTGTTGGTGGCTGCGTGCACGAACTCTGCACCGACCTCCCGGCCGCCGGATGTGCCACTGCAGACGGGCACGCAGAGTACGTTCCCGCTTGTCGCGATGGGCATTTCGTCGTTGAGCGTCGACGATGAGAACGTCCTCTATCTGGGTGGCGCCACCGGAATCTCCACTCTGGCACCAGGAGCAGTTCGCCCGACCCCGTTGAACCTCAGTGGTTATCCGACAGTCTCAACGTCCGCCGTTGCACCGGACGGCACGCTGTACTTCGTCACTCTCGACGGTCTCGTTCAGACCGTCTCACCCGGATCCACGGAACCGAAGAGGCTGCCCTTCGCCAAGCTGCAAAATTACAGCGATATCGCGGTGGCGACCGACGGCACAATCTATCTCGGCGACAACAAGCAGAACAAACTGTTGAAATACATTCCGGGTGCGGACAGTCCGACCGAGCTGCCCGTAACCGGCGTCACTGGGGCAGGACACGTGGCGATCGACGCCGAAGACAACCTGTTCGTGTTCACGATGGGTGAGATCGTGAAGATAGCGAAGGACGCGGAGGCCGCCGAACCGGTCGACGGTGGGCCCGAAGATGTCGGTGGCCTAGCCGTCGACACTGCGGGCAATCTGTATGCAACCGACGTGAAGGCAAATACCGTCTCACGCATGCCCGCCGGGGGAGGCGAATGGGCCCAGCTACCGTTCACCGGCCTCCAGAGCCCGACCCACATCACCGTCGACCGCGACGGCAACGTATACGTCGTGCACCAAGGGCGAGAGCTCGTCAGGCTCGCTGCCAAATAGCGCGCAGAGGGGCTGTTGAAGCGCGGCGTGTCGTGTGCTCCGCTCAGGCGCTCAGCACGCCGTCCAGCGCGGAGTAGAACAGGCCGAGCCCGTCGTCGGACGGTCCGGTGAGCGCCTCGGTCGCGTGCTCGGGATGCGGCATCAGGCCGACGACGCGTCCGTCGGCGGAGCTGATGCCGGCGATGTTGCGTTGTGAGCCGTTGGGGTTCTCCCGGTAGCGGAACACCACCCGTCCCTCGCCCTCGAGCTCGTCGAGCACCTTGTCGCTGGCCACATAGCGGCCCTCGCCGGACTTCAGGGGGATCAGCAGGTCGGCGCCCTGCTCGTAACGCGATGTCCACGCCGAGGAGGTCGATGCGACTTCCAGCCAGATGTCACGGCAGACGAAGTGCAGTCCGACATTGCGGGTCAACGCGCCCGGCAGCAGACCCGACTCGCACAGCACCTGAAAACCGTTGCAAATACCCAACACCGGCATACCCTGCCCGGCGGCCCGCACCACTTCGCCCATCACGGGCGCGAACTTCGCGATCGCGCCGGCCCGCAGATAGTCCCCGTAGGAGAACCCGCCGGGCACCACCACCGCGTCGACGTTCTTCAGATCGGCGTCGGCATGCCAGAGCGGAACGGCTTCGGCACCGGCCAACCGAACGGCGCGCGCGGCGTCGACGTCGTCAAGGGTGCCGGGAAATGTGATGACGCCCACACGAGCGGTCACGACTGCTCCCTGCTCACCGACCAGTCCTCGATCACGGTGTTCGCCAACAGCGATTCTGCGATCTCCGCGAGAGTGTCATCGTCGATGCTGTCGTCGACCTCGAGCTCAAAGCGCTTGCCCTGCCGCACATCTGAGACACCGTCGAAGCCAAGTCGGCCCAACGCGCCGACGATCGCCTGCCCCTGCGGGTCGAGGATCTCCGCCTTGGGCATCACGTGCACCACCACCCTTGCCACGCGTCAACTGTACCGGCGGCTTCGGCTTGCGCGAGTCACCGGCACGAACCCAGGTACGCGCCGCACAGCGGGGCGGTCAGCGCGTCAAAAACCTGCGCGTCGGGCACCGCGACCCAGGGCACCTGCACCGGCAGGGTCGACCACATCGCCAGTTCGACGATCGTGCCGCTCGTCGGATGCGCGAGCAGATACTGATGCACCACCTGTTGGCCGGCCACGCTGATCACCGCGGCCAGCCGCTCCGGGTCGGTCGTGGTGATCGACGGCGACACCAGCGGAGCCGTCAACTGGCAGGTCCGCAGCCTTTGTCGCGCGGTGTCGAGCACCGACCGCGACAGCGGACCGTTGTGCGCGACGTCTCCGCGCCAGTGCAACACCTGCGCCCGTAGCTGCCACTGACCAGCTGGATTGCCGACCTCGGCCCTGGCCGCGACCACATAGTCGCGCAGGTCGGCGGGCACC
Source organism: Mycobacterium sp. IS-1556 (assembly GCF_001499985.1). NCBI lineage: Bacteria > Bacillati > Actinomycetota > Actinomycetes > Mycobacteriales > Mycobacteriaceae > Mycobacterium > Mycobacterium sp. IS-1556. The sequence goes on from NZ_LQIM01000008.1 coordinate 75,772, forward strand.
GGGGGGCTGCTGCAGAGTTCCTCGAACATGAACCGCGGCGAGGGCGCGCTGACCGCCAACCCGGCCAGGCCCGGCCAGCGGTACACCGAGTACAACGGAAGCTCACTGGACACCGACCACGCGGAATCGGGAATCGCGTCGCAGATCGGCGGGCAGATGCCCGGCACGGCGGCCGCCGTCGGGATGGGTGTCATCGCCACACCGAACGCCGTGAGCGCCACTGCCAGCAGCAATCGCACGACTCAAGTACCCCCTGAACACGGCCAGCGCCGCCACAATATAGGCATGGAATTGACGCATTTCGGACATTCATGCTTACTCGCGAATTTCAAGGGTGAATCGGGTGGCGAATCGACGATTCTTTTCGATCCCGGGACGTTCTCGCACGGTTTCGAGGGCATCACGGGGCTGTCGGCGATCCTGATCACCCATCAGCATCCCGACCACGCCGACACCGAGCGATTGCCCGCGCTGCTCGACGCCAATCCGCAGGCCGCGCTGTACGCCGACCCGCAGACCGCCGCCCAACTCGGCGATCCGTGGCGCGCGGTCAACGTCGGCGACGAGTTCACCATCGACCACCTCACGGTCCGCGGTGTCGGCGGCAAGCACGCGGTGATCCACCCGGAGATCCCGGTGATCGACAACATCTCGTACCTGATCGGCGACGGCTCGCATCGTGCCCGCCTCATGCATCCCGGCGACGCGCTGTTCACTCCTGGCGAACCGGTCGACGTGCTTGCGACGCCCGCGGCCGCGCCGTGGATGAAGATCGCCGAGGCGGTGGATTACCTACGCGCCGTGGCGCCGACGCATGCGGTGCCCATCCATCAGGGGATCATCGATCCCAGCGCCCGCGGCATCTTCTACGGCAGGCTCTCGGAGATGACGGACACCGACTTTCAGGTGCTGGACCCGGAGAACAGCAGGGCTTTCTGAGCGCGAGCTGGGGCCACGCGAGCAGACGCAAACTGCCCATCTTTCACGCGTTTTCGGGGCACTTTACGGCTGCTCGCCGGGTCTAGGCGGTGTCGCGTGCCGCCGCGCGGCCGGCGGCCCGGCCGGAGAACACACACCCGCCGAGGAAGGTGCCCTCCAGCGACCTGTATCCATGCACGCCGCCACCGCCGAATCCCGCAGCTTCCCCCGCGGCGAACAAGCCCTCGAACACGCCGCCGTCGGGTCGCAGTACCCGCGCGTCGAGGTCGGTTTCCAAGCCACCCAGGGACTTTCGCGTCAGGATGTGCAGTTTGACCGCGATCAGCGGACCGGCCTTCGGATCGGTCAACCGGTGCGGCGCGACGACGCGACTCACCCGGTCGCCGAGATAGTTGCGCGCCACCCGGATCGAGGCGATCTGAAAGTCCTTGGTGAACTTGTTCGCGACCTCCCGGTCGCGAGCGGTGACCTCGGCCTGCACCGTCGCGTAGTCCAGCGGCTGGACATCGGGGACGGCGTTCATCGCAGAAACCAACTCGCGCAGGGAATCAGCGCTGACGAAGTCGACCCCACGGTCGACGAACGCCTGCACCGGTCGCGGCGCGCCGGCACGTACCCGCGCCAAGACATCGCGGACGCTGCGGCCCGTGAGGTCCGGGTTCTGTTCCTGACCGGAGAGCGCAAACTCCTTGGCGATGATCCGCGCATTGAGGATGAACCACGTGTAGTCCTGCCCGGTCTGTGCGATGTGCTCCAGCGTGCCGAGCGTGTCGAACCCCGGATACAGCGGCGACGGCAGGCGGTTACCGTTGGCGTCCAACCACAACGACGACGGCCCGGGCAGGATCCGGATCCCGTGCAGCGGCCAGATCGGGTCGTAATTCGTGATGCCCTCGGTGTAATGCCACATCCGGTCGCTGTTGATCACCCGCGCCCCGGCCGCCTCGGTGATGCCGATCATGCGTCCGTCCACGTGCGCGGGTACGCCGGACAGCAACTGTTCGGGCACCCGGCCCATCCGCTGGGGCCAGTTCTGCCGCACCAGGTCGTGGTTGCCTCCGATGCCGCCACTCGCGACGACGACCGCCTGTGCACGGAACTCGAACTCCGCGACTGCTTTTCGTGACGATGCGACACCGCGCGGCTCGTCCGAGGGCTCGAGCACTGTTCCGCGCACGCCGACGACGGCGCCGTTCTCGACGATCAGCTCGTCGACGCGATGCCGATGCGCGAACCGGGCGCGTCCGATCAGGCGGCGCGCGAAGATGTCGACGATCGCCGGTCCGGTACCCCAGGTGATGTGGAACCGCGGCACCGAATTGCCGTGTCCGCGGGCGTCGTATCCGCCGCGCTCGGCCCACCCGACGATCGGGAACGTCTGCAGGCCACGCTCGCGCAGCCAGCCGCGCTTCTCGCCCGCTGCGAAATCGACGTAGGCATGCGCCCATTGGCGTGGCCAGTGATCCTCCGGGCGGTCGAATCCCGCCGAGCCAAGCCAGTCCTGCAGAGCCAACTCGTGGCTGTCCCGGATGCCCAGCCGGCGCTGTTCGGGGCTGTCGACGAAGAACAGTCCGCCGAACGACCAGTACGCCTGACCGCCGATGTTGTTGGAGTTCTCCTGGTCGAGAATCAATACGCGGCGGCCACGTTCGACGAGTTCGCATGCCGCCACCAGGCCCGCAAGCCCGGCCCCGACGACAATGACGTCAGCATCTGCCATGTCGCCACGTTAGCGGGCGGACGCTATGCGGCGTCTGTCAATGCGCTGAACGGCCGCCATTCGTAGACACCGGGCACACACCGGTGCATGAGTGCGAGGTCGACGGCGTCGAGCATCGCCTGCCGCGGCCCCGGCCTGCGCAGATGCCGGGCGGCGACGGCCACTCGAACCACCCCTCCTCGTCGCGCGATGCGCTCGGCGGACAACACCAGTGTCCGGCACCACCACGGCTCGCTGAGGAAACCTTCACCGATGCCGAGGACCCGCGACCGTACCGCCGTCCCGCGGGCCAGATCGGTGATCTCCGTGAGACCGGCGACCAGCCGAAAGCCATTGCGCGGCAGCGCCATGAGTGTCCCCTGCGACACCGTCCAACCCGGCGCCGCGAACAGCCGCGTGCGCAAACCCATGTGCTCCATCACGCGGTCGGCGGCCGTCAACCGCAGATTCGCCTCGTGCGCCGGCAGTGTCGCGAACTCTCCACGCCGATTCTTGGTGGCCGCCTCGTCGAAACCGTGCAGCACAATCACGTCGCGCGCATCGCGTCTGCGTGCCAGCCACTGCACCGTGGCGGCGTCGTCGTCGAGCCGGTAGCCGCCCTTGATCCTCGGCGCCACCAGGAACGAGACAGGCACTCCGCGCATGTCGAGTTGCGCGCAGAACTCCGCCACGTCGGGGATCGTGCGATCGCTGATCCCGGAGACGGAGACGATCAGTTGTCCAGCCACGCGGCCAGTATGGCAACGTCAGGTGTCACAACGGTTTACGACAGGCTGACGGCACATGACCATCGCATGCTATCGCGGCAGGACACCCTCGATGGCCGCGATCACCTCAGGAGAATCGGGCTCGGTGCGGGGACGGAACCGCTTGGCCACCGTTCCGCCCGGCGCGAGCAGAAACTTTTCGAAGTTCCACTGGATGTCGCCGGCCTCGCCGCTGTCGTCGGGTGTCTTGGTCAGTTCGGCGTACAGCGGATGCCGGTCGGTACCGTTGACGTCGGTCTTGGCCAGCAGCGGGAACGTCACTCCGTAAGTGGTCGAGCAGAATTCCCGAATCTCCTCGGCGGTACCCGGCTCCTGGCCCATGAATTGATTGCACGGCACGCCGATCACCGTCAGACCGCGGTCGCGGTAGTCCTTGGCCAGTTGCTCGAGCGCGGTGTACTGCGGCGTCAGGCCGCATTTCGAAGCGACGTTGACCACCAGCGCGGCGCCGTCGGCAAGTTCGCCCAACGTGGTGTCGCGGCCGTCGAGGGTGGTGACAGCGATATCGGTCAGCGGAGTGTCGGTCATGCCCGCACGTTACCCGGTCTTGAAAAGCATGCCCGCCACGCGGTGGACCGTTGCCATCGGATCACCGTCGACGTCGATCGCCTTATTCAGCCACAGCAGCGAAAACCCATGCACCAGTGACCACGCCGCCAGCGCGGCAGCTTGGGGGTCCTCGGTGGCGCGCGGATCGTCGAGGGTCCCGACGCCCTGTGCCAGCTCGGCGCCCGCAGCATCCTGAGCCGCCACCAACTCCGGGTTGGCCGGGTCGACAAGCGACCGGTCGAACATCACCGCGTAGTGGCCGGGGTTGTCGAGGGCGAACCGCACGTACGCCAGTGCGGCATCGAGGAAATCCGGCCTCGCATCGGCCAGGGCAGCGGCCAGCTTTCGCCAACCCTGGGCCGCCAGCGCGGTGAACAGGCCACGGCGGTCGGTGAAGTGGTGCGCGGGCGCCGCGTGCGACACCCCCGCCACGCGGGCCAGCTCGCGCAGCGAGATGCCGTCGGCGCCACGCTCGGCCACCAGATCGGCCGCCTCTGCGAGGATGACGGCCTTCAGATCGCCGTGGTGGTACGAGGTCCTGCTCATCCCACCAGCATACCCGGAGAACTTGACAGTGCCTAGATTGTGGTTAGGGCCGACGCTCGTGATCGGCCTTGGCGACATCCAGTAACCAGGCGTACTGGAACGCGGTCTCCTTCCAGCGCTCATAGCGTCCGCTGATACCAGCATGGCCGGCGTTCATCTCGGTCTTGAGTAGCACCGGATTGCCGTCGGTCTTGATGTGACGCAGTGCCGCAACCCATTTCGCAGGCTCGACGTAGTACACCCGGGTGTCGTTGAGCGACGTCATCGCGAGGATCGGCGGATAATGCTTGGCCGCCACGTTTTCATACGGCGAGTACGACTGCATGTACTCGTAGACTTCCTTGCTCTCCAACGGGTTTCCCCACTCGTCCCACTCCGTGACGGTGAGCGGGAGTGACGGATCCAAGATCGTGGTGAGCGGGTCGACGAACGGCACCACCGCGAGGATTCCCGCGAACAGTTCCGGCGCCATATTCGCGACCGCGCCAACCAGGAGACCGCCGGCGCTGCCCCCGTAAGCGACGAGGTTCTCCGGTCGGGTGATGTCGGTCTGCACGAGATGGTTTGCAACGGTGATGAAGTCGGTGAAGCTGTTCTTCTTCTCGAGCATCTTGCCGTGCTCGTACCACGGCCTACCCAGCTCCCCGCCGCCGCGCACGTGGGCGACCGCGAACACCATGCCGCGCTCGAGCAGCGACAGACGTGCGATGGAGAAACGTGGATCCTCGCAAGCCTCGTATGCGCCGTATCCGTAGAGCAGCGTCGGCGCCGGATACTGCAGGCCGATCTTGTGCACGATCGAAATCGGTATCCGCGCACCGTCGGGCGCCACTGCCCAATCGCGGCGTTCGACGTAATCCTCGGGGCGGTAGTCGCCGAGCACGGGCTGCTCGCGCAGCAGCGTCCGTTCACCGGTGGCGAGGTCGACGTCGTAGACGCGCACCGGGATGACGTATGAGGTGGCGCCGATCCGTAGTTTGGGTGCGCTCCAGTTCGGGTTGACGCTCAACCCGGCTGACGTGAGTTCGGACTCGAACGTGAAGTCCTCGGGGTGGCCGTATTCACCATTCGGATAGATGGGCCACAGCTGGATCTTCGGCAGCGCCTCGCTCCGGTAGCTGACGACGAGGTGCCTGTCGAACGCGTCCACGGAATCCAGGCGGGCGTCGTCGCGGTGCTCGATCAGTGTGCGCACCGCGGTGGGGTCGTCGACCGGCGCATCGACGAGCGTGAAGTTCTCCGCACCGTCGTTGTGCAGGATGAGGAACCGGTCTTCGCCGCCCACGACGGCGTGCTCGACGGAATACTCGACGAAGTCGCGGCGTGGCCACACGACCGTGAACTCGGCCTCCGGATCCGTCGCATCGGCGTAACGCACCTCGGAGGTGACGGCGCTACCGGCGGCGATGATGACATACTTGTCGCTGCGGGTCCGGCCGACGCCGAGCCAGTACCGTTCGTCGGGTTCGTGATACACGCGTTGCGCAGGCAGGCCGGCGCCCAGCCGGTGCCGCCAGATGGTGTCCGGGCGCCACGCCTCGTCGAGCGTTGAGTAGTACACGGTGCGGTTGTCGGCCGCCCATGTCGCGCCCGGGCCGATTCCGACGATCGTGTCGTCGTACAGTTCTCCGGTGCGTAAATCCTTGAACCGCAGCGTGTATCGCTCGTCGCCCTTGACGTCGACGGAGTACGCCAGGATGTTGCCGTCCAGGCTGACCGAGGCGGCGCCCAGGGAGAAGAAGTCGTGTCCCTCGGCCTCGACGTTCTCGTCGAGCAGCACCTGCTCGCCGGGAATCTCGGTGTTCTCGTCGAGCACCGGCGGCGTCCAGTCGTCGGGATCGGCGACGGGGCAACGGCAGTGCACGCTGTACTGCTTGCCCTCGAAGCTGCGGCCGTAGTACCACCAGGCATCGCGTCGGGTCGGCACCGAAAGGTCGGTCTCCTTGGTGCGTGCCTTGATCTCGTCGAAGATGTTCTGCCGCAACGGCGCCAGATGCTCGGTGACGTGCTCGGTATAGGCGTTCTCCGCTTCGAGGTGTGCGGTCACGTCCGGATCGCTCTTGTCGCGCAGCCACTCGTAGGGGTCGACGAAGACGTCGCCGTGATGCTCGCGGCGGGTCTCGACGCGTTTGGCGACCGGCGGCTTCATCCGCTGTTGATTCGCTCCGCAAGCGTCGCTCATCCGCCGATCCAATCGCTGAAGTCGAGGCCCGAAATGCGCTCGTACGCCTCGATGTAGCGAGCCCTGGTGGCTTCGACGACGTCCGGCGGCAGGGGTGGCGGTGGGGTGTCGCCGGTTCGGTCCCATCCGGAATCCGGCCCGGTGAGCCAGTTGCGGACGAACTGCTTGTCGAAGCTCTGCTGCACGACACCTTCTTCCCAGTCGTCGGCGCGCCAGTATCGGCTCGAGTCCGGGGTGAACACCTCGTCTGCCAGCCGCAGTTCGCCGTCTTTGTCCACGCCGAACTCGAATTTGGTGTCGGCGACGATGATGCCCTTGGTCAACGCGTGCTCGGCGCCCTGGATGTAGGTCCGCAGTGTCCGGTCGCGGACCTGTTCGGCTCGCTGCGTGCCGATCAACTCGACCACCTCGTCGAATGAGATGTTCACATCATGCTGTCCCAGTTCGGCTTTGGTCGCCGGGGTGAACAGCGGCTGCGCGAACCTGCTGGCCTCGCGCAGTCCCGCGGGCAGCGCGATCCCGCACACCTTGCCGGTCTGCTGATAGTCGATGAGACCCGACCCCGTCAGGTAGCCGCGCGCGACGGCCTCGACCGGCAGCATCTGGAGTTCCTGCACGACCAGCGCGCGACCGAGCACGTCGGCGGGGATGCGCTCGTCGTCGGGTGGGCCGGCGAGGTGGTTGGGCGCGTCGAGGAGGTCGAAGAAGAACACGCTCATCGCGGTCAGGATGCGGCCCTTGTCGGGGATCTGCGAGTCCAGGATGTAGTCGTAGGCGGAGATGCGGTCACTGGCCACGAAAAGCAGCGTCTCGTCGTCCACGCGGTACAGCTCGCGAACCTTGCCGCTGGCCAGATGTTCGTAGTCGGACAGAGCGGGGCGCATCGGGCCAGCCTATCGGGCAGCATCTACAGCCATGACTTCGCGGTTTATCCCCTACGCCACCACACCGTCGCGTGTCCTCGGCCAGCTGATCAGCGACATCGTCGTGGTCGCCTGGACCACCGTGTGGGTGATGGTCGGCATGGCCGTGCACTCGGCCGTCTCGACGATCGCCGCGGTGGGCCGTCAAGTCGAGACGGGCGCCAACGGGGTGTCCGAGAATCTCGACACCGCGAGTGACCGCACCGGCGACTTCCCGCTCGTCGGCGACGCGCTGAGCAAACCGCTGCGGGCGGCCAGCGAGGCCGCGCTCGACATCGCGGGGGCCGGTCAGAGCCTCGACACCACCGCGTCCTGGTTGGCGTGGGTGCTTGCGCTGGCGGTGGCCGCGCCGCCAGTCCTGTTCGTCGCGATGCCGTGGCTGTATCTGCGGCTTCGGTTCTTCCGTCGGAAATGGACCGCGATCGCGCTGGCCCGCACTCCCGCCGGCGAGCAACTGCTGGCGCTGCGCGCGCTGGCCAACCGGCCGCTGGCCAAGCTGGCGGCGATTCACCCCGATCCCGTCGGGGCGTGGCGCGAGCACGACGCCACGGCGATCCGCGGCCTGGCCGCGCTGGAGCTGCGTTCGGCAGGAGTCGCGCGGCTCCGTACCTGAGCGATTTGTGGAGTTTTGGCGGCGGTGAGAGCCGGTGCGGCTCCACGAGTCGCCCGGAATGGAACCGGTCGGGCACGTTCTCGCGTCCACACAGAGTGCCCGACGACTATCTGTGCCGACAGGACGGCGTACTCACCCGAACCCAGGCGCTTCGTGTGGGGCTGAGCCAGGTTGCGATCAACCGCAGGATTCGGTCGGGGCGTTGGCTGCGCTGCGCTCGCGGCGTGTACTTCGTCGCCGATCGGCGATTCACCGACGCCGCTCGGGTACGCGTCGCTGTGTTGGCCTACGGCCCGCAGGCATGCGCGAGCGGCATGGCGGCGGCATGGTGGCACCGGCTGACGCAATTCGCGCCGACGACGGTCGAGGTCACCGTTCCACGAGACAGCCGACTTCGACATCGGCCGGAAACCCGGCTGCGGCGGCGTGACCTCGACCCGCACGACGTGGTCGAGCGCGACGGGCTGCGAGTCACCGCACTGCCGCTGACAGTCGTTGAAGCCGCGGTCCGGCGCGGTGGCGGAGCCAAGTTGATGGATACCGCATTGCAGCGCCACGTCGACCTCGCGTAGCTATGGCGAGCGCACCTACGCAACAAGGGCAGGTACGGCTCGCCCTCGGCACGCAGGCTCTTGCAGGCGGCCGAGGACGGCGCCCGCTCGGAGGCCGAGCGACTGCTGGTGAAGCTTCTTCGCGACGCTGGGTTCACCGGCTGGAAGGCGAATTATCCCGTCGGCGGCTACAAGGTCGACGTCGGCTTCGTCGCAGCGAAAGTCGCCATCGAGGTCGACGGGTGGGCCTTCCACCACGACCCCGATGCGTTTCAGATCGACCGCAAGCGCCAGAATGCAATATCGCTTCTCGGCTGGAAGGTGTTGCGCTTCACCTGGCTTGACCTGACGGAGTATGCGCAACGCGTGATCGCTGAGATCGCCGCGGCGACCGGCCAGTGAACCGCACTACCCGAGCACGCGCCGCCACACCCGCCCGAACGAGTACCGCGCCGTCACCGACCCGAACCGCACTCGGCCGCGGACCACGACATGCAACCGCTCCGACCCCGGGCCGCGGGGCACCTTGACGGTCGTGCTGCCGGCGAACGTCTCGACACCGTCGAGGTCGGCGGTGGCGCCGTCGGGCAGGATCAGTTCGGTCGAGCTGAAGTAGTCGTCGATGTCCAGGACGACGGTCGGACCGCGCACGGCCGCGTTGGTGAAGTCGAGCGTGGTGTCACACATTCGGGTGTTCACCCTCAGGTGTGACGGCACAGTCCACCGCCCCCGCCGCGACACCGACGACATCCGACCACGCAACACCTCGCCATCGGCAGGGCCCGCCGTCGCCGGTGGCGGCACATCCATGTCAGGGAGATCGGCCAAGACCTTGCGCAGGTCTCCGCGAGTACGCGCGGCCAGCACAGTGTCGATCCGCTCGCTGAACTCGTCGAGGGTGAGCATGCCCTGGCCCACCGCCCGTTCGAGCAGTTGGCTCACATGGGCACGGTCGTCGTCAGAGATCCGCAGGTTCGCATCATCGGAGTCCATGTCTTGAGGGTAGGTGGCGACGGACACGCAACCGCCATGCGCCGGCGAACGCCACGATGAGCCACGCGGCGAACGCGATCCAGAAAAAGGTCAGCGAAACGCCGGACAGGACAGGCCATCCGGTCTCCACAGCCATCGCGTGGCTGGCCGCCGAGTACATGCCCAGCGGAAACACCATCGCCCACCACACCGCGGCGAAACGCCGGGCTTCGGCCCGCTGGATGTGTCGAAGGCCGAAGTAGAGAAGCGGCAGGATCCACAACGAAGCCACACACCACGTCGCGATGGTCATGGCGCGGACGTCGTCGATCCCCGCCCGGTGGAGGTGGTCGCCGGCCAACGTGGCAATGGCCATGGCGCCCATCAGTATCCACGCGTCCGGCTCGAACCCGCTGGGGTCCAGTCGCGCGGCGAACGCCCGCGCCAGGATCAGCGCGGTCATCAACACATACACCGCGATCGCCACCAGCCAGATCGCCGCACCGATCATCAGCAGGGCGTGCGAACCCGTGTCACGCGCCAGCGCCACGGTGACGATCGCCAGTCCGGAGGTGCCGACGCTGCCCAGTTCCCATGCGCCGCGCGCCCGCTCCTGCAACTCCTTCCAGGACCTGGCCGCCATATTCCGCGCCGTCAAAGCGCTCACCACCAACCACGCCACCGCCGCCAGCACGCCGAGTGTCCACACCACCGCCGATATCGACGTCAACCTGCTGTCGATGACCGCGCACGCCGCGACGAACGTGAACATGCCGATCGTGACGTCGGGATCCGCAATATCCGGCGGCTGCCCGCGCCAGGAAACTCCCGCGGCCGCCATGAGGACCACGAGCCCGACGATGGCCACCACAGCCAGCCCGTCGCTGACGTACACGAAGCCGTGGTCCGTCGCAGCGATCGACACAATGCCGGTCGCCATCACGAACGCGAACGCGTCGGGTCTCACCGCTCGAAGCTCACCGCAGCTCCACGACAAGATGCCGAATGCCGGTGTGCCGGTTGCTGCGCGTCCACTCGACGGGTTTGACCAGCGTGGCCAACGAGAACCGCGTCAGCAGTTCCTCGAACAGCACCCGAAGCTCCAGCCGCGCGAGGTTGGCACCGAGGCAGTAATGCACACCGTGCCCGAAGCCCAGATGCGGGTTCGGTTTACGCCCGATGTCGAACACATCCGGGTCGGTGAAAACCGTCGCGTCGCGATTGGCCGAGCCCTCCCAGATCTGCACTTTCTGACCGGCCGCGATCTCACAGCCGCCCAACGACACATCGCGCGTCGCGGTGCGCCGCTTCGACGGTGAGGGCGACGTCCAGCGCACCATCTCCTCGATGGCCGACGGCAACGAACCCGGATCCGAACGCAGAGCCGCAAGCGAATCGGGATTGTCGATCAACGCCAACAACCCGCCGGCCACCGCATTGCGCGTCGTCTCGGCGCCCGCGCTGAACAGCAGGCTGAAGAATAGATACAACTCGATTTCCGAAAGGAGGGCCGGCGAACGCGCGCCGTCGTCCACGGTGTCATCTAGGCAAGCGTTCGCCACCACCGACAGCATGTCGTCGGTCGGCGACGCGCGCTTGGCGGCGATCAACTCCTGGCCGTAGGCGTACATCCGCGAGCCGGCCTCCTCGGCCGACAACTGACCAAGGGTCGCCTTCCGTGAACCGCCGAAATCGAACTGCGGCTCGATCGCGTGAAAGAGCCAATGACGTTCGGACTCAGGAACTCCCAACAGAATGCAGATCATCTGCATCGGCAACTCGGCGGCCACGTCGACCAGGAAGTCAAACGGCTCCCCCGGCTCGACAGCGTCCAACAACCGCCGCGCCCGCGCACGCAGATCGTCCTCGACCCGGCGGATCATTCGCGGCGTCAGGCCCGAGCTGACGAGCCTGCGAATCTGCGCGTGTCGCGGATCGTCCATCATGTTGAGCACCTGCCCGGCGATCGCCAGGTCTTGCAGCAGCGTGCCGCCGTATGCGCGGGAGCCGCCGGTCACCGACGAGAAGGTCTGCGGATCACGCAGCACCGCATGCGTTTCGGCGTAGGTGGCGACGGACCAGAATCCCTCGCCGTCGGGGGTGTGCTCGGTCGGCTTGTGCCAATACACCGGCGCCTCGCGCCGATGCACTGCGAACAGGTCGTGCGGAAAGCCGTTCGCGAAGTTGTCCAGATCGGTGAAATCGACCGCCGCCAGTGTCACAAGATGGCACCCGAAGTGTATTTGGCGGCTTCGGGATAGCGGCTGACCAATTCGCCGACGGCCTCGACGACCCGGTCCACCTGGTCGCCGGCCGCACCAGTGAACGCCTGTTTGTCGGCCAGCGCCGCATCCAGCGCAGGCCGGTCCAGAGGTAGCCGCGGATCGGCCGCCAGCCGGTCCAGCAGGTCGGGTTCCTGGCCCTTCTCCCGCATCGCCAGGGCCACCGCGACGGCGTGCTCCTTGATCACCTCGTGGGCGGTTTCGCGGCCGACCCCGGCGCGGACGGCGGCGATCAGGATTCGCGTCGTCGCCAGGAACGGCAGATACCGATCCAGCTCTCGCTGGATCACCGCGGGGTAGGCCCCGAACTCGTCGAGCACCGTGAGGAAGGTTTCAATCTGCCCGTCGACGGCGAAGAATGCGTCGGGCAGCGCCACCCGGCGCACCACCGAACAGAACACATCGCCCTCATTCCATTGCGCGCCAGCCAGTTCGGCCGCCATGGCGGCGTAGCCACGCAGCACGACCTGCAATCCGTTCACCCGCTCACACGAGCGAGTGTTCATCTTGTGCGGCATCGCCGATGACCCGACCTGGCCGGGCGCGAAGCCTTCGGTGACGAGTTCGTGTCCGGCCATCAGCCGGATGGTGTGCGCCAAGGACGACGGTCCCGCGCCCAGCTGCACCAGCGAGGAGACGACGTCGTGGTCCAGCGATCGCGGGTACACCTGTCCGACGCTGGTGAAAATGTCTGTGAAGCCGAGGAATTCGGCGACACGTCGCTCCAGATCCGCAAGCCGCGAAGCGTCACCGTCGAACAGGTCGAGCATGTCCTGCGCGGTGCCCATCGGGCCCTTGATGCCCCGCAGCGGGTAACGGTCAATCAACGAGCGCAGGCGCTGCAGCGCGATCAGCATCTCTTCGGCCGCCGACGCGAATCGCTTGCCCAAGGTGGTCGCCTGCGCGGCGACGTTGTGGCTGCGGCCGGCCATCACGAGGTCGCGATACAGAACGGCGCGTTCGGCCAAGCGGGCCACCACCGCGACCCCATGCGAATGCACCAGCTCCAGGGACCGGCGGATCTGCAGCTGTTCCACGTTCTCGGTGAGGTCGCGGCTAGTCATGCCCTTGTGCACGTGCTCGTGGCCGGCCAACGCATTGAACTCCTCGATGCGCGCCTTGACGTCGTGGCGCAGCACCCGCTCGCGCGCCGCGATCGACGCCAGGTCGACCTGTTCGAGCACCCGCTCGTAGTCCGCCACCACCGTCGCCGGAACGTCCACACCCAACTCCGCCTGCGCGCGCAGCACGGCGACCCACAGCCGGCGCTCCGCGACGACCTTGGCCTCCGGCGACCAGATGGCCACCATGTCCTCGCTGGCATAACGATTGGCCAGCACATTGGGGATCGTCACAAACACTCAGCTTACGGCGCGGGTAAGGCAGGCTGGCCCCATGTACTTCGTAGGGCTCGATCTCGCGTGGGCGGACGCGAACCAAACCGGTGTAGCCGTCCTGGACGACGATGGACGGCTCGTGCAGGTCGGCACGGCGGTCAGCGACGACGAGATTGCGGCGACCCTCGCGCCGTATGTCGACGGCCCCTGCGTCGTGGCCATCGACGCTCCCCTCATCGTCAAGAATCCCAGCGGCTATCGACTCGGTGAGACCCTGTACAACCGGGATTTCATGCCGTTCGAGGCAACCGCGCAGCCCTCGAACACGGGCAATCCGCTCTTCAACCCGCCCCGCGCCGAAGTTCTCTGCGAGCGACTGGGCCTCGATCCCGACCCGCAGTCGCGCGGTGATCGTCGCGCGATCGAGGTCTACCCGCACGCAGCAACGGTTTCACTTTTCAAACTCGGCAAGACGCTCAAATACAAGCGGCGCGCCAAGGATGTCGCGAAGCGCAAGTCCGAGCTGCTGAGGATGGTGGAGCTGATCGAGGGGTTGCACGACGCGACGCCGCAACTTCGCGTGCGCAGTAGTCCCGCCTGGCTCGAACTTCGCAAGAGAATCGAGGCGGGCGTTCGAGCGTTTCAGCTGAACGCATGCGAAGATCCCGTCGACGCGGTGCTCTGCGCGTACGTCGCGCTGTATTTCGAGCGACGGCGCGAGGACATCACGATCTACGGTGACCGCGAAGTCGGCTACATCGTCACGCCTGCGTTGCCACCGGAGCTGACGCCCGCTCCTCGGGCTCGTGCGGTGCCAGACCCCGACCCCGGCGAAGTGTTGCCGCGGCTCGAGCAGGTTCAACTTCTCATCGAACGCGCACAGCGTGAGCTGACCGAGATTCGCAGGCAGCTGGGCGGCTAATCCGGCGTTTCGGCCAGCCGGGTCGGGTCGGTGATGCCGGCGTCCCTGATGCCGAGCTGCTTGTTGATCATCATGGTGATCACGAACAACACGACGCCGATAACGAGCAGAACGCCGGCCACCAGGTACTGCGAACCGGGGCGGCCCGACAGCGGCGTCACCAGATACAGCGATGTGATGAACCCGATCACGGGCAGCACCGTCGGTGTTTTGAAGTGCCCGCCGGCCTCGCGGACGTCGCGGCGCAGCACCAGCACTGCGACGTTGACCATCGCGAAGACCGCCAACAACAACAGCGACGTCGTGCCACCGAGCACCGAAACCGCCTTGCTGCTCGCGAACGCAGAGACATAGAAGATCAGACCGAATGCGATGACCGTCGTGAACACGATTGCAACCCATGGAGTGTGGCGTGTTCGGTGCACCGTGCCCAGCACGGGCGGCAACACATGCTGTCGTGCCATGCCGTAGATCAGCCGGCTCGCCATCAACATGTTGATCAGCGCGGTGTTCGAAACCGCGAACATCGTGATGAACGGGAACAGCTCGTCGATCGGAAGTCCGGGCGCCGCCGCCTCGACCACCGCGACAAGCGGTGTGGCGCTTGCCCTCAGTTCGCCGATGGGCACCAACGCGACGGCGATGATCGACACCACGATGTACACCACGCCGGCGAGGCTCAAGCCGGTCAACAAGACCTTCGGGAAGATCCGGACCGGGTCCTTGGTCTCCTCGGCCATGTTGACCGAGTCCTCGAACCCGACCATCGCGAAGAAGGCTAGTGACGTCGCCGCGGTGATCGCGACGAATGTGCTTCGCTCCTGGCTGCTTTCGAACATGACAACGCGCGAGAAATCATAGTCACCGGCCTGGGTGAACGCCCACAGCCCGACGAAGATCACCATCATCAGTCCGGTGATCTCGATGACGGTCAGGCCGACGTTGAGCTTGACGCTTTCGCTGACGCCGCGCAGGTTGATCGCGGCCAGAACGGCCATGAAGGCCAGCGCGATGACGGCGACACCGGCCTTGCCCCAATCCAGTGCGAAACCTTTGATCAGGTTGGCCGCGAACGCTTGTGACGCGGTCGAAGCAGACGTGATGCCGGAACACATCACCACGAACGCGACGAGGAAGGTGAAGAACTGAACTCCGAATGCCTTGTGCGCGTACAGCGCTGCGCCCGCAGCCTGCGGATATTTGGTCACCAGCTCCAGGTAGGAGAACGCCGTGATCGTCGCGATGCTGAACGCCAGCAGGAACGGCAGCCAGGCCGCCCCGCCGACTTCACCGGCAACCTGGCCGGTCAGCGCGTACACGCCGGTGCCGAGGATGTCGCCGACGATGAACAGAAGCAACAAACCCGGACCCATGACCCGCCGAAGTTCCGGTTGCTTGTCCACCGGCGTACTCATCGGTGTCCTCTGCTCTTCGCGCAAGCGCTCATCGGTGTCCTCTGCTCTTCGCGCAAGCGCTCATCGCCCTCCTTGTGGCGTCTACACCTGCGCCACTCGCTCGTCGATAGGTGCCAACACGTCTATCACGTCGATCAACGTCGCGCGCGCTGTTGCGCGCGGGCCGTCGCCCTCGGCGACGAGCGCCGCGACCACCGCACCGTCGACGGCGTTGACCAAGGCGGTCATGTACTCCGCCCGCACCGACCGCCCCGAGCGTTCGATGACCTCGATGACCGCGTCGCTGCGCTGGCGCAAAATCCGCCGTTGGATGTCGCGCAACAGGGGGTGTCGTGCGCATGCGATGTAGCGCTCGTACCGCGAGATCAACTGCTGCCCCACCGTGTCATCGACCAACAGGTCGACCAAGATGTCGGCGGTCGACTCCGCGCCTCGACGCCGCCGCGACAGCATCGCGACGCGCGCCCGCAACTGCTCGGCCTCGCGCTCGCCGACGTATTCGACAGCCTTCGCGATCAGGTCGTCGAGCGACGAGAAGTAATAGGTCGTCGACGCCAGCGGCAGCCCGGCACGACGGGCCACGGCGCGATGTCGCACCGCGTCGAAGCCGCCTTCGCACAGCAGATCGGCAGCCGCGCTGACCAGCGCATACCGCCGACGTTCTCCCTTGGGAGTGACCGCTGCCGTCACGCCTAGCATGCTGCCAGCCGGGCGGGTCTCCCATCGGACTTTCGGCCAAACGTCAGGCTTTGCCCACAGAAGTCGGGACTGGTGTTTCTGATGCGACGCCCAAACGGCCGCGCCGGCCGAGCAAGCGCCGATGGCATGATGGCCGCCATGTCCGAGCTGACTCGCCGTTCGCTTCTGCGCCTCGGAGTCGGTGCCGCGGCCGGCGCGGTGGCGTTGCGGATGGCGCCGGCGGTTCCGGCGGCCCCCGCCGCGCCGACCTACGTCGACGGCTCCTTCGTCTCGGCGGCGCGGGGAGGACTGGCGACCAACTGGGCGATCGCCCGCCCGCCCGGGCAGAGCGCCCCGTTGCGTCCCGTCATTGCGCTGCACGGGAAGGGACAAGACGCGGCCGGTGTGATGGCCGGAGGTGTGGAGCAAGGCCTGGCCGAGGCCGTCGCCGCGGGGCTGCCGCCGTTCGCGGTGGTCGCCGTCGACGGTGGCGGAAGCTACTGGCACAAACGGGCGTCCGGCGAGGACTCCGGGGCGATGGTGCTCGACGAGTTGCTCCCGATGCTCGACTCGCAGGGCCTGGACACCTCGCGCGTCGGCTTTCTCGGGTGGTCGATGGGCGGCTACGGCGCGCTGCTGCTCGGCGCCCGACTCGGACCCGCCCGCACGGCGGCGATCTGTGCGGTGAGCCCGGCGCTGTGGACGTCGCCAGGGGCGGCCGCACCCGGCGCATTCGACAGCGCCGAGGACTATGCGGCCAACAGCGTGTGGGGATCGCCCGCGCTGGCGTCCATCCCGATCCGAATCGACTGCGGCACCGACGATCCCTTCTATTCGGCGACCAAAGAGTTCATCGCGCAGCTGCCGAATCCGCCCGCCGGCGGCTTCTCTCCGGGCGGTCACGACGGCGGGTTCTGGAGCTCGCAGCTGCCCGGCGAGCTGAGCTGGATGGCGCCGTTGCTGACGGCCTAGAGTGCAATTCGCCCTTCGGCCGCTGCCAACCCGATATCACTGCGAAAATGACTGCCCGGCAATCGAATCGACTTGATCAGCTGGTAGGCGGCCGCACGCGCGGCCGGGAGGTCCACACCCGTGCCGACCACCGAGAGCACGCGTCCGCCCGATGACACGATCGCGCCGTCGTCACGCCGACTGGTGCCCGCGTGCAGCACCCCGTCGACCTCGGACCCGGCGATCGCGTCGCCAACTCGCGGGCGGCCCGGGTAGTTCTCCGCTGCCAGCACCACGGTCACCGCGGCGCCGTCGCGCCATTGCAACGGCGGCTCGCCCGCGAGGTCCCCGATCGCTGCGGAATACAAGAGTTGTCCCAGCGGCGTCTCCAGCAACGCCAGCACACATTGGGTCTCCGGATCGCCGAAGCGGCAGTTGAATTCGACCACCGCGGGCCCACCCGACGTGATCGCCAACCCGGTGTAGAGCAGGCCCGAGAACGGGCAACCGCGCGCAACCAGTTCGGCGGCAACGGGTTTCACCACTTCATCGACGATCCGGTTGACGACGTCGTCGGGCAGCCACGGCAACGGCGCGTACGCCCCCATGCCTCCGGTATTGGGTCCGGTGTCGTTGTCCCCGACGCGTTTGAAGTCCTGCGCCGGAAGCAGGGGCACCACGGTCTCGCCGTCGACGACGCAGAACAGCGACACCTCCGGGCCGTCGAGGAACGACTCGAGCAATACCGGATGCCCCGCGTCGAGCAGGCTTGCGGCATGCGCCCGCGCGGTGGCGCGGTCAGCCGTCACCACCACACCCTTGCCCGCCGCCAGGCCGTCGTCCTTGACCACCCACGCGGGGTCGCCGCCCGGTGGGCCGAACCGGTCGAGCGCGGCATCGAGGCGTGCCGGATTGTCGACGACCTCGCTCCTGGCGGTGCGCACGCCGGCGGCGGTCATCACGTCCTTGGCGAACGACTTCGAACCCTCGATGCGGGCCGCGTCCTTCGTCGGCCCGAAGCAGGCGATCCCGACGCTGCGCACGGCATCGGCGACGCCGAGCACCAACGGCACTTCCGGCCCGATGACGACCAGGTCGGCGGCGATGCGCTGGGCCAACTTCGCGACCGCCTCACCGGAGGTGATGTCGACGTCGTACTGATCGGCGATCCCTGCGGTCCCCGCGTTACCTGGGGCGACCGCCAGCCCCTCGACCTCGGGGTCTCGCCGCAGCGCCAGCAGCAGCGCATGTTCACGGGCTCCGGAGCCGATCACCAGGACTCGCACAACTGCTCACCCTAACGCCTGTCAACCCAACCCTTCGGCCATACACTTGACACGACACTGTATGGTCGAATGTATGACGCACGCCACATGTCCGTTCCTGCCCGAGGGATACGACTTCACCGACCCCGAGGTGCTGCTGCGCGGCATCCCCGTGACCGAATTCGCCGAGCTGCGCAAGACCGCCCCGGTGTGGTGGAACGAGCAGCCCGAGTCGATCTTCGACGACGGTGGCTACTGGGTGATCAGCCGCCACGACGACATCAAGGCCATCTCCCGCAACGGTGACCTGTGGTCGACCAACCGCAAGGGCGCGGTGATGCGCCTGCCCGAAGGTGTGACCGCCGACCAGCTCGAGCTCACCAAGGCCTTGCTGATCAACCACGACGCCCCGGAGCACACCAGGCTGCGCAAGCTGGTGTCACGGTTGTTCACACCGCGGGCGATCACCACCCTCGAGGCGAAGCTGGCCACCGCTGCACGTGAAATCGTCTCCGCCGCAAAGGAAAAAGGCAGCGGCAACTTCGTCGACGACATCGCGATGAGCCTGCCGCTGTTGGCGATCGCCGACCTGATCGGAGTACCGGAGGCCGATCGCGAAAAACTGTTCCACTGGACCAACGCGATCATGAACACCGACGATCCGGACTTCGACTCCGACCCGACCGCGGCCAACGCGGAATTGATGGGCTACGCCTACTCGATGGCAGAGGAGCGTCGGCGTTGTCCGGCCGACGACATCGTCACCCGGCTCGTGCAGGCCGACATCGAGGGTGAGTCTCTCGAGGACGTCGAGTTCGCGTTCTTCGTGATCCTGCTGGCGGTCGCCGGCAACGAAACCACCCGCAACGCCATGACACACGGCATGAACGCGTTCTTCGAGAACCCCGACCAGTGGGACCTGTTCAAGCGGGAACGACCGGACACCACCGCCGACGAGATCGTGCGCTGGGCCACCCCCGTGCACTGTTTCCAGCGAACTGCTCTGGCAGACAACGAACTCAGCGGTGTCACAATAAGCGAGGGCCAGCGCGTCGGACTGTTCTACAGCTCGGCCAACTACGACGAAGAGGTCTTCGACCGGCCCTTCGAATTCAACATCCTGCGCGACCCCAACCCGCACCTCGGCTTCGGCGGCAACGGCGCGCACTACTGCATCGGCGCGAACCTGGCCCGCATGGAGATCAAGCTGATCTTCAACGAGATCGCCGACCAGATTCCCGACATCGCCAAACTCGGCGAACCACAACGTCTTCGGTCGGGCTGGATCAACGGCGTCAAGGATCTGCAGGTCTCCTACACGGGTTGATGGGGCTGGCTGAGTAGGATTTTCGCCGTGCGCACCCACGGCTGGTCCGGATCGGCACCGTCGACGGACGAGGAAGCGGTCGCCCGCATCCTTGACGCCGCAGGCAAGGCGATCGACGCCCGCGGCGCGGAATTTTCCATCGCCGACGTCGCTCGCACCCTCGGTGTCACGAGGCAGACCGTCTACCGGTACTTCCCCAGCACCGACGCGCTGCTCGAAGCCTCCGCGCAACGCGCCGCGACCGGCTTCCTGGATCGGTTGGCCGACCATCTGCAGGGAGTGACCGACCCGCAGGAGGCGGTCGCCGAGGGTATCGCCACCGCGCTCGAGTGGCTGCCGAAGGACAAGCACATGGGCCTGCTGCTGATGCCCGGTCGAGCCAGCGCCTTCAGTCAGACGGTCACCTCGGATGTGGCGCTGCAGTTCGCCAACTCGATGCTGCGGCGCTTCGACGTGGACTGGACCGGTCTCGGCTTGACCGACGGCGACCTCGACGACTTGGCCGAGCATCTGCTGCGGATCATCCAGTCATTCATCATCGACCCGGGCCGCCCGCCGCGCCGAGGCGCGGAACTGCGCAAGTACCTGCGCCGTTGGGTCGGCACCGCGCTGGCGCCCGAAATTGCCGTCGAACGCACGAGTTGACCGGCTTTAGACTCCGATCGTGAGTGTCCTGGCTGCTTTCTTGTCGACGTGGGAACGCGCGCACACCACGTTCGGCGAGGGCACTCCCCACGGCGGTGACGGCCTCGACCAGAGTGCGCGGTTCCGACGACTGCAAAGCGATGTCGACGCCGCCGCGCCGCGGGACTGGACCGGCGCAGGCTCGGACTCGTATGCCGAGGCGAACCAGCGACAGAGCCGTGCACTGTCCGCGATGGCGGACCTCGATCAGCGACTCAAGGCGGAGGTCGACCGGTCGGCGGCGGTGGTGGCGGCCGGCCGACGCGACCTCGAAGCCGTCAGGCAGTGGGTGGTCGACGCTGCCGCGACCGTCCCGAGAACCGCCCTTGGTGAGCAGATGCTGTGGCCGGTCGTCAGCAAGGGCGCGAGCGAGGTCGCCGAGATCATCCGCCGTTCCCATGGTGAGCTGTCCGCCATCGCCGAGAGGATGCGGGGGCTGGGCACCGAGTACGAGGCTCTTCGGCCACCGACTCGCGACGCCTGAGAGGTATCAGAGCACAGTCAGCGGCAGCGACTTGCGGTCCTCGAACTCCCACGTTGAGCCGCCGCTGACCCTGACCACCGACACCTCGGAGAATTCCTTGGCCGCCGTGTCGGTTTCGACGACGCGCGCGGTCCAGTCCTCGTGGTTGCCCGTGACTTCCACGTCGAATCGCGGGTCGATGACCCGCACCGCCGCCTGCAACGGGCGCACTTCGTCGGGAGACACCAGCGACACCCACGCGCCGTCCTCGTGGGCCGGTGACCGTCGCACCTGCACGATGTCCGGACCGAACTCGGCGTCGACGTATGCCTGCGGGTTGAGCATCGGATGCAGCTTCAGGGTCTGCACCGCTCCCTCGATCCCGCCCGGCAACTTCAGCGCGCGATGGATGCGCTCGGCGGCGATACCCGCCACCCCGATGAGCTGCTTGGTGCAGATCTCGGTTGCCAGTTCGGTGTTCGTCCCTGCCCGCTTGCCGACCGCGATGACGAACGACAGATTCAACAAGTGCATCTGCAGGCAGACCTCGTCCGCCATGCGCACCAACGCCGAATGCGAGAACGCGGCGAAGTCGAAGTCCGAAAGCAGCGGGCCCGAGTAGTCGGCCTGACCCTCGTCGGACGGATCGATCGGGTCGAGTTCCGTTCTGGCGGCGCGGCTTCGGCCGACAACCTCCAATACCGGGTGGTCCTCGACCTCGGGATGGGACTCGTCGATGATCACGGTCCACGCGCAGTGCGGGTGCTGGTCGGCGGGGGTGCGCGGCGGACGGTGGATCGGGCGGATCTGTGCCCTGCGGTTGGTCGCGACGGCCGTCGCGTCGAACGTCGGGTCCTCGATGTCGTGGCACATGCCGCGCACGTACTCTTCACCCATCGGCTCGACGTCCAGCAACGCGCCACAGTGGTCGAGGTGGAATTCGCCGTGCCACCGGTCGTGCACGGTGTAGCGGAAATCCATGAACTGCGGCGGTGCCCCGATGTCGAGCTGCAGACCTTTGAAGATCGTGATGACGTCGACGCCCTCGTACTTCAGCGCCTTCTGCATCCGCCTGGTGTAGATCGGGCTGGCGCCCATCCACTCCTCGATCGCGATCTGCAGCATCTCCTCGCGTCCGAAATTGCTGATGCACCATGCCATTCCAGACCGGTCGATCAGCTGACCGATCAGCAGCAGCTCGGGCACCAGCACCGCGAGTTCGTCGCGGGACAGCGAGGAGTACCTACTTGTCATCGAGACTGCTCCCCGAGTGCATCTTCAGCGCGGCGTTCACATTGCCCTTTTTGTCCTCGCCCTGCTCGGCGGTCTTCTTCCGGTTCTTGATCACCTTGGTGACCGCCCCGTCGAGCTTGGATCCCAACGGGAACCCGAGGTAGTGCGTCAGGAAGATGGCCATCTCCTTGAGCTCCTCCTCGGTGATCTCACCGTTCGCCAGCGCGGCGTTCGCCTGGATCTCAGCCAGGTCCGAAATCCCCAGCGCCGTCACGACCGTCAGCGTCATGATCCGCTTGTCGCGCATCGAAAGCCCCGGCCGCGTCCAGATGGTCCCGAAGAGGTGATCGGCCGTCAGCGCGAAGTACTCGCCGGGCATGTCGGGCATCTCCCAGCCGTACACCTCGTTCATCTTCTCGAGGCCCTTGCGGCGCAACTCGTCCATACTGCTACTCCTTCGTACGCGGAACGCCGAGTCCGGCCGCCAGGTCTCGCAGCGCGATCTCGGCAAGCGGCAGTTCGATTCCATTCTCCGCGCCGAGCCTCAGTGCCAAACCCAGATCCTTTTCTGCGAGCCCACGGGTGTGGACGAACATGTCGTACACGAAGTGGTCGGGCTGCAGTGGTTTGGTGTCGTCGCGAACCATGATCGCTCCGGGTCCGCCGCTCTGCGCATCGCTGTGTCGCACAACCCGGCCGAGCTTCTGCAGATCGATGCCCGCCGCCTCCGCGAGCCGCTGCGCTTCACACGCCGCGGCGAATCCGACGAAGGTCAGCATGTTGCGGGCCAGCTTCATCCTGGTTCCGGCACCCGGTTCACCGGCGCGGACCACCATCGATGCCCACTTCTTGAACACCGGCTTGACCGTGTCGTACGCCTCGTCATCCGCGCCGACCATGACGGCCAACTCGCCCTTCTCGGCGGCACCGGCGCCACCGCTCACCGGCGCATCGACGATGTGAATGTTATTACTCCGTAGCTGCTCGGCGAGCTCACCTGCGGTGCCGGGCTCTATGGTCGAGTGGATCGCGATCACAGTGCCGCTCTTGGCATGTTCGGCGAGCTGTTGCACCACGTCGCGCACCTGTGCGTCGTTCAGCACGGTGACGCTGATGACGTCAGCAGCCTTGGCGACATCGGCCACACTGTCGGCCAGTTCGGCACCCAGTTCGGCCAGTGGCGTCATGGCCTCGGTGCGCACATCGAAGACCACCAGGCCGCCCGGCCAGTCGACCAGGCGCTTGGCCATCGGCGCACCCTGGTTGCCGAGACCGATGTAGCCGAGCTTCATATCGGTCACCTGATGATCTGCCCGCCGTCGACGTTGAAGATCTGACCGGTGATCCACTTGGCCTGATCCGACAGCAGGAACAGACACATGCCGACCAGGTCCTCGGGCTCTCCCATGCGCGACAACGGAATTCGCTTCACGATGTCATCGACCATCTCCTGCGGCGTGGTGGTGCGGTTGGCCTCGGTGTCGATGGGCCCCGGCGCGATCGCGTTCACGCGGATGTTCTGGCCGCCGAGTTCGGTGGCCAACTGCTGCGTCAGCCCGTTGATGCCGACCTTGGCCAACCCGTAGAAGTTCGAGTACAGCCACGCCGCGGTGGACGACTGGTTGACGATCGCCCCGCCGCCCCGCTTTGCCATCTTCTTGTAGACCGCGCGGGTGCACACCAGGGCGCCGTCCATGTTCACGCTCATGAACTTCTTGTAGTAGTCCCAGTCGACGGTGATCAGGAAGTCCAGCTTCATGCCGCCGAAGATCGCGGCGTTGTTGACCAGGTAGTCGATGCCGCCGAACTCCGAAAGCGTCTGCGCCGCCATCTCCTTGGCCGATTCGGGATCGGACACGTCGACCCGCACGGCCAGCGCGTTGCCGCCCTCGCCCTTGATCCCGTCGGCGACCTTCTGCGCACCCTCGGTGTTGATGTCGGCGACGACGACGGCCGCGCCTTCGCGGGCCAGCGCCTCGGCGTAGGCCTGGCCGATCCCGCCACCCGCACCGGTGACGATCGCGACTTTCTCGTTGAACTGCCCCATCTCTCTCCCTATCTGCCGAGTCGTGTCACCGTGCGGTCGCGATGGCCTTGATCTCCAGGTATTCCTCGAAACCGGCCAGACCCATTTCGCGGCCGAGGCCGGACTGCTTGTAGCCACCGAACGGCATGTCCGCCGAGTACCAGACGCCGCCGTTGATGTTGACCGTGCCGACCCGCATCCGCGCCGCCGCCCGGTTCGCGCGCTCCTCGTCGGCGGAGAACACCGTGCCGGACAACCCGTATGGCGAATCGTTGGCGATGCGCACCGCGTCGTCGTCGCCGTCGTGGGCGATGACCGTGAGCACCGGGCCGAAAATCTCTTCACGGGCGACCTTGGCGTTGTTGTCCAACCCGGCGATCACCGTGGGCTCGATGAAGAAGCCGGTGTCGCGGTCCTGTGGGCGGCCGCCGCCGCATGCGAACTTGCCACCCTCGTCGATCGCCGAGTCGAGATAGCCCTGGACGCGATCGCGCTGGCGCGCGGAAATCACCGGCCCGCAGATGGTTCCGGCGTCCTGCGGGTCACCCGGCCGAAGTCCGGCCATCGTCGCGGCCGCCGCCTCGACGGCCTCGTCGTAACGGGCCCGTGGTACCACCAACCGCGTGGTGATCGCGCAGCCCTGGCCCGCGTGCATGGACGCGGTGAACGCCGACATCGAGCACGCGCCCGCCAGATCCGCGTCGTCGAGCACGAGAAACGCAGACTTGCCGCCGAGTTCGAGGAACACCTTCTTGATCGTGGCCGCGCCGTCGGCCATCACGGCACGGCCGGTGGCCGTCGACCCGGTGAACGAAACCATATCCACCCGAGGGTCTTTCGACAGCAGGGCGCCGACTACGTGGTCGCTCGACGTGACGATGTTGACCACGCCCGGCGGGATGTCGGTCTGGTCGGCGATCAGTTCCCCGACCGCGGCCGCACACCACGGCGTGTCCGGCGCCGGCTTGAGCACGACGGTGTTGCCCGCCGCCAGCGCGGGACCGATCTTGGCGAGGTTGATCTGGTGCGGGAAGTTCCACGGCGTGATAGCACCTACGACGCCGACGGCCTCGCGAACCACCTTGCGACGAGACGGAATCCCCATCGGCGAGGCGACTCCCAGGTCGGTGACCCACTGATACGACTCGGCAGTGTCGGCGCAGAACGTCAGATCCTCGACCGGTCCCTCGAGTTGGGCTGCGGAGGTCAACATCCGCGGCGCGCCCACCTCGGAAATCGTCAGCTCCCGTAGCTCTTCGATGTTGTCGCGCAGCACCTGCTGCAGTTGGCGCAGGCAGCGCACTCGCAACTCGGTGTTGGTCGACCAATCCGTCTCGTCGAAGGCGCGGCGGGCCGCCTCGATCGCGCGCGCCATGTCGTCGGCGGTCGCGTCGGCGGCGACGCCGAGCACCTCCTCGGTCGCGGGGTTGACGGTCTGGAACGTCCCGCCACTGCCGCCGACGAGCTTGCCGTCGATGAGCAACTGACTCTCGCGATTGGCCAGCATTGCCATCTGCGCTCCGTTCCCCGTTGCTGGACAAGTGTCCGGGTTGATTTGCAAGCAACCTTAGACCTCTGGCCTGGCAAGTGGCAAGCAGACGCGTCCGAGCTGCGCACTTGCGGGCCGGACTTGGGATCAGATAGCTTGGACATGTGTCCAGTGAACCCGTGGTCGCGGTCACAGAGCCGTCGCCCGTGACTGTCGGCGAGACGCCGCGCAACCGTCGCCAAGAGGAGACGTTTCGCAAGGTGCTCGCGGCAGGGGTCGAGATGCTGCGGGAATCGAGCTACGCCGACCTGACGGTGCGAGCCGTCGCCGCGAAGGCCAAGGTCGCCCCGGCGACCGCCTACACCTACTTCTCGTCGAAGAACCACCTGATCGCCGAGGTCTACTTCGACCTGATGCGCCAGGTGCCGTACTTCACCGACGTCAACGAGAGCAGACTGACCCGCGTCGAGAAGACGCTGCGCGCCATGGCGCTGATGGTTGCCGACGAGCCCGAGGTCGCGGCGGCCTGCACGACCGCGTTGCTGAGCGGGACCGACGCCACCGTGCGCGCCGTGCGCGACCGCATCGGCGCCGAGATCCACCGCCGCATCCGCTCGGCCATGGGACCCGACGCCGATCCACGCGCGCTGGCCGCCTTGGAGATGACGTTCTTCGGCGCGCTGGTCAACGCCGGCAGCGGCGTGTTCACCTACCACCAGATCGCCGACCGGCTTTCCTACGTCGTCGGCCTCATCTTGGGAGACGAGCAGTGACCCCTCAGACCGGAGCCGCCTCCGACGTGATCCTCGACCCCTACGATTACGACTTCCACGAAGACCCGTATCCGTACTACAAGCGATTGCGCGACGAAGCGCCGCTGTACCGCAACGACGAACTCGGCTTCTGGGCGCTGTCGCGGCACCAGGACGTGCTGGCGGGTTTCCGCAACAGCACCACGCTGTCGAACAAGTTCGGCGTGTCTCTGGATCCCGCCTCCCGCGGCCCGCACGCGTCGAAAACCATGTCGTTCCTGGCGATGGACGATCCGGCGCATCTGCGGTTGCGCACACTGGTGTCAAAGGGCTTCACGCCACGCCGCATTCGCGAGTTGGAACCGCGGGTCACCGAGATCGCGGTCCAGCACCTCGATGTCATGCTGGATCGAGCCGGACCCGACTCGACCGTTGATTACGTCGACGAATTCGCAGGCAAGCTGCCGATGGACGTCATCTCCGAACTGATGGGCGTGCCCGAACCCGACCGCACCCAGGTCCGAGCCTGGGCGGACGGCGTGATGCACCGCGACGAGGGTGTGACCGACGTGCCGCCCGCGGCCGTCGAGGCGTCCATCAACCTGATCGTCTACTACCAGGGCATGGTCGCCGAACGCCGTAAGAACCCGACCGACGACCTCACCACCGCGCTGCTGGAAGCCGAGATCGACGGCGACCGGCTCACCGACGACGAGATCCTCGGCTTCATGTTCCTGATGGTGATCGCCGGCAACGAGACCACCACGAAACTGCTTGCCAACGCGGCGTTCTGGGGCCACAAGAACCCCGACCAGCTGACTCCCGTCTACGCCGACCTGGACCGCGTGCCGCTATGGGTCGAGGAGACGCTGCGCTACGACACCTCGAGCCAGATCCTGGCGCGCACCGTCGCCGGTGAGCTGACGCTGTATGACACCACCATCCCCGATGGGGACGTGCTGCTGCTGCTGCCGGGTTCGGCACACCGCGACGAGCGGGTCTTCGATGATCCCGACCGGTTCATCATCGGCCGCGAAATCGGCTCAAAACTCATGAGTTTCGGCAGCGGCGCACACTTCTGCCTCGGCGCGCACCTCGCGCGCATGGAGGCCAGGGTCGCGCTGACCGAGTTGTTCAAGCGAATCCGCGGATACGAGGTCGACGAGGCCAACGCCGTCCGTGTCCACTCGAGCAATGTCCGCGGGTTCGCTCATCTTCCGATCACTCTCCAAACCGTCTGAAGGCCAACACATGCCCCGTTTCGAACCGCTACCCGAACGGCGACCCGCCATCGTCGCCGGCGCCTCGTCAGGAATCGGCGAGGCGACGGCCGTCGAGATGGCCGCGCGCGGCTTCCCGGTCGCGCTCGGCGCGCGCCGCGTCGAGAAGCTCGACGACATCGTCGGCAAGATCAACGCCGACGGCGGTGAGGCGGTCGGCTTCCATCTCGACGTCACCGACCCGAACTCGGTCAAATCCTTTGTCGCCCAGTCCGTCGACGCGCTCGGCGAGATGGAGGTGCTGGTGGCCGGCGCGGGCGACACGTACTTCGGCAAGCTCGCCGAGATCACCACCGACGAGTTCGAATCGCAGTTGCAGATCCACCTCGTCGGCGCCAACCGACTCGCGGCCGCTGTGCTGCCCGGCATGCTCGAGCGTCAGCGCGGCGATCTGATATTCGTCGGCTCCGATGTGGCGCTGCGGCAACGCCCGCACATGGGCGCCTACGGCGCGGCCAAGGCCGCCCTGGTCGCGATGGTCAACAACTTCCAGATGGAACTGGAGGGAACCGGCGTGCGTGCCTCGATCGTGCACCCCGGCCCCACGAAGACCAGCATGGGCTGGAGCCTGCCGGCCGAGAAGATCGGTCCGGCACTCGAGGACTGGGCTAAATGGGGTCAGGCCCGCCACGACTATTTCCTGCGGGCCTCCGACCTGGCGCGCGCCATCACATTTGTGGCGGAGACGCCGCGCGGCGGGTTCATCGCGAACATGGAATTGCAGCCCGAAGCCCCGTTGGCGGACGCACCCGTGGAACGTCAGCAGCTCAAGCTGAACGAGGAGAACCTGAACTCATGACTGAATCCAATGCGACGACGACGGCGGTCGTCCCCCGGGTTTCCGGCGGCGAGGAAGAGCACGGCCACCTCGAGGAGTTTCGCACCGACCCGATCGGTCTGATGAAGCGTGTCCGCGAGGAATGCGGTGATGTCGGCTGGTTCCAGCTGGTCGACAAGCACGTCATCCTGCTCTCCGGCGCGGAAGCCAACGAGTTCTTCTTCCGTTCGGCCGACGAGGATCTCGACCAGGCCGAGGCCTACCCGTTCATGACGCCGATCTTCGGCAAGGGTGTGGTATTCGACGCCAGCCCGGAGCGGCGCAAGGAGATGCTGCACAACTCGGCGTTGCGCGGCGAGCACATGAAGGGCCATGCGGCCACCATCGAGGGCGAAGTCAAGAAGATGATCGCCGACTGGGGCGACGAAGGCGAGATCGAACTGCTCGACTTCTTCGCCGAGCTGACGATCTACACCTCGACGGCATGTCTGATCGGGTTGAAATTCCGCAACCAACTCGATCATCGATTCGCCGAGTACTACCACGACCTCGAGCGCGGCACCGACCCGCTGTGCTACGTCGATCCGTACCTGCCGATCGAGAGCTTCAAACGCCGCGACGAAGCCCGCGTGAAACTCGTTGCGCTGGTTCAGGAAATCATGAACCAGCGCATGGCCAACCCGCCGAAGGACAAATCCGACCGCGACATGCTCGACGTGCTGGTGTCGATCAAAGACGAGGACGGCAACCCGCGGTTCTCCGCCGACGAGGTGACCGGCATGTTCATCTCGCTGATGTTCGCCGGACACCACACCAGCTCGGGCACGTCGGCGTGGACGTTGATCGAGTTGATCCGGCACCCCGCGGTGTACGCCGAGGTACAGGACGAACTCGACGAGCTCTACGCCGACGGCCAAGAGGTGAGTTTCCATGCGCTGCGTCAGATCCCGAAGCTCGACAACGTGGTCAAGGAGACGCTGCGGCTGCATCCACCGCTGATCATCCTGATGCGCGTGGCGCAGGGCGAGTTCGAGGTGGCCGGCTTTCCGATCCGCAAGGGCGACTTCGTCGCGGCCTCACCGGCCATCAGCAACCGGATCCCAGAGGACTTCCCGGAACCCGACGCCTTCAACCCGGACCGTTACAACAAACCCGAGCAGGCCGACGTCGTCAACCGGTGGACCTGGATTCCGTTCGGCGCAGGCAGACACCGCTGCGTCGGCGCCGCATTCGCCCAGATGCAGATCAAGGCGATCTTCTCGGTCCTGTTGCGCGAGTACGAATTCGAGATGGCCCAGCCGGCCGACTCCTACCGCAATGACCACTCCAAGATGGTGGTCCAGCTGCAGCGGCCGGCCAAGGCTCGTTACCGCCGGCGCGTCAAGTAGGTCGCCATGGGTTGCTTTCGGATCGAGGTGGATCTGGACCTGTGCCAGGGCCACGCGATGTGCGAACTCGAGGCGCCCGACTACTTCACGGTGCCCAAACGCGGCAAGGTCGAAATCCTCGATCCCGAACCGCCGGAAGACGCCCGCGATGAGGTCCAGAACGCGGTCGACATGTGCCCCACCCAAGCTCTGTCCATCAAGGAATTAGGAGAGTAGACAATGCCATCACTGCCTCGCGAGGACCTCGACAAGTGGGTCGAAGAATGGCTGGAGGCCAACCGGGACGCCGAGCGCAACGGCGACTGGAAGCCGTTGGCCGAGTTCTACACCGACGACGCCACCTACGGCTGGAACATCGGCCCCAAGGAAGACGTCATGTGTGTCGGCATAGAAGAAATCCGCGAGATCGCCTTAGGCCTGGAGATGGAGGGTCTGGAGAACTGGGTCTACGAGTACCAGAAAGTGCTCGTCGACGACAAACAGGGCGAAATCGTCGGCTTCTGGAAGCAAATCGTCAACAAATCCGATGGCTCGCAGGACGAGATCTACGGCATCGGCGGCAGTTGGTTCCGACTCGATGCCAACCTCAAGATCGAATGGCAGCGCGACTTCTTCGACTTCGGCCACGTGGCCAAGGGATACGCGAAGCTGATCGAGTCCGGCGACCTGTCACCGGGAATGCAAAAGCGCATCGAGCGCTCGCTGGCGGGTGAGAAACTGCCCGGCTACTACCCGCTCGGTCAGGCCCCCGCACCCATCTGGTGACCGGCCAAGCAGTTGATTGGGGGTGACTGTGACGTACCTAACTACTCCCTCTAGTCTGTGGTCACCGGCTCTAACGGAAGGCACGTGCGAATGAAGACAAAAGGCGCTCTCATCTGGGAGTTCAATCAACCGTGGTCGATCGAGGAGATCGAGATCGGTGACCCCGTCAAGGACGAGGTCAAGGTTCAGATGGAAGCGTCGGGGATGTGCCACTCCGACCACCATCTGGTGACCGGCGGCATTCCGATGGCCGGCTTCCCCGTGCTCGGCGGCCACGAGGGCGCGGGCATTGTGACCGAGGTCGGGCCGGGTGTCGAAGACATCAAACCCGGCGATCACGTGGTGATGTCGTTCATCCCGTCCTGCGGCAACTGTCCGTCGTGTCAGGCAGGCATGCGCAACCTGTGCGACCTCGGCGCCGGACTGCTCGGGGGCACCGCGGTCTCCGACGGCACCCATCGCATCCACGCAAACGGGAAGCCCGTCTTCCCGATGACGCTGCTGGGCACCTTCAGCCCATACATGGTCGTGCACAAGAGCTCGGTGGTGAAGATCGACGAGTCGATCCCGTTCGAGGTCGCCTGCCTGGTCGGCTGCGGCATCACCACCGGCTACGGTTCGGCGGTGCGCAGCGGCGACGTCCGGCCCGGTGAGGACGTCGCGATCGTCGGCGTCGGCGGTGTCGGCATGGGAGCGCTGCAGGGCGCCGTCACGGCGGGTGCCCGCCGCATCTTCGCCATCGACCCGGTGGAGTGGAAGCGTGATCAGGCGCTGAAATTCGGTGCCACACATGCCTATCCGGACTGGGAGTCGGCCATGGCAGGCATCGGGGAGGTCACCTGGGGCTTGATGGCCCACAAGGTGATCGTCACCGTGGGCGAGTTGCACGGCAAGGACGTCGACAACTACCTCAACCTCACGGCCAAGGGCGGCACCTGCGTGGTGACCGCAATCGGGAGCCTGCTCGACACCGAGGTCAACCTGAACCTGGCCATGCTGACCCTGATGCAGAAACGACTGCAGGGCACCATCTTCGGCGGCGGTAACCCGCACTTCGACATCCCCCAGCTGCTGTCGATGTACAAGGCCGGCAAGCTGAACCTCGACGACATGGTCACCCGGCAGTACAAGCTGGAGCAGATCAACGACGGCTACAAGGACATGCTCGAGGGCCGCAACATCCGCGGGGTCATCCGCTACACCGACGACGACCGCTAGGCCCCGATGTCCGACAAGAACACCGAAACGGCCGAGAAGACACCGGCTTTGGCCGCGTCGCACAACTCGTGGAAGTGCGTGCACGCCCACGACAAGCAGGGCTGGCTGGCCTTGATGGCCGACGACGTCGTGATCGAGGATCCGATCGGCCAGTCCTTCACCAACCCTGACGGCGACGGTGTGCGCGGGAAGGAGACGGTGTCCAGGTTCTACGACGCCAACATCGCCTCCAACGACCTGAAGATCACGTGCGAGGAGACGTTTCCCTCCAGCTCACCGCACGAGGTGGCCCATATCCTGGTGTTGCGCAGCAAGTTCGACAACGGCATGACCAGTACCGTGCGCGGCGTGTTCACCTACAAGACCGACGACTCGGGATTGCTGACCAACCTGCGCGGCTACTGGAACATGGACATGATGGAGTTCGGCCAGGCGGCCAGCCAGCCAACGGATGACAAGTAGCCCGCCACTGCGCGGGCGCGGCGCGGTTGTCGTCGGTGGTTCGCGTGGTCTCGGGCTGGCGGTCGCCGAGCTGCTCGCCGCACACGGCGCGGGGGTCATCGTCAACGGCCGCGACGCCGACGCCGTAACCCAAGCAGCGCAACGGATCTTGAACGCGCGCGGCCTGCCCGGCTCACCCGCAGATCCGGCCGTTGCGGACAGCCTGATCGACATGTGCGTGCAGGAATTCGGTCAGATCGACATCCTGATCAACTGCGCGGGCACCGCCGAACCGCACGGGTCGTCGATCCTCAACGTCACTTCTGCGCAGTTTCGCGATCTGATCGACGCGCACCTCGGCACGGTGTTCGAGACATGCCGGGCAGCTGCCCCGAAGATGGTGGCGCAAGGCGGCGGCGCGATCGTGAACACCAGTTCGTTCGCTTTCCTCGGCGACTATGGCGGCACCGGTTACCCGGCGGGCAAGGGCGGCGTCAACGGCCTGACGCTGGCGATCGCCGCCGAGTTGAAAGGCGACGGTGTGCGCGCGAACGTGGTGTGTCCCGGAGCCAGGACGCGACTGTCCACCGGCCCGGAGTACGAGGCACACATCAATGACCTACACCGGCGAGGTCTGCTCGACGAGATGAGCATGCAGGGCGCCCTGGACGCCGCACCGCCGGAGTATGTGGCGCCGACCTACGCGTACCTGGCCAGTGACCTCGCCGCAAACGTGACGGGGCAGATCTTCATCGCCGCCGGTGGGTTCGTCGGGCGCTTCGACAGGCCGACGCCGACGATTCTCGCCTACCGCGACCATCACGACTCGCCTCCGTGGTCGGTCTCCGAGCTGGATGGAGTTATCCACAGGGGTGGTGACCGGCGCTGATTTTGTCGGCCGGTCGTGGCATGCTCGGAGACATGGTCGAACAGGTGTTCGATACGAAGTTTGAGGCAGCCGACGACGCGGCCGTCGTGGCTGTGATCGCGGACTGCGCTCGCGCAGAGGCGGTTCTGGCCGCGCGTCGGCTGGCGGCCACCGCCGAGCTGACCGCCCGGTACACCGAACCCGACGGCCAGCGCGAGCATCTGGCGGTCGATGGCTGGCGGATGGCCTCGGCCGAGGTGTCGGCCGCGATGGGCATCGGCGACCGTGGCGCTTCGCGGGAGATGTGTATCGCGATGGCGCTGCGCGAGCGGCTGCCCCACGTGGCTGCGTTGTTCGCCGAAGGCCGCTTGAGCGCTGGGCTGGTCGCGACCATCACCTGGCGCACGCAACTGATCGTGGACTCCGAGATCCTGGCGAAGGTCGACACCGCCATCGCGGACCGTGCGGCCAAGTGGGGGTCACTGTCGGTGGCGAAGCTGGAGTCGGCGATCGACTCGCTGGTCGACGAGCACGACCCCGACGCGCGGCGGCGCCTGCGCGAGGCCGCCCGCAGCCGAGACGTCCAATTCGGTAAGCGCGACGATGTGACCGGAACGACGTCACTGTGGGGCCGCTTATCAGCCGCCGACGCAGAGCTACTCGAACGTCGGCTCGCACAAATGTCAAGCGAACTGTGCAAGGACGACCCCCGCACCGCCGGGCAGCGCAGGTCCGATTCGCTGGGTGCCATGGCCGCACACGCTGAGCGACTGACCTGCCAGTGCGGCAGCCCGGAATGCCCATCTGGCGGAGATGATCCGCGAGCAACCAACTTCGTCATCAACGTGATCACCGGACCCGCGGCCCTGACCGCACAACCGGATCCGCAAATGTCCGGCGATGACCAAATGCAACCTACCGAGCCCGCAGCCCAGCCTGCCCAACCCCCGGCAGAACCTGCCGCCGCTGCGGCCGAGCGGGCCCAACCCCGGGCAGAGCCTGCCGCCGCTGCGGCAGGGGGTGCGCCGTCGAATTGCGCGGCGGTTATCCTCGGCGGTGCTCTGATTCCGGCCTCGCTGTTGGCCGAGCTGATCAACAACGGCGCAACGGTCCGGTGGGTGCACACGCCCGATGCGGCCCCCGAACCCGGTTACCGACCATCGCAAAAGACCGCACGGTTTGTCCGGATGCGCGATATGACCTGTCGATTCCCCGGCTGCGCCCGCCCCGCGCAGTACTGCGACATCGACCACACGGTGCCCTATCCGGCCGGGGCCACCCATCCGTCGAACACCAAATGCCTGTGCCGAATCCATCACCTACTCAAAACTTTCGGTGGGTGGCGCGATGAGCAACACAGCGACGGATCGGTCCACTGGACGGCGCCGTCGGGCCGCACGTATGTCACCCATCCGGGTAGCCGGTTGTTCTTCCCCGGCTGGGATACCTGCACCCCCGCCCTGCCAGCGACACCACGACCAACAGAAAACGGCGACAAAGGCGCCATGATGCCGCGCCGACGACGCACCCGCACCCAAGACCGGCTACGACGAATCGAACGCGAACGCGCCCTCAACGCCCTTGACCGCCACCAACCCCCGGCACCCATCACCACCGAACCCGAAAGACCACCACCAGATGACTTGTGGAATATCGACATCAGCACCGGCACCAACTGCTCCGACGCCGACCCCCCACCCTTCTGACAAACACGTCGACCTCTACCAAGAGGAAGGCGGATATGAGCCATCCCCCAGAACGCGTTTGAGTGGGTGCATGCCGCACTCCGAACCTCAGGTCGAGTCTCGTTGGCTTCTGCGATGCCTTGAGAGCTCCGTCGCCGTGGCTCTCACTATGCTCGACCCATGGCGAGCGTCTTCACCAAGATCATCAACGGAGAGTTACCCGGCCGCTTTGTCTACGAAGACGACGACATCGTCGCTTTCCTGACGATCGCGCCGATCACCCAGGGCCACACGCTCGTGGTGCCCCGAGCCGAGATCGACCACTGGCAGGACGTCGAATCCACGGTCTTAGGCCGGGTCATGGAGGTCTCTCAGTTGATCGGCAAGGCGGTGGTCAAGGCGTTCCCCGCCGAGCGCGCCGGGGTCATCATCGCCGGCATGGAGGTGCCGCACCTGCACGTGCACGTCTTCCCCACCAACAACCTGGCCGATTTCGGTTTCGCCAACGCCGACCAGAACCCGTCGCCGCAATCTCTCGACGAGGCTCAGGCCAAGATCAAAGCCGCGTTGGCTCAGCTGACCTGAGAAGCCACGCCGGTCTTGCGCTGTCCATAGACTGAGGCGATGAACTACGGCAAAGCCCTCACGGACCTGGCCATTGCGCCCGTCAAGGTGGGGCTGGCCGTCGCCGACGCCGGGCTCTCCATGGCCAATGGCGCGTTGGGGCTGGCTCAGAAGACGATCGGCGAGGCGAACACGGCGACCAGGAACGGTTCGGCTTCGTTCGCGCACATGCTGGGTCTCGACGAGGCCGTGGAGCGGGCGAACCGGCTGGCCAGGCTGATGGACGACGATGCCCCGCTGGGACGGGCGCTGGCACCTAACGGTCCACTGGACCGGCTGCTGCGGCCGGGCGGACTGGTCGACCAGCTGACCACTGAGGGTGGACTGCTGGACCGGTTGACCGCCGAGAACGGCGCGGTGGCCCGAGCCGTGGCACCGGGTGGGCTGGTGGATCAGGTGATGGCCGAGGGCGGGCTCGTGGACCGGATGACCACCGATGACGGCGCATTATCGCGAGTGATCGCGCCCGGGGGCCTGGCCGATCAACTGCTGGCCAACGACGGACTGGTCGAGCGGGTGCTGCGCGAGGACGGCGTGGCCGACCGCCTGCTCGCCGAGGATGGCCTGCTGGACACGCTGACCGATCCGGACGGACCGCTGCTCAAGCTCGCTGACGTCGCCGACACCCTGAACCGACTGGCGCCGGGCCTCGAGGCGCTGGCGCCGACGATCGACGCGCTGCACGACGCCGTCGTTACGCTGAGCCAGGTGGTGAACCCGCTGAGCAACATCGCCGACCGGATCCCGTTGCCGGGCCGACGGCCACGCGCCCGCACGTCGTCACGGACTGTGACCTCACAGCGCGTCATCGACGTCGAGGAGTGACGTCAGGCGTCGGCTTCGATCGTTTCGACCGCGGCTGCGACGCTTTCCGGGCTCGGAGGCTGATTTTCCGGCTGCCACCGTGCAGTAGGAGTACCGCGGCGCCGCGCAGGATGCGCACGTAGTCGTCGACGTCGGCCTTGTTGTACGACTCGATACGGGCGGCGATGTCGGGCGACAGCGGCTTGATGGCAGTCGCGACGCTGAGGCCCAGGCCGCCTCCGGTGCTCGCGCTCTCGTCGAGGAGCGTGAGTAGTCGCTCCACCTGCGGCCGGGTCAACCCCGGATAGACGTGCGGGAAGTCGCTCAGGAGATCGTCCTTGACACTCACGGGCAGCGGGTTCCCCGAACGAGCGACCGGATAAACTCGGGGCCCGCAGGCCTCCTTAGCTCAGTGGTAGAGCAACGCACTTGTAATGCGTAGGTCGTCAGTTCAATCCTGACAGGGGGCTCAATGAAGGTGTATTAGTGCGGTTGAGGCTTGACATTTCGTCTTCGGTTGATGGGCGACAGTGTTTCGGCTGATGGTTGACAGTTA